>DAOTUB010000371.1:0-73050 GCA_034437455.1 Anaerolineae bacterium | reverse complement strand
TGCGGGTAAAGAAAGGCTTGTCTAGGACTTGAATCCTGAACAGAAATGCCAAACCCCTATATATACCGGTTCGCCAAGCGAAGAACGTATATGTGGTGGTAGGCTAAAAACTTTTATCCAAAGTCCAATCGATCAAGTGTGCGTGGTTACCGAGGCGTCCCGACTCGTTCAGCGCGTGCATTCCGTGATCGGCAAAGACAATGACGAGCGTGCCCGGCGGCGTGGCCTCGACGATCTGCTCCACGGCGGCGTCCACCTCGCGGATCTTGGCTTCCTCCTCCGGCGCGCCGGGGCCGTACTCGTGCCCGGCGTCGTCGATCCCGTGAAAGTGGATGTAGAACAGGTCGGGCATGCCCTCCTCCAGCACCGCCAGCGCGTTGGCGAGCACGTTGTCGTCGGTGCTGCCGTCTCCATCCCGGTCGCCGGAGAGTCGCAGCTCGGCGCTGCGCAGGTTAAAGCTCATGGCATACCCCTCGACGGCCATCACTCGCAGTCCGGCGGCCGCGGCCACGTCGAACAGCGTCTCCGCCTCGGTCTTGTGAATGTTGCGCCGGATCGCGCCGTGCACGCTCGGCGGCGCGCCGGTGAGCAGCGAAGCGGTGCTGACGGCAGTACACGGCGGATACGTCGTCAGGCCGACGTGGGGTTTCTCCAGCGTCGCCAGATAGGGGATCAACCCGTCTGCCAATGCCTCGATGTAGCGGACGTAGCCCAAGCCATCCAGAAAGAGGAGTAGCACGTGATCGGCCCGTGGCGCATCCAACGCCCGCCCGGTAGCCTGGAATGGGGCGGCGATGCCCAGAGCGGCGGCGATGGTGGGCGCAATGTCCACGATGCTTGCCTCGACCTGCTCCAACAGGGCGGGCGGCTCCACCTCGACGCGAGAGGCCGGGAATATCTCGCCGTCGATGGCGACCTGCCCATCGTCCAGCCACCAGGCACTACCGGCCGCCTGCGCCCAATCGTACTCGCGCCGCGTCCCGTCCGCAGCGGTGACGATCAACCGCTCGACGGCATAGTGTCCGCCTGCAACCAGTACTTGCTCCACAGGAACGCCCTCCTCCTCGGCAAACTCGGCCAACGAATCGAGGGTATCCCGGTTCACCGTGAACGGGCTGCCATCCGGCTGAATGAGCGTCGCCTCCCAGGATGGGCCACAGCCGACCAGGGCAACGAGCAATGTGAGCGCAAGAAATAGAATTCTCTTCATCTCTATTCTGAAATGATCTCGACCACGTTCTTAATCCACTGGCTGCGACCGCGCTCCGGCAGCACCAGGATGACGCCGTCTCGCCCCGCGTAGAGGATCGCGCCTTTTACTTCCTGCGCCGTCAGCGCGTGTTCCTGCCCGCTCCCGTCGCGCACGACGAGGATCTCGAACGCCGGGTCAGCGACGATGGCCTCGACTGGTGCGCCCTCGACGCGGGAGGCGGTCTTGGCCTCGCGGATCTGGCCGTCCGTCTCGCTCTTGAGCATCACGTCGGTCTGCTCGACGGTGACGGAGCGGGTCGGCCCCAGGAGCAGGCGGCCCATCGAGGTCGCCTCTCCGTCGATCTGCAAGGGTCTCTCCTTCCCCACGACGATGATGCGCGTGATCCCCTTCATCCAGGTGGAGACGTGCAGGTTCTCGTCGGCGAAGCGAATGCCGTCCTCGTAGGGCATCAGCAGCGACGAAGCGGTCAGATTGGGCCGCTCGATGGTCACGAACCCCTCGTCCCGCGAGGCCAGCGTCACGCTCTCGAAATCGGTCACGCCCTGCTCCGCCAAAAAGTCGAGCAGAGGCACGTAGGTGTGGGGTTGGTCGCGGTAGGGCAGGACGTCGTTGACGCGGACGAACCCCGGCTGCGGCACGTCGCCAGTGAAGGCGATCAGGGCGTAAAAGGGCAGATCCTCCAGCTCGATCGCGCCGTGATCGTCGTGACAGGTGGTGCAGGTGTGGAACTCGGCCGTCTCGTGGCACTCGGCGCAGTCCGCCATGCCGTCCGCCTCCTCGACCAGAATGTTCCACGAGTAATCGAAGGGCAGGCGCAATGGCGCCAGCGCCCTGACTCCCGCCGCCGCGGCCACGGCCACGCCGACGACGATCAACACGAGCAATAGAACAAGTATCAACAACAGACGGGAACTCGACATTCAAACACTCCTCTTCACTCTCAAAAGACGTGCACCGCCGAGGCCTTGAAGACGATGTGGACGTCCATCTCCTCTCGCAGCTTCATCTCCTCCGCCGACGTCCTGGTGATCACGCAGGTGAATTCCGGTGACCGGCCCGGATCAGCGTCGAGCAGAACGCGCACGGTGACGTAGACGAGGATGCCCTTGTCCACGATGTTCACGATCCGGCTACGGAAGGCGTTACGCGCGCTGGAATGGAGCGGCTCTCTGGACAGCAGGATGTCCTCGGGCCGGATCGAGCCGTGGACCTTTCCATCAAGTTTGGTGACCACCGCGATCTCCAGCCCGTCGAGGTCGAGCGCCTTGCCGCCATCCTCCAGCCGATGAATTTCTCCCTGGAAAATGTTCCTCACTCCGACAAAGCGAGCCACGAACTCGGAGGTCGGCTTGCGAAAGATCTCTTCCGGCGGGCCGACCTGCACGACCTGCCCCTCGTTCAGGACAGCGATGCGATCTCCCAGCGCGATGGCCTCCTCGAAATCGTGGGTGACGTGGAGCGTAGTGGTGCCCAGCTCCCGGTGCAGCCGGGCCAGCTCGCGCTGCAATCCCTCGCGCGTCTCCGGGTCGAGCGCGCTCAGCGGCTCGTCCAGGAGCAGGAGCCGCGGCTCGACGACGAGCGCCCGGGCCAGCGCCGCCCGCTGCTTCTCGCCTCCGCTCAGCGTGTCGGGCCGGCGGTGGAGCAGGTGATCGATCCCCAATAGCTCGCTGATTTCCGTCACGCGCTTTCGGATGACCTCGCTCTCCTGCCGCTGCATGTGGAGACCAAACGCGACGTTCTCCTCCACGCTCAAGTGCGGGAACAGCACATAGTCCTGGTAGACGAACCCAATGCCGCGCCGCTCCGGCGGCACGTCCGTGATCTCCTCGCCATCCGCGAGGATGCGGCCTCTCTCGGGCCGGTACAGGCCGGCGATGGTTTCCAGCAACACTGTTTTCCCCGCGCCCGTCGGGCCGAGAACGACAAAATATTCGCCAGGGGCGATGTCGAGACCGATCTGGCGCAGGTGAAATTCGCCCAGCTCGATCCACAGGTCTGCGACCTGCAAACTACCACGCGCCCACCGCGCGCGCGCCCACTGCGCGCGCTCGCTCACGTCGCGCCTCGCTTCCGCCCGGCGGTCACGCGCAGCACGGCAAAGGTCGCCAGGCAGATCAGGATCATCAACGTCGCCACCGGTCGGGCGTAGCGCAGCCCGAAGGACTCGAAACGCTCGTAGAGCAGCACCGGCGCGACCATCGGGTGGTAGGCGAGGATAACGACGGCCCCGAACTCGCTCAGGCCCCGCGCCCACATCAAGATCATTCCCGAGAGGATGCTGCGCCAGGCGAGCGGGAAGGAGACGCGCCAGAACGCCCGCCAGGGCGACGCGCCCAGCGTGCGGGCGACCCGCTCCAGGCGGGGGTCCACCGCCTCGAACCCCTCCCGCGCCGCGTTGACCAGGAACGAGAGGCTGACAAAGAGCATGGCGATGACGATCCCCGGCGCGGCAGAGACGAACTTGAGATCGAGGAGGCCGAACGCCCGGCCCAGGAGCGTGCGCCTCCCGAAAACCATCAGCAGCGCGATGCCCGCCGCCGAGTGCGGGACGACGATGGGCACGTCGATAATCCCCTCGACGAGCCACTTGCCGGGGAACTCGACGCGGGCCAGCAGGTAGGCCAGCGGGACGCCGCAGACAAAGGCAAAGAGGGTGGCGAGCAGCGACGAGTAAAAAGTCAGCAGGATCGAGCGGCGCACCTCGTCGTCGAGGAGCGTCTGCCAGAGAAGGACGGGGCCGGAGGCCGTGACCGTCCGCAGCAGCGGCCAGGCGACGAAGAAGATGAGGAGCGCGCCGAGCACGACGAACAGCGCGTGCATTTTGTTGGCGAACAAGGCTTTCATATCTATTCGACCAGGGCCTGCAACTCTGGCGGGAGCGCGGCCTCGTTATCGGCGATTGGCGGCAGGATCATCGGGTGCTGATTCTCCGCCATTATCTTTTGTCCCTCCGGCCCGACGAGAAAGCGGATGAACTCGGCGGCCAGGTCGGGGTGCGGGGCGTTCGTCGGGATGGTGATCCCGTAGGCGATGGCCTTGCCCTCGAACTCGGGGTTGACGCTGGTAAAGCGCTGGAACGCCAGCCTGACCCGCACGCGGTCATAGTTCTCCTGGTGGTCCTCGTCGCTCAAGTTGATCTCGGCGGGCAACGGCAGAAATTCTAGCCCGTGCTGCCGAGAGACGCTCTTGTACTCGAAAGCATAGTCCAGGTCGCCCGATTCGAGCAGGCCAAGCAGTCGCACGCTCGATCCGCGCATCACCAGGCCGCTTTCCTCCTTTGGCTGAAGCACCTCCGGCACCGAGATGACGTCGGCGCCGTCCTGCGTCTGCACGCGGAGGAACTGGGTGAATCGCCCGCCAAACACCCGGTCAAAGATGCGGTCGTCGCCATAGTATCGCTCCGCCAACTGCGTCGTCATCAGGCCGCGGTAGCCGCAGGCGTCAAAGCGCGGGTCGGAGAGGCCGAACAGCACGTCGGGCCGGGCGGCGATCTCGTGCCAATTGTCCGCGTCGATCTCGTCCGCGTGGACGCTCTGCGCCGTGTAGGCCAGCCCCAAATCGTTCGTGGCGAACTGGAGCAGCCACGATGCGTAGGGCCTGCCTGTCTCCGGCTCGCGCGTCTCGTACATCAGCATCGGGATCAGCGCATAGTCGGCCACGGCGACGACGTCGGCCAGTTGCTCCAGTTCCGTCACGTGGCGGATGCACTGGATGCTGCCGTGGCCCTCCATCAGCACGTCCACCTCCGGGTGCTGGGCCTCAAAGGCCTGCTCCAGGTGCTCGAACGGGATGACGAGGCTGCCGGCGATGAGCACGCGCATTTCTGTCTTTTCTTGCGCACGAGGGGCGCAGGCGCTGAGCGTCACGGTGAGCATCAGGATGAGGACGAGATAGTTTAGCTTTTTCATCATGTCTTTGTGATCAGGTGCCCGGCACTTCCAAAGTACCGGGCACCTGACTCGCTCAGGGCAAAACAAGTTCGATGGCGACGACGTTCCCCACCCACTGGGATTTATCCAGGCTCGATCCGACCAGCCGCAGCGGCCAGTGATCCTCCTCCAGGGGCGCGTCGTCCATCAGGTAGGCCACGATGATGTCGTCGTCGCGCGCGATGGCGGCGCTGTCGAACGAGACGCTGTATCCGTCGCCGGCGATCACGTGGATCTCGTAACCGGCGGCGGCCAGGTCGTCGTTGAAGGCGTCGTCCTCGTGCTTGTTTTCATCGTCCACGCGCCCGACCAGCAACCACAGCGGAATGCCCATCCAGGCGCGGCCCTTGTCGTCGGTCCAGGACGTACCGTGGCAGTTGGGGGCGGCGCCGGTCTCGAAGGTTCCTCGATCCATGTCCTCGGAGATCGCGCCCTCCAGGTGGAGCGTCCACTGATCGAGCGCCTCTTTGACCTCAACGGCCTCCACCCACTTGGCCCACCAGTGCCCGTCCGTCACCAACTTGGGTGAGCCGAGAATCGCCAGCCGGAACACGCCATCCTCTTCCTTCGGCAAGGGTTCGCCCTCCCGCTCGTAGGCGACGACGGCCCACAACTTGCCGTCGAAGGGCGCGTTCTCGCCGGTGACCGGATCGTAGGTGTCAAAGTTACCGGCGACGATCTGGTCGTAGGAAAAGGTCATGGCATAGCCGTCGCTGGCGATTACGCTGACGCTGTTCGCCTCGTTGACGCCGCCCACAAGGCTGCAAAGGTCCTCCAGCGTAATGCCCCTGTACTGCGCCGGCGGTGTGACGGTGCCCACGCTGCTGATCATCCCGCCCATGCCCTCGTAGGCGGGCATCTCTTGGATCTCCTCCCAGGTCAGCGTGACGCTCTGATCGCCCGATTTGACCGTCAGTGTGGCGTCAGGCGCTTCGACGATGGGACCGCAGCCATTCAGCAGAGCCAGCGCCAGGATTGCGACGGAGGCGAAAAGGATCGCTTTCTTCATCGTTTACTTTACCTCGATGCCGATCAAGCCCTTGACCCAGAGCATCCCCTCCATCCCGGACATCGCCGAGTGGAGGCTGTCGCCATCGAAGGCGATCAGGCAGTCCTCGCAGGCTTGCGCGTCGGCAAGCGCCAGGTCAGCGGTGTAGCCATCGGCGGCGACGAAGGTGAGCGTCTCTCCGGTGGGGCCGGCGGCCTCCAGGACTTTGCTCAGGCGCACGCCCTCGTAGGTCTGATCGCCCTTCTTGGGGTGTTCGACGGTGAGTTCTTCCACACCCATCTCCTCCAGGTCGGCGCGGGAGAGCGCCAGTTCGTTCTCCACCGCGCCGGTGACGCTCAGGGCGACCTCGGCGGCGGGAGCGGGGGCCGGGGCCGCCGCTGCTTCTGAGACCATCTCCTGCAATTCGGCGGGCAAGGCGCTCACGTCGCCAGAGACGGGCGGCACGATGGGCGGCTGGCCCTGTCCCTCCATGATCGCCTGTCCATTGGGACCAAGCAGGAATTTGACAAACTCGACCGCCAGCTCCGGGCTGGGGGCGTTCTTGGGAATGGTCACGCCGTAGACGATGGGCTTGCCCACCATCGTCATCGTCTCTCCGGGTTCCTTGCCGGCGATCTCGACGCTGGCCTGGCTGTAAAAGTCGGCCTGTTCGACCATGCTCAGGTTGATCTCGTCCGGCAGCTCGACGAATTTAAGCCCGTGCTGCACCGCCACCGAGCGATACTCGAAAGCATAGTCCATGTCGCCCGATTCCAGCAGAGCGATCAGCTCAACCGACTTGGGACGCACGTTCTCCGGTGGACAGGCAGCGTCCAACTGCTCGGCCAACCCCTCGATGCCATAGTGCTCCTCGGCCAATTGAAAGACCAACAAGGTGCGGTAGCCGCAGGGATCGGCGTCGGGATCGGAGTGGCCATAGATCACGCCCTCGCGGGTGAGGATCTCGTACCAGTTGTCCGCATTGATCTCGTCGGCGTACTGCGATTGCTCGTTGTAGGCGATGACCATCGTGTTGCGCGCGAACCGGACGTTCCACTCGGCCAAGTCCGGGATCAGCAGCTTGTCAATGACCGTGTAGTCGGCGGACATCATCACGTCGGCTTCGCGGTCCAGCTCGCTGATCTTGCGGGCGGCGGCGTTGCTGCCCGAGGCCTCGGTCTCGAACGTCACGTCGGGGTATTTAGCCTGGAAGGCTTTGGTCAGCTCGTCTATCGGCACAGTCAGGCTGCCGGCGTGAAAGATGATCACCTTGCCCTCCAGGGTCGGTTCCTGGGGGGCCTCCGTTGGTGCTGGTTCTTGAGGAGCTTTCGTCGGCGCGGGAGCCTGGGTTGGAGTCTGGGCCGGGCCACAGCCAGCCAGCGAGGCCAGCATAACCAGCAAGATTGTACATGTCCAAAAGATTCGTTTCTTCATCGTGAGTCTCCTTTTGTTGTAAAAGTTTTGATCGGTTTTGATACTCGTGCTACATCGCGTCCGCTGTGCTTCCATCACCCCCTTTCCGCTTCTCGCGCCGGAAAAGGACAGATGGAAGAGTCCCAAAGGATAACTCACATCGGCCTGATCTCCTTTCCAAGCGCGGGAGGTGTGGTCATTTCCAATCACACCCTATCGCCCATCCCCCATAGGCTCGGCCCGTAGGGGCGATGGGTCGGAGATTTGCGGGTATTATCTTGCTATTTGTCTCTGTTAAACAAAAAAACGGCGCCCACTTGGAAAGAAGTGAACGCCGGTGCATTGCCACATCGCCGTCTGTTCTCCTTTCCAAGCACGGGAGGCGCGACCGTTTCCAATCGCACCCTGTCGCCCATCCCCCATAGGCTCTGCCCGTAGGGATGATGGGTCGGAGAAGGAACGCTTATTCAGTTACAGACTTATTCTACACGATTTCAACTCAAAAGGCAAACTCCGCCAGCCGTCGCTTGAGGAAGGCGATGGTCTCGACCGGCGTGGGGTCCGCGTCGTTAACCATCGCCAGATAGAAACTCACGTAATCGCCAAGGTGGATCAGCGAGAGCATCTGCGCGAGAGCGCTTTCGCCCCGCCCTTCGAGTTCTCTGACGGCCACACCCTCGCGCGCGAGCAGTTCCCGCGTCACCTTCCAGCGCGCCTGCACGCGGGGGTGATCCATGTTCGAGCGCAGCATCAGCACGTTGGCTCGCTCCTGCATTTCCTGGGGGATGCCAAAGCCCACGACGGCGTTGTGGTTCAGTTCGGGCAACACCTCGAAGAAGGCCCAATGCTTGCTGTTCTCGTTGAACTGGGTCTTCCAGCGGTTGGCGGCGGCGGCCAGAAAGCCCGCCCCGTAGACGACGGGCAACTGGCCTTCGAGCTGGAGCGCCAGTTGCTTGGCCGCGTTGCGCGTCGTCGGCACCTTGGGGCCGATCTCGATCTGCCAGGCACTCATCACCTCCGCGGCCTCCTCCAGATCGGCGGAATAGTCACGCAGTAGCCTCAACTGCCAACAAATTCCCAAAAGCAGCACGAAGGAGTAGCCCAACGCAGCTCGTGGTTGCGACGAGTAGTCGAAGCGTACCAGCGGTAATCCCCTCTCCCGCACCATCGTAGCCAGCTTTCCCCCGGTCGTGACCGCCATCAACCGAGCGCCTCGTTCCAGACCCTCCCCAAAAGCCGACAGCGTCTCCTCTGTGTTGCCCGAATAACTGCAACCAATAACTAAATAATCAGGCCCTTGAACAAAGGCTGGGAGCCTGTAATCACGTACGATGGTGATGGGGACAGCGCACTCCTCCGCCACCAGCCCCTGCAATAACGCTCCGCCGATGGCCGAGCCGCCCATCCCCACGATGACGATGTGCCGGACCGCGCGGTAGTTAGGCGGCAGTGTTGCCTTTTGCACCAGCGTCCAGGCCGCCCGACACTGGCGCGGCAACTCGCCGATCCGGTCGAGCATATTGTCAGGATCCAATTTACTGAAACGCGAATACTTGTCCAGGTTCATCAAGCCCTCCTCGTGTGATTGATTACAGTTCACGCTTTATGCCAGAAACGATGATACCAACAGCAGACATAATTGTCAACCTTGCGTGAACAGTCACTCGGCGTTATAATGCAGTCGTGGGGAAGTGTCGGAATTGGCAGACGAGCGTGACTTAGGATCACGTGGGGCGACCCGTGCGGGTTCGAGTCCCGCCTTCCCCATTGAAAAATGGATGAGGAAATGAGTACGACAACAGGAGATACGCACTTGAAGATCACCACGGAAGCTCTAGAGAACCGTCAGTTACACCTTACCATCGAGGTGAGCGAAAAGCGGACCGAACAGGCCAAGCGGCAGGTCGCGCGCCGCATCTCAAGAGAGGTAAACATCCCCGGTTTCCGCAAGGGTAAGGCCCCCTACAACGTCGTCGTGCAGCGATTTGGCGAGGAGACCGTCTTTCAAGAGATCGCCAACGTTCTGGCCGACGAGGTCTATCGCAAGGCGTTGGAGCAAGAAGAGATCGAGCCTCATTCCGCCGGCATATTGGAGGACGTCACGCCCGATCCGCTCACCTTCACCTTCACCGTACCCCTGCGCCCGACGGTGGATCTGGGCGACTATCGCGACTATCGCCTCGACCCACCAGACGTCGAGGTCTCGGCAGAGGAACTTGAGGAGGCGCTCGAAGAGATCCGCAAGCAGAACGCGATCCTCACGCCCGTGGAGCGCCCGGCGGCGTTGGGCGACGTGGTGATGATGGATCTGTACGGGGAGACAGCCGATGGAGAGATATTTCTGGATGAGGAGGATCTTCAAGTATTGCTGGACGCTGAAGAGGACGAGCCTGCGCCCGGTTTCCACGAGGCGATCGTGGGGATGGAGGAAGGCGAGGAGCAAACCTTTACCCTGACGCTGCCGGACGACTATCCCGAGGAGGAATTGCAGGGCCAGGAGGCGGAGTTCGACGTCGTGCTGACAGCCGTGTACGAACACTTTCTCCCTGAACTGGACGACGACCTGGCGCGCACGGTGGGCAACTTTGATACGTTCGAGGAGTTGAAAGAGCAGGTCAGAAAGCGATTACGGGAAGAGGCGCAGAGGGAAGCCGATAACGAGTACGCCCGGCAAGTGCTGGAAGACATCCTCGATCAAACTCGAGTCGAGTATCCCCCGGTGCTGCTCCAGGAGGCGGTGGATGACGCCGTCGAAGATTACGAGCAAGCCGTCAAGAGCCAGCTCCGTCTCTCGCTGGATGATTATCTGCGCATCCAGGGCCAGACGATGGAGGAACTGCGAGAGGAGTTGAAGCCTGGCGCTGTGACCACGCTCAAGCGCGTCCTGATGCTGGGCGAGATCATCAGGGCGGAAGAGATCGATGTGGACGAGGAAGAGATCGACGCGCAGATCGACGAGATCAGCGCCTCCTGGGGCAGCCGGGCCGAGGAAATGCGCACCGTTCTGAACACGGACGCGGGGCGGCACGATGTGCTGAATCGTCTGCTGGGTAACAAGGCCCTAGAACGGTTGGTCGCCATCGCCAAGGGAGAGGCCCCAGAGCTGGCGCCCGCCGGGGCACAGGAAGCGGAGGGCGTACCAGAGCAGTCATCTGAAAGTAACGAGTAGAGCGTAAAGAGAAAACCCTACTTCCTACTCCTTACTCCCTACTCCCGATAGATTCAAGGAGAATTTCGCCTATGGCATTGATCCCCATGGTAGTCGAGACGACAGGGCGCGGCGAGCGCGCTTACGACATCTACTCACGGTTGCTCAAAGACCGTATCATTTTCATCGGCATGCCGATCAACGACCAGGTCGCCAACCTGGTGGTCGCCCAGATGTTGTACCTCACGGGCGAGGATCCCGACGAGCCGATCTCGCTGTACATCAACTGTCCTGGAGGCATCATTTACCACGGGCTGGCGATCTATGACACGATGCAGCACGTGCAAACGGCGGTCCATACCTACGCCCTGGGAGTGACCGCGAGCATGGGCACGGTACTGTTGGCCGCGGGCACGGCGGGCTATCGTTACGCACTGCCCCACGCCACCGTTCACATGCACCCCGCCGGCGGCAGCGCGCAAGGATATGCCCCCGACGTCGAGATCCAGTTCAAGGAGTTAAAGCGCGTCGAGGATCTGCTGCATGGCCTGCTTGCCCACCACACCGGCCAGTCGGTGGAACAGATCTCGGCCGACTTCGACCGCGACCGCTTTATGACTGCCGAGGAAGCCATCGACTACGGGCTGGTAGATCAGATACTCAAGCTACCGGACGAGGAAGAGGAAGAATAAAGGTCCGTAAAAAGGCAAAAACGTCGCCTGGAGCGCTCCAGGCGACGTTTTTGATGAGCAATCATTCGTCATTCGTTATTCGTCCACTATCCAACCGACTACCCACAAAATCGCGCTGACCCTGCAAAAAGACCTCGACGTCCATCGCCCGCTTTCCCGCTAACTGCACTCTCTCCAGACGCAGCGCGCCTTTGCCTGCGGCGACGGCCGCCCCATCCGTCAGAGCGATCACAGTGCCCGGCGGCGCGTCCCCACACCAATCGGGCAACGGCGTGGCCCACAGCACCTTGAGCCGCCGCCCGCGCCAGAACGTGAAAACGGACGGCCAGGGAGTGAACGCCCGCATCTGCCAGTCCAATTCGACCGCCGGACGCGACCAGTCGAGCAGGCCGTCTTCCTTACGCAGTTGCTCGGCGTAGGTTACCCCCTCCTCCGGCTGAGGTCGAGGGGGCAGGTCTCCCGCCAGATACGCCGGCAGTGTCTCGATCAACAATTTAGCTCCCAACCGGGACAGTCGATCCCTCAACGTCGCCCTCGTGTCGTCGAATCGGATCGGCTCCTCCTGCTGCGCCAGGATAGGCCCCGTATCCAGTCCGGCGTCCATCCGCATGATCGTCACACCGGTGATCTCGTCGCCCGCCAGGATGGACGCCGCCACCGGAGCCGCGCCTCGCCAGCGAGGCAGCAACGAAGCGTGGATGTTGAGGCAGCCGTGCGGGGGCAGATCGAGCACGTCCTGAGATAAAATCTGCCCAAAGGCCGCCACGACGATGACCTCCGGCTCCCAGTCTGCCAGGCGCGCCAGCGGATCTGGCGTGCGCAGCGTCCGCGGCTGGAACAGCGGCAGGCCACGCTCCAGTGCCGCCCGTTTGACCGGAGGCGCTTTTAGCTGCCGTCCACGCCCGCTTTTTCGGTCCGGCTGCGTGACGACGCCGACCACCCGGTGCGCGTCGGCCAGCGCCTCTAACGTCGGTACGGCAAAGTCCGGCGTGCCCATAAAGACAATTCGTGCCATGGCGATACCTCCATCAACCATACAGGCCCCGGTATTCTTCCGGCAACAACTCGGCGATGCGGTGCATCATGAGGTCGGTATACTCCTGCAACTTCTGACCGCGCGCGCGTCCGCCTGGCAGTCGGAAAGGCTCGCCGACGGCGAACCGCACGGGAGTACGGCGCAACCGGGGGAGGTTGTGGGCCATATTCTCCGTTCCGGCCAGCCCCACCGGCACGATCGGCACGTCGGCGCGGGCGGCCAGGTAGGCCGCGCCGGTTTTCCCCTCCCGCAACGCGATCGTTCCCCGAGCGCGGGTTCCTTCCGGGGCCACTCCCAGCACCTCTCCGCGCTCAAACAACTCCAATGCTTCCCGCAACGCCTGCCGATCCACCTCCCCGCGCCGCACCCAGATGGCGCCGGCCAGCGTCAGCAGTGGACCAAAGAGCGGATTGCGCTTGTGCTTGCTCGCGGCAAAGGCGCGGATCTTGTGGGGACATATCGACATCACCAGTGGAGAGTCGAGGGCAGACAGATGATTGCTCACCAAGAGATAGGGCGGATCATCGGGGAAATTTTCCAACCCCACGCACTCGATGCGAAAAAACAGGCGAGAAAGAATAACAGCGATGAAACGCAGGATCCGATACAACGACGCTCCTCCGAAAATAGGTCCGTTACAAATTTGCGTCATTCCGAGCGACCGAAGGGAAGCCTGCCCTGCGACCAGCGGGAGTGTCGAAGGGTCGAGGAATCTCCACTTTCGCAAGCAAAACCACCGGGGGGGATTCCTCCGTGTGGCGTCGTGTGTCGCCACACGACGCTGCGACTCCACTCGGAATGACGAGCGCCTGTAGCGGTTAGCGTCGGATTGTTCCAATCCGCAATCGCCCTACATCTTCGTCCTTCTGGATGAACGGAGTTCATGGTGACTCCTCCCTTAAATGGGTTACTCAGCCGCGACGCGACCCAGCGCGATGACGTGAAAATCGGCGGGGACGTCGCCGTAGAAGGTGAACAGTGAACTAAAGGGAGCTGTCGCCCCAGGCGCGAGCGCCCCTGTGACCTCCACGGTACTCTGCCGAGACCCCGTGACCAATCCCTGGACGTCATACGTCGTCACGATAACGCGTACATTCTCGGCGCTCCGCCCGTCGCTGGTGTTCTGCACCATCCCGCGCACCTGGAATTGAGAGCCAGAAAGCCCACCTTCCACCTCGGTCACGGCGATCGGTACATAGGAATCCACCAGCGGTCCGGCTGCTTCGCCGCGGATAATCGCCACATCGTAACTCGCCCAGGTCGGCGGAGGGGCCGTGAACAGGATGCGAAACGGGGAGCGCTCTCCCGGGGGGATAAATTCGGCGTCCACAAATGCATCCGCCTCGGTCAGCAACGCGCCGACCGCATCAAAGAGCATCACACGCACCTGTACGTTGGTGATGTTGAACTCTGTGGTGTTGACGATCTCCCCCAGGCCAAGCAGGCTGCCGACGGGCGTCTCGTAAAAAACGACGCCCCGTTTTTCAAAAGGGAGCGGCGTGGACGTGGGCAGCAGCACGCCGAACGTGGTTTCAGCCGCTTCCTCGCCGGTGGGAATAATCAATTCCTGCCCCGGTTGCAAAGCTTGGGGATTGGTGACGCCGTTCGCGTTCTGGAGCGCCTCCACGCTCACTCCATAAGCGAGAGCGATGGTGTACAGCGCCTCCCCGGCCTGGACGACGTGTATCATCGGGGTGGGGGTAATGGTGGGCGTGGCTGTGGTGGCTGGCGGAAGGAGCAGCGCCGTAGCCGTCAGCCGGGGTGGAAGCGTAGGCGTAGCGACGGGAGGCGACGTGCCGACAGGCAACTCTGCCTCTTTGGTCGGCTGCGGCGTGATCACCTCGCCACAGCCCACCAATACGATCAACGTCATCGCCAGGAAAATACTGAATAATGTCTTCATCATCAGCTCATCCGTTTATCCGCTGCCCATCTGCTGTATCAACCAGGACAGTAAACGAATACAGTTTGCGATTATACCACATCCACTGCTACGGGCTAGCAAGGCCCTCGCGGGAGAGGGTTCGCCAGGTACACAGTTGAAGTTGCGCTCTCTTCCCCCGCGTGGTATCATTCGGCTACCGACAAAGGGGGAGATAAAAAGCGTCGTCGTCTCCTGCAACCTTTCTCTCTTTCCTTGTACGGGCGAATTCTGGGAACACTTCCCGGGGATCAAAATAAGCAGTCTCAAGTGGTATAACTTTTTGGGGTAACCCTCATTGCCGTTTGTCGGTTATGAGCTTCCCAAGCTCTCACTCCGACAAACTTTTAGGAGAACAATATGAATGAGAAAAGAGATGTCCATAGGGGTGGGCTGGTCGGCCCGGTGATTCTGATCGGTCTGGGCGTTGTGTTCCTGCTGAACAATCTGGGAATCCTATCCTGGAGTCTTTGGGACGTGATCTTCCGGCTGTGGCCGGTTCTGCTCATTGCCGCGGGCCTGGATATTCTCCTCGGTCGCCGCTCGGCCTGGGGATCGCTGCTGGCGCTGTTGTTGACATTGATCGTGTTGGCGGGCGCGCTCTGGCTGCTCGGTGCCTACGCCGGAACCGAGCGGGCCGGGGTCGGCGACGAGATCCGACAGGCGCTGGATGGAGCGACCGAGGCCGAGGTCATCATCGCGCACAGCGTCGGGACGCTGCGCGTCGAATCGCTCCTCGCAAGCCGCGTCGAATCGGCCAACCTGATCGAGGGCGTGCTCCGCCCAGGCCGGGGCGAGAGGGTCAGGCCTGACTTTACCGTCGCGGGCGAAAAAGCCACGTTTGCCCTGCGAAGCGAGAGCGTGACGGTCGGCCCCTTCCCTGGCGGATGGGGTGGGCAGCGAACCTGGGACCTGGGGCTGAACCCCAACGTTCCCCTGGACCTGGAGATCAGTCTCGGGGTGGGAGAATCCAACGTTGACCTGCGGGGCCTGACAGTGAGCGGGTTGGACGTGGATATGGGGATCGGCCAGACCACCGTCACCTTGCCGGAGGAAGGACACTTTTGGGCGCGGATCGATGGGGCCATCGGCCAGACAACTATCCGCATTCCAGAGGGATTGGCGGTGCGCGTCCACGTGGACACCGGACTGGCTGCGCACCAACTACCGCATAATTATCGGTGCTGGGACGATGTCTGCACCTCGCCCGGCTACGAGAGCGCCGAGGAGCGAGTCGACCTGGACGTGAGCCAGGCTATCGGCAACGTCGCCATCCGCCAAATTGAAAGGAGATAGTGAATATGCTTTTTACATCAGCAAGGATCGGCGCCCTCAGCCTACCAAATCGCCTAGTCCGTTCCGCCACCGCCGAGTGCCTGGCAGACTCGGATGGCCGCCCCAGACCAGAGTTAAAAGCGTTCTATCGGGAGCTGGCCCAGGGCGGGGTGGGCCTGATCATCACCGGCCACATGTACATCCATCCCTCCGGCAAGGCGCATCCCGAGATGGTCGGCATTTATTCCGATGACCTGATCCCTCACCTGGCCGAATTAATCGAGACGGTCCATCAGGAGGGTGGTCGGGTTGCGGCCCAGATCAACCACGGAGGGATGCAGTGCAACCCGCAAGCTGTGCCCAAGACGATTGCTCCCTCGGCCATCAAGGCTCCCTTCCTCAAACAGCCCGCGCGGGAGATGACGCCCGAAGAGATCGATCTCGCGATCCAATCCTACGCCCAGGCCGCCTGGCGAGCCCGCGAGGCCGGTTTTGACGCCGTCCAAATTCACGGTGCTCACGGCTACTTGGTCAGTCAGTTTCTTTCTCCCTTTGTCAACCGGCGCGCCGATGAGTGGGGTGGCGATGTCGAGGGACGGATGAGCTTTTTACGTGCCGTCTGCCAGGCCGTGAGGGAGCGAGTCGGCCCCGATTACCCGGTGTTCATCAAGCTCGGCATGATGGACGGCATGGAGGGCGGCTTGACCGCCGAGGAGGGCGTGCAGGTGGCAGCGGCACTGGATGAGATGGGCTTGGATGGAGTGGAGATCAGTGGAGGAATTTCCGGAGGTGGGGACTTGAGCACCCGCAAGGGCATCAACTCCGAGGCGAAGGAAGCCTACTTCCGCCCGCTGGCCCAGAAAGCGCGACCGGTGACCCGGCTTCCCATCATCCTCGTCGGCGGCTTTCGCTCTCGCAGCGTGATGGAGGAAGTGTTGGCCACTGGCGACGCCGATTTTATCTCCATCTGCCGTCCCCTGATTTGCGAGCCGGATTTCCCGAACCGGTTGCGGCTGGGGCAGCAGGAGCGCTCCGCTTGCATCTCGGCCAATCTGTGCTGGCCCGAGAAATTAGGGGAGGGGATCGCCTGCCGATGTCCGATTGAGTAGTTGCCGCATGGCGGACTGTAAAAAGCAGAACGTTGTTAGCTGTATCAGGAGGAAAAAACTACCGGTGAACCTACCAACATTTTTAGATGTATTACAAGCCCGCCGCGTCATCGCCAACTATCTCTCGCCGACGCCCCTACACCATTATCCCACTCTGGATCGGCTGCTGGAAGCGCGCGTCTACGTAAAGCACGAAAACTACCAGTCCGTCGGCGCGTTCAAAGTGCGGGGCGGCATCAACCTCGTCTCGCGGCTGACGGACGCCGAGCGAGAGCGGGGCGTCATCACCGCCTCCACCGGCAACCACGGCCAATCCATCGCCTACGCCGCCCGGCTCTTTGGCGTGCGCGCCGTCATCGTCGCTCCCGAAGGAGCCAACCCGGTCAAGGTAGAGGCGATGGAGAGTTACGGGGCCGAGGTCGTCTTTCACGGTCAGGACTTTGAGGCGGCCAAGCTCCACTGCGAAGGGGTGGCGCGAGAGCAAGGGCTGCGCTACATCTCCTCCGGCGACGAGCCGCACCTGATCGCCGGCGTGGGGACCCACACCCTCGAGATCCTGGAGCAGCAGCCAGATGTGGAGATGATTTTTGTGCCGGTTGGCGGCGGGAGCGGCGCGTCGGGCGCTTGCCTGGCGGCGAAAACGATCAACCCCGCCATCCAGGTGATCGGCGTGCAGGCGGCTGCGGCCCCCGCCGCCTACCTGACCTGGAAGAACCGCCAGCACACCGCCGCCCAGATGGAGACCGAGGCCGAGGGATTGGCGACCAGCACTCCCTTCATGCTGCCCCAGCAGATCTTGTGGCAACACCTGGACGACTTTTTGCTGGTGGAAGAGGATGAGATGCGGCAGGCAGTGCGGCTGTACCTGGAAAAGGCCAAGACGCTGGCGGAACTCGCTGGGGCGGCCCCGCTAGCGGCTGCGCTACAGGCGAAAGAGCGCGTGCGGGGCAAAACTATCGCCCTCATTCTCAGCGGAGGCAACATCTCGCCAGAAAAGCTGCGCCACTGCTTGTGAGAATCACCAAAACAGAGGAACGATTGCTATGTCCGATCGTCTATCACGCCGCACCAAGCTCCTCTACGGCGCCGGCGATACCGGCTTCAGCCTGACCTCGACGATCATTGGGGCGTATTTCGCCATCTTTCTGACCGACGTCGTGCACATCTCTCCCGGCATCGCTGCCGCCGCGATTTTCATCGGGCGGAGCTGGGATTACGTCAACGATCCCCTGATCGGCCACGTCTCTGACCGCACGCGGACGCGCTGGGGGCGGAGACGCCCCTTTTTGTTGTTTGGGGCATTGCCCTTTGCCCTCGCCTTTACCATGCTCTGGTGGCGACCGCCGTTGGGGAGCGAGTTGGCCCTGGTCATCTATTACGCCGTCGCTTACGTCGTTTACGACGCCGCGGCCACCTTCGTCTACATGCCCTACTTTGCGCTCACCCCCGAGCTGACCCCGGACTATGACGAGCGCACCGCGTTGACCTCCTACCGCATGTTTTTCTCCATCCTGGGCGGCCTGGTGTCGTTCACCATCCCCTTGATCATTGTCAGCGCGTTCACACCAGAAAACGCACCTCGCGTGCTGATGATGGGCGCGATTTTCGGCCTCGCCAGCGCGCTGCCCTTGCTGCTCACCTTTTTCGGCACGCGCGAGCGCCCGGAGTATATGACGCAAGGACAGCCCAAACTGCTCCACTCGTTGCGGGCAGCGATGAAAAACCGTCCCTTTGTCTTTGGCATGGTGATCTTTCTGCTCACCTGGGTCGCGGTAGACGTGCTCCAGTCGACGTTGCTCTATTTCATCAAGTACTGCGTGCAGCGTGAATCGCAGAGCGACTTGATTATGGGCGTGATTTTCGTCACTGCCATCTTTGCCCTGCCGTTCTGGGAACGAGCGTCTCGGCGCTGGAACAAACGCTGGGCCTACGTCGCCGGGATCGCGTTCTGGGCAGTCGTGCAGATCGTGCTGATCACCGTGACCCCCGCGACCGATCTCGCGTTCATCCTGTTTCTCTGCGTCCTGGCAGGGATTGGCGTGGGAGCGGCGCACGTGCTCCCCTGGTCCATCATTCCCGACGCCATCGAGTGGGGCGAGTGGCAAACGGGCGAGCGACACGAAGGCATGTTCTACAGCCTGGTCACGCTGATGAAAAAAGCGGCCTCCTCGATAGCCATCCCGCTCGTGCTCCTGCTCCTCGAAGTCACCGGCTACGTGCCCAACGCTGCCCAACAGCCCGCCAACGCGCTTCTGGGCATTCGCATCATGATCGGGCCGATCCCCGCTATCCTATTGTGTGGTGGGATTTTATTCGCCATTCTATATCCTCTGGGCAGGGAGCGCTATGCCCAGGTCTGTCGAGAGTTAGAGCAACGACGGGTTGCCCAGGCGCAACGAGGAGGCGTATGAGCGCGCTTGAAATTCTTCCCATCCGCACGGCCAGAGAGCGGCGCACCTTTCTCATCTTCCCCTGGCGCATCTACCGCGACGACCCGCTGTGGGTGCCTCCCTTGCTCCCCGAACGCGCCAAGACAATTGATCCGGAGCGTGGGACTTTTTTCAAGCGCGGTCAGGCCGAGTTTTTCATCGCCTGGCGGGATGGCGAACCGGTGGGCACCATCTGCGCGGCGGAGGACAAGTTCGCCAACGAGCGGCGTCAGAAACAAGAGTGCGTATTCGGTTTTTTCGAGTATGTGGAGAACTATACCGTTGCCGAGGCGTTGCTCAATCACGTCATCGAATGGGCCAGGCGGCGCGATCTCGACGCGCTCTTTGGCCCGTTCAACCTGGACTATGAGGATAGCTACGGAGTGCTCATCGAGGGGCGCGACCGTCCGCCGGCGCTGCTCTGCGGGCACACACCGCCATACTATCAACACTTCATGGAGCGCTTTGGCTTCCGACCGGCGCGGGGGGATAACCTGGCCTACGCCTTCGATCTGGAGGAAGAGGCCCCGGCCCTGCAGCGGCTCTCCCGCCTGGCCGAAAGGCTTCGCCAGCGCGGGAACATCGCCATCCGTGGGGCCGACTTGGCGCACTGGCAAGATGATGTCGGGCGCATTCATCGTCTGTTGAACATCGCTTTGTCCCATCTCCCGGATCACATCGGCTGGCATCGAGATGCATTGGAGGCTATGCTGATGCCCTTCCGCGACATCGCCGACCCCGAGCTGATCCTGTTTGCAGAGGTGGATGGGGAGACCATCGGCTGGTTCCCCGGCATCGCCAACCTGAACGAGGTGCTCATCCACGCCAATGGGCTGCGCTATCCCTGGGATTACGTCAAGCTGTGGTGGCACAGTCGCCGCCAGCCCGAGAGCTTGACCATCAAGAGCGTGCTGGTGCTGCCTGAGTATTGGGACACCGGCGTCAGCGTGCTGCTATTTGACGAGATGGCCAAGCGTGCCAGGGCGAAGGGATTCAAGTGGGCCGACATGTCGCTCACGTCGGAGGATAACCCGCGGACGCCGATCCTTGCCGAGCGGGCGGGGGCCAAGCTCTACAAGCGGTACCGCGTCTACCGATTGAGCATACAAGTCAGGAGGATAAAAATGACCAAGCGATCTCTGGTTCAACTTCCTCTTCAATTCGGCGCCTTGATCACCGCGCTCATGATTTCGGGATTCTGCGCGCTCGTTTCGATGGGTGGGATTGGCGGCGTTGCTATGGGCGTCGCGCCAGATGCAACCTTCGGATTGGTAGGGAATTTCATCTGCCCGGAGAGCGCCAGCCTGGAGTACTATTCCGTGCAACGCAGCTATCACAAGCCTGGCGAAAGCGAGCCGCACGTCGAGTGCGTCAGTGCAGATGGAACGCGCGAGGACGCCTTGCTTCGGGCCATCCTGACGGTGTTGGGAGGAGCCTTCCTGGTTGTCTTTGCGCCCTTGTTCATTCCGTTGGCCATACTTGCGTTGGTCGTGCCCCACAAACTCGTCGGTAGGTTGAGGAGGAGAGGCGTTCCAGGGGATGCAGCCATTTCTCCCATCGGCGTGGATGCCGCCGCGCCGGGCACGGTGATCTACCAGGGACGAACGTACACGAGCGTGGATGACATGCCCTCCGACGTGCGACGAGCCTATCAGCAAGCCATGTCGGTCTTTGCAGACGCAGACGGCGACGGTATCCCCGACATTTTTGAGAGCGGCGTCGCTATCCCCCAGGTGGATGACATTGCCCAGAAATTGCAAAAGCTCAAGGAACTGTACAACACCGGTCTGATCACATTCCAGGAATATGAGGCGAAGAAAGCCGAGATCCTGTCAAACTTTTGACCCGCGCCGGTGCGTCGCGGGCAAATTGGACGTCCTTGACGAATGTTTGACAGGCGTATGCATCATGCTATAATTTGCACGCTTTGAAAAGTTCGGCAGGCGGCGAATTTCTACCAGACCGCTGGCGCCATGGGCTGAGAGAGCTTGCCCTGGTCGCAGGCGTCACGGCGCTGGCGGCGGTGCTGCGCATCTTTGCCCTGGGAGAGATTCCGCCGGGGCTTTATCACGACGAAGCGTTCAACGGCCTGGATGCCTTGGGCGTCCTCCAGGGCCAGTGGCCCATTTACTTTGCCGCCAATCGTGGCCGCGAGCCTTTGTTTATCTATCTCGTCGCCGCCACGGTGAACTTGCTGGGCCGCACGCCGGGCGCGCTGCGTCTGGCGGCGGCTGTTTGTGGTACTTTGACAATTCCTGCTACTTATCTGATGGTCCGCGCCTGGTTTGACCATCGCCTGACCTCGCGTTCTCCACGAGAAAGACAGAATCCCGACCGGGGGATTGAAAGCAATCGGCGGCTGGCTCTGTTGAGCGCGGCAGTTCTGGCGATCACTTTCTGGCATATCCGACTCAGCCGTGTCGGTTTTCGCGCCGTCACGCTGTCGCTGTCGCTGGCATTGGTACTATGGCTTGGCGCGCGAGCTGCTCGTTCGCGTCGTCGGCGCGACTGGCTGCTGACTGGGCTTTTGTATGGCTTCAGCTTTTACACCTACTTGCCAGTTCGCGTCACGCCTTTTATACTGGCTGCTTTTGCCGTCTACTTGTTGTTCACCGGACAGGGTGAAAAGCCGTGGTCAGAAGTCATCTGTTTCGTGGTGGGGACACTGGTGACGCTGGCGCCGCTGGCTATCTACGCGGTGGGTCATTGGGACGTAGTGATGGGACGCCCTGGTCAGGCGTCGGTCTTTAACCCGCTCATCAACGGCGGCGACCTTTGGGGCACGCTGGGCCGCCAACTGATTGGCACACTGGGGATGTTTTTCGTCCGTGGAGATGTCATCCCCCGCCACAACCTGCCGGGGCGACCGGTCTTTGACCCCTTGATGGGAGCGGCGATGGTGTGGGGGTTGGTGCAAGCCGTGCTCCGCGCGCGACGCCGGGAGGCCGCCTCTGTGCTTGCTCTGCTCTGGGTAGGGTTGATGCTCGTACCTACCTGGCTGGCCGAAGATGCGCCACACTTTCTGCGAGCGGTGGGCGTGTTGCCTCTCCTGGTCATCTTTCCCGCGCTGGGGCTAGACGCGGCGCTGACCTGGTTGGAGCAGCGAGTCCGGCGTGGATGGGCGATTGCGCTGGTGTGTGCGATCCTGGTTGTTAGTCTGGCCACGACTGTTCGAGATTACTTTGTCCGCTACGGAACCGATCCGCGAACGGCGTACGCTTTCGAGAAGGCCGCCACCGAACTGGCCGCCGAGGTCAATCGTTTCACCGGCGTCGGTTGGGACGGAAGCGGACTCGCGGCCTCGGTGAGCGAATCTCGCTCTGAGCGACAGGTCTATGTGGATAGCAGGCTGTGGGACGAGTGGGCCGCGATTCCGTTTCTCGTGCCGGAGAACGAGAGGGTGATCAAGTTTTTGCCGGATACATCCCCGGTTCTGACCGGAACGACGTTGCTTTTGATCTGGCCTTACGATGGTGTGGAGCGATACCTGGCCCCTCTGCCGGGCAATGTGCGCATTGAGGCACACACCGGGCCGCTGGCGCAGGGTGATCTGGAGACCGCTCCTTACCCGGCTTATGTAGCTTATACCATTGCTCTCGGGGTGGGGCCATCGGCTGATTATGTGGCTCGCTTTGGCGACCAGATCGCATTAGTTGATTACACGGTCGAGAGCGGTGCTCAGAAATGGACCGTGCAGTTGGAGTGGGAGGCGCTGGCGTCTCCCCTGGAGAATTACACGGTCTTTGTACATCTCTATGATGGAGAGCGGTTGGTGGATCAGGATGATGGAGAACCCGCTGAGGGGTATCACCCTACAAGCCTGTGGCGCAGCGGAGACACGATTGTGGACACCCACGTGTTGGAATCGCCGGGCGAGTGGATGCGTGAACCTCGGCTTGTTGTAGGATTTTACACCTGGCCGACAATGGAACGACTTGAGGTAGTAACCCCATCTGGGGAATCGTTAGGAGATGAGTTGGTAGTACCAAATAAATGGACAATGGATCAATGAATAACATCCAATACGCATCGTTTCTATAGTTTTTCATCGCGAGTTGCTACATTGTTCATTATAGGGAGGGATCTGATGATTCGAAAACAGACGTTGATCGGTATACTTTTGGTGGTGGCGCTGATGGGGATGTTGCCGGTCTTTTCTCTGGCCGACCTCGATCTCTTGCGGCTGGCGCAGGAAGGGACAAACTTGTTAAAAAACCCTGGGTTTGAGGGGCTTACCTGTGCCCCAGATTCAGATCCAGGCTGGTGCAATGACAACTGGTCGAACGATAGCAATCATGATGGAAGCTTTCACGACAACATCTTCACTCCCCAGGGTTGGACAACCTGGTGGCGCAAAGGAGGCCAATATGGCCAACCAGAGGTCAAAACTATCCCTAATGTACATCCATTCACGGGCGAGTTACCTCGCATCAGAAGCGGCAACTATGCGGTGCAGTACTTTAACTTTTACGAGCTTCAGGATGGTGGGCTTTACCAGGTTGTAAAAGATCTGGAACCTGGCGCAACGGTGCAGTTTTCGATCTATGCCCACGGATATAGCTGCGACAACGATGAAAAGATAGGTTATTCCTGTTCTGACCCCTGGAATCAGTGTTTTCAGGTTGGCATTGAGCCGAATGGCGTCAAGGATCCTTTTTCGCCAAGCATCATCTGGAGCGCGGATCAACTGGCGCCCGATCACTATACCCTCATCGGGCCGGTCACTGCCAAGGTTGGAGAAAGCGGCAAGGTGTGTGTTTACGCACGCGTTCAGACCAAATGGGGCTTTGAGCATCAGGATGCCTATTGGGATGACGCCAGCCTGGTGGTGACGTCGCCAGGAACACCTCCTACGGCGACCCCTTTGCCTGCACCGCCGACGGCGACCCCTGGCCCTTCTCCTACGCCGCGTCCCACGCCGACGCCGCGCCCGGATGGCGCGACTGTGCACATCGTTGAGGCGGGCGACACACTCTTTGGCATCGCGCTGATGTACGATGTGTCCCTGGAGCAACTCCGCGAGCTTAACGCCGGTTCCATCGGCGACAATGACCTGCTTAGCATCGGCCAGGCGCTGGTGATCTCGCTGCCCACCGTGCCGCCTACCGCCACCCCGCTGCCTGCGCCCCCAACGCCCGAAGAGGCAGAGCCTGCTCCCGCGTCTCCTACGCCAGAAGGCGCTTCCATCTGCGTGCGGGCTTACCACGACCGCAATGGCGACACGTTCCAGGACGAGACGAGTGAGGAGCTTTTGCCCAACGTCGAGTTCACCGTCGCCGACGCCTCTGGTGTGGTGGGTCGGTATACTTCTGATGGTATCAGCGAACCCTATTGTTTTACCGGACTGCCTCCGGGATCCTATCGGGTGATCCAAAGCCCGCCTCCAGGCTATGCACCCAGTGGTATGGCCGAGCAAAATGTAGCCCTGGCAGAAGGGACTAGCTTTGACTTTCGGTTCGGCTGTGTGAGGGGCGAGGCGGCGGTGAACCCGGCGGCGAACCCGGCGGTGGACTCAGAGGAGACCGCCGAGCCTACACCGGCGAACGATGTCAATAGTTCGCCGGACAGTGAGGGGGAATCCACCTTCAGCCGCGTCCTCGCGACTGTCGCCAGGATCGCCGGCGTGCTGGTGTTGCTTCTGGCCGCGGGGATCGCGGTGCTCTTTGTGCTCAACATGCGGAGACGTTACTAATTTGCCCGCTCATCGCCGCACCGTGTGAGAGATGAAGAACCGTGCGAGAAGCGTCGCCTGGGGAAACGTCGTGCCCCTGGCGGCGCTTTTTCTTTTGGCATTGCTCGCAGCCAAGCCTTTGTGGGTTCCTGGTTTTCTGAACACTCGGGGAGGCGGTGATAGCCCCTTTTTGTTGCTGCGTACCCATCAACTGGCTGCCAATTTACGCGCCGGTGTCTTTCCTGTTCGCTGGATGCCCGACGCTGCTTACGGGTTGGGCTATCCTTTTTTCAGCTACTATGCCGCACTGCCATACTATCTGGCTGCGGCGTTCACTCTGTTCGGCCTGGATATTCTCAGCGCTATTAAACTCACCCAGACGCTTTTCTTCGTGGCGGCGGCGCTGGGGATGTATGGCTGGGCGCGACGATTGCTGCGAAATCGTGCTGCTGGTTGGCTGGTCGCCGTAGCTTACACGTTCGCTCCTTACCACCTGGTTAACGTCTACGTGAGGGGCGATTCGCTTTCCGAGTTTGCTGCTTTCGCCTTTTTCCCTCTCATCCTCTGGGGGCTAGATCGCCTGGCTGAGCAGCCATCCATCCGGCGCGCCATTCCCCCGGCTCTGGCTTACGCCGCTCTGATCGTCACGCATAATCTATCCGCCTTTATCTTTTCCCCATTCATCTTGCTCTATGCGGTGTTTCACGCTTCACGGCTCAAAGCTGGCAAGATGTTGCTTCCTTATTGTTCATTGTTGATTGTTTCATTGTTCATTAGTTTGCTGCTTTCAGCCTGGTTCTTCCTCCCTTCCCTGGCCGAGCTTGACCATGTCCAAATGACTGCCCAGACCACCGGCTACTTTTTTTACGCCAATCACTTTCGCGAGATGGATCTGGTACAACCCAAACTCGTCTTTGATTATACCCATGCCAGTGATACGACGCCCTTTGCGATGGGATTGGTACAGGCGATCTTGGTGCTGGGTGGGATCGTTCTCCTGATCGCCAGAAGATCACGCTTGCCATACGCAATTCTCGGTCTGGCGCTCAGTACTTGGCTTGTCACTCCCCTCTCCCGACCCTTGTGGGATCGCGTACCCTGGTTACAAATCGTCCAGTTTCCGTGGCGGTTCTTGTCGGTGCAGGCGTTTTTCGCCGCGCTTCTCATCGGCGCAATCCCCTCCCTTACATTCCCCCCAACGGGAGGGAAAGATAATGAGACCTCCCTCCCGTTGGAGGGGACAGAGGGGGGGCGGGCGTGGATCGTCGCTATTGTCCTGGCAACCCTCCTGATAGTAGCGGGGCTGGCTGGCCTCCAACCCGAGTACTTGCCCATCACCGCCGACGAGGTCACGGTGGAGCGGTTGCAACTGTACGAACTGTTTACCGGCAACATCGGCTCGACTATCCGTCACGAGTGGTTGCCCCGCTGGGTGAAGCCACGTCCCTACATCGGCCCGGCTCTGTTCGATCCCACGGCTCCTCCACGGGCCATCCCGCTCAGCGGAGAGCTGACGGGGGCGGAGGAAATCACACACGAACCGATTCGCCGCGTCTGGATGGTCGAGACCGGTGTAGATGGCGCAGAGGTCGCCTTCCCGCTCTACTATTGGCCCGGCTGGCGGGCGACGGTGGATGGCGCGCCTGTCGAGATAAAGCCAGCGCCCGATTCTGGCTATCTCACAGTGCGGGTCCCCGCCGGAGAGCACACTGTCACGATGTGGCTGGGCCGCACCCCACTGCGGCTGGCAGCCGAGTTGACATCGTCGGTCACAGCGTTGATCCTGGCAGGACTGTGGGTGGTTGGGTGGCGGCGAGAGGCAAGAGGCAGGATACGGGGTATAGGCCAGTTCTTACCTTTAGTTTCTTGCTTCGTGGGTCTGATTATTCTGCTTGTATTGCTGATCGCCTTTAGCACTCGCATCGCTGCCGCCGATGACGCTGACCTGACGATGGACTTTGACGAGATGCCGTATCTGCACCACAACCCTGGCGGCATGGATTTCGCCGGGTGGGGGATGACCGGCTATCGCTACAGCGCCGAGCGGCTTGTGCCCGGAGAGACGCTGCAAGTGACGCTCGATTGGGAGGCGTGGCAAGGAGGGAACAGCGTGACGCTGAGCCTGGTCTCGCCAGCGGCGATCCGCAACGATGCGCTGCCCGCGGTGGCGACAGCCACCGCCCAATTGCGGCCAGGCATATCTTTGGTTGTTCCTTGGTTGGGAAGCACTATACTGGAGTTGTCCATCCCTCGCGACGCGGCTCCAGGCTTGTACTTGATTCGGTTGGAGGAAGCCTCGATCTACCTGCGGCCGGTGTGGGTGGGCGAGGGGGAAAGAGCAGCCGAACATCCCGTGAGCGACACGTTCGCTGACGACGCGCTGCGGCTGCACGCTATCGAGATCGCACAGCTCGCGCCCGATCAACTCGACGTGCAACTCACCTGGTCCGCCGCCCGCCCGGTCGCCGCCAATTACGGGCTTAATCTGCGAGTGACCGACCCGGCCGGAAACGAGTGGGCGCGTCCGAAAAATCAAACGAGCTACGATACCCAACCTGGCTATGGTTTTTTGCCCACCAGTTTGTGGCCAATTGATCATCTTATCCACGATCGCCACATCGTCTCGTTGCCAGCAGGTACGCCGCCCGGCGACGAATACACCTTTACCGTGAGTCTCTACCGCGCGGCGACCCGGGAATCTGTGGAAGAATTCGCATACTCCGTATCGCTTTCTGAGGTCGCTTTGCGTCCCGACGCGCCGGTCGTCGTCCACTTTGGAGACGAAATAGCGCTGAGCCGTCTGGAAGCGCCAGAGCACGTCCGGCAAGGAGAGACATTACGTGTAACCGCGTACTGGCTGGCGGTCGCGCCGCCCTCCAGGGACTATGTCGCCGAGTGGCGGTTGGAGATGAAGGAGGAAAGCGTCAGCGCCGCACTGCTCCATAGTGGCAACGGCCTCTATGGGACGTTGCCACTGGCTCCCGGCTCGTCGCCGACTGGCTGGCCTGCTGGAGCTTGGATTGCCGGGCGTGCCGCCCTGCCTGTCTCACCCACCGCTCCACCGGGCGATTACATCCTCTCGCTTGCGTTACAAGATCCTGTCGATGGCGCATCGTTGGGCCATTACACATTCCCGCAGCCGGTGCGCGTGCGAGGGCGCGAGCGGGTCTGGGAGCTGCCGCCGATGCAACGGGAGATAGAAGCCAGCTTTGGCGGCATGATCGAACTGGCGGGCTACGATTTGAAACGAGACGGAAATGATCTGCGGCTGACGCTCTATTGGCGGGCGCTGGAGGTACCCGACCAGCACTATATGCTCTTCGTCCACGTGGCCGACCCCACAACGGGTCGGCCTGTGGCGCAGGTGGACACGATGCCCCGAGGGTTTACCTACCCCACCGGGATATGGGCGCCCGGCGAGGTCATCTCGGACGAGGTGAACCTTTCGCTGGAGGATGTGCCGGATGGTCGCTACGAGCTGGCGGTCGGCTGGTACGTCCCTTCCCAAACGGACCAGCGCCTCTCGGCGCTCGATAGGCAGGGCGATCCACTGCCCGGCGACCGTCTGATCCTCCCTGACGGCATCGCGCTGCCCTGAGGCTTCTTTCAATACGCGTTCGGCGATTTGAAAAGATTGAACGCCTGGCGCAGCAAAATCTGGATATCCAGGAGCATCGACCAGTTCTCGATGTACCACAGGTCGTACTTGGTCCTCTCGGCGATGGAAGTGTCGCCGCGCAGCCCGTTGACCTGCGCCCAGCCGGTCATGCCGGCCTTTTCCCAGTGGCGGTCCATGTAGCGTGGGATGGAGCGGCGGAACTGGTTGACATAGATCGGTCGTTCTGGTCGTGGCCCCACCAGGCTCATCTCCCCCAAAAGCACGTTGATCAGTTGGGGCAGTTCATCCACGTTGATGCGGCGGATGATGCGGCCCAGGCGCGTGATGCGGGGATCTCCCTCCACCGTCCAGCCGGGACCGGCGGCCTCGGCGTCCTGCCGCATGGAGCGGAATTTGAGCATCTCAAAGGGTTGAGCGTCCAGCCCCATCCGCTCCTGGGCGTAAAAGACCGGGCCGCGCGAGTCCAGCTTGATCAGGAGCGACACCAGCATCATCAGCGGCGAGAGCAGGATCAACAGGCCGGCCGCCCCAACGATGTCCATTGCTCGCTTGGCCGTGCGCCGCCAACCGCGTAACGCGATGTCGCGGACGGTCAACAGCGGCAATCCCCCCAGGTCGCCGATGCTCACCTGGCTGGCCATGTACTGGAACACGTCGGGAAAGACCTTGATCGTCACCTGACCCCGCTCACACTCCGAGATCAACATCAGGATCTCCTGGTGCGTCGCCTCTGGCAGGGCGATGATGACCTCGTCGACCTGGTGTTCATCAATGAGGGGGGCCAGATCGCTGGCGTGACCAAGGATCTGCGCTCCTAATGGGACCCCATTTACCGGACCGTTGGCGGTGACAAAACCTGCCACTTCGTACCCCAGCCCGGGGTTCGACTGGATTTTCTGAAAGATCATTCGCCCCACGTCGCCCGCGCCGACGATGAGCACTCGGTCGCGTCCCCAACGCTTTCTGCGCAGCCAGGTACGGATCTGCGCGTGAACTGTCCGTCCCAGGGTGACAAAGCCGATGGTCAGTGCCCAGCCGTAAAAAATCATTCCCCGCGAGTAATCCAGTTCCAGGGAACTGTTTTTGAAGAGAAGCGAAGAGGTCGCCACGCCCACCAGGGTGCCCACTGTAGTAGATGTAAAAACAGAATAGAACTCTTCGACGCGCGAGGAGGTGCGGGCCAGACGATACAGATTGGCAAAGCCAAACACCATCAGGATCGAAGCGACGTGAGCCATCACAATGCGGGCGTATTCGAGGAACCCGCCTGCGTTCTGAACTTGGTCCGGCCAGGGAATCCAGTGGCGCACCCAGTAGGCCAGCAAGAAGGCCAGACCGGCCATCACCGCGTCGGTGAGAGCCAGCGTTAGAGCAAAAATCGTTTGGGTCCGCATCTTTGACTTCACGAGATAACCTCCCGTCATCCTTTGGTCGAGGCGAGGGCGAGCCGTAGCTGCTCGAGCGTCTGCCGCAGCGAAATGGCGCTGACGATGAGCGCGTGGAGCCACCGGGGAGTCTGCGCCGCATAGTGCTTGCGGTAAAAGATGTCCATCGCGCGATAGAACTCGACCTGCGCCCGGGGGTTCTGGCGTGTGGACGCTTTCTTGACATGCAGCACCGTCACCGCCGGATTATAATAGATCTTCCAGCCGGCCTCCTTGATGCGATAAGCCCAATCCAGATCCTCCCCGTACATAAAGAACTGTTCGTCCATCAAGCCGACCTGGGCGATGGTCGCCGCCCGCACCAGCATGAACGCCCCGACGACGGAATCCACCTCGGTGACGAGATCGGGGTCGAGATAGGTGAGATTGTAGCGACCAAAGCGCGGGCTGTGTGGAAAGAGGCGCGAGAGACCCGCCATGTGGTAGAAGGAAACCTCTGGTGTGGGGAACGAGCGCCGGCAGGCCAGGTCGAGAGATCCATCGTGGAGCACGATCTTGGGGCCAGCGGCCCCGGCGTCAGGGCGCTCGGCCATAAAGTCCAGCATCTGCGCCAGCGCGTCTGGCGGGAGTTCGGTGTCCGAGTTCAAAAGCAGCGCGAAGCGAGGGCGGTGAGAGGACTCACCTGGAGAGTCGGCAAAGCCCAAGGCGCGGAGGCCCTGGTTGTTGGCGGTGGGGTAGCCGACGTTCTCGGTGTTGGCGATCAGGTGCGCCTGGGGGAACTCGGCGGCGACCATCTCGGCGCTGCCATCGGAGGAGGCGTCGTCCACGACGCAGACCTCGAACGTGAATTCGCCTCCCGCTCGATGACGGGCGCTGGCATAGACGGAGCGCAGGCAGGTACGCAGCAGGTCGCGGGTATTGTAGCTGGTGACGACGATCCCCAAGTCAAGCATTGTTTGGGCTTAGGTCCTCGCTGATGCCTCAATTAACAATCCAGGTTTTCCGCCTGGTACCCGACATTCTAACATAAAGGATTTGGAGGGTCAAACAGAAGTAACTGCTCAGGTCATTGAGGCGAACGCCGGTTGAGTAGCCGCCACGCTTTTTGTGGCGGCGTATCGAAACCAAGCGAGCAGCTTTTGCAGTTGATTTTGCCCACATGGGCCGCCTGCTTGGTCTCGATATGGCCCGAAGGCCTACTCGACCGGCGCAGGCTGAGCAGTTACAAACAGAATCGGTTTTCAGCATGCCTTCATCCACCGCGCCCAGTCGTCCAGTACCTCGCAGGCGTGGTCGAAGGCGATCTGATCGGGCAATTCATCGGGGGCGAACCATGCCAACTCGGCTGCATCGTCGGCGGGACTTTCTTGCCCACCTGTGACCTCAGCCAGGAAATAGATGTTCAGGCAATAATCTCCCTCGTCGCCGTAACGATCCACGTAAAAGCCGAGCAGGTCGGTTACCTGTATCTCCAGTCCGGTCTCCTCCAGCGCCTCGCGGATGGCTCCTGCTTCGGGGTGCTCGTCCTCCTCCAAAAAGCCGCCGGGGATGTCCCAATAGCTCAGGAAAGGCTGGATGGCGCGCTTGACCAGCAACAGGCGGCCATCCCGCGCGATCAAAGCGCCGGCACAGGGCTTGGCATTGCGATAGTGGACGCGCCCGCAGGCAGCGCAGACCTGGTGCGCCCTCTCGTCTTGGGAACGGACGAGCTTCAGCAAACCTCCACAGTGAGAACAGAAGCGAACGGAGGCCCGTGCGGCGTCAGGGACGCGCTCGTCGTGGTAGAAAGCCGCGCCCTCGAAGGAAAGCTCTCGCGCGACCAACTGTAGCTTTCGCGTCCGGGACAGGCGTTTGAAGCGAGCCTCGGCCCGCTGCGCTGCGCTTCGGTCGGGGAAGCGGTAGGCGCCGATGAGTTTCGCGGGCCGACGAGCCGCCGTGTAGCGCGCCCCTCGGCCTTTGTTGTGCTCGGCTATTCTTCGCTTCAGATCGGTGGTGATGCCGGTGTAGAGCGTGTCGTCGGCGCAGCGCAGCACATAGAGAAACCAATCACGTGTTTGCATAGCTCTTCTATTAAACCACACTCCGGTATATTGCACAACTTGAGAGCCTTTGTCCCTGCGGTTGTAAAATACACGATAAGGCCGTTGAGCAGCAGACCCCAGACTGTAACAGTTCTGTAACACAGCTTTCTTGTCACTAGCTATCAAATCTGATATAATCTGAACAAAAGACTTATCAATTGATTGAGCGCAGATCCCAAAGGGGGACTCATGAGCAATACTTGTATCCTCTACATAGAGGACAACCCTGAGAATCGATTGCTGGTGAAGCGGGTCCTGGAGGCTGAGGGATTCTCGATCTTGGAAGCGGCCGACGGTATGACCGGGCTCGAGATCGCTATTCAACAACAACCCGATCTGATTCTGTTGGATATCAATCTTCCAGAGATGGATGGTTATGACCTGGCCAGGCGTTTCCGGGATACACCAGGACTGCAAAAAGTTCCCATCCTGGCCGTCACAGCCAATGTGATGAAAGGAGATCGAGAGCGCACCCTGGCGGCGGGCTGCGATGGCTATATTCCGAAACCTCTCGACATAGACCGGCTACCCATGCAGATCAAAGCAGCGCTGCAAAAAAGTTGCGAGTGAGGTCATTTATGAGCGTGCGACCTCAAGATGCCGTAATCCTCGTCATTGAAGATAATTTTCAGAATTTTGTGCTCATCGCGCGTCTGCTGGCTTATCTGGGCGTAAAGAATTGTGAATGGAAAGCGTCTGGCTGGCAGATTTTGGAATTCGCAGAGACGCTTCCACAGCTTGATTTGATCCTGATGGATATCTTTTTACCGGAGGCGGATGGCTATGCAGCCCTGGACAAGTTGCGCGCTCACCCGCGCTTTAAGGATACTCGTGTCGTCGCAGTAACCGCCGATGCCTCTGCCAGTAATATGGAACGTGCTCGCAGCGCCGGCTTCGATGGCTTCATCGGCAAGCCGCTCGACCCCGATCGCTTCCCGAACCAGATTCGCCGCATTCTCCAGGGAGAGAGTATCTGGGAACTGGAGTGATCGAGGCGTCAGGGAAGAGTTGGATGATGTGCTATGGTGTCGCCAGAATCAACGGAACGACCTCGGATCCCAACCACCGGGATGCGCGGCGGACTTGGCAGGACTCTACTGACCGCCTTTCTCATCCTGGCAATCGTGCCGCTGAGCGCGCTCAGTTGGTATGCCACTCAGCGCGAGCGGCGCGATATTCAACAGGTTACCACTCGCAATCTATCCTCTGTGGCCGCGATGATGGAAACACAGGTTCGCCAATGGATCGAAAACCGCGCTGCGGGCCTGATGTTTCTGGCGGCTATGCCCACCACTCAAGAACACATCAGCGCGCTGACGGCTAACGCCGCCAATCCTTCGTCAGACTCTGAACAGAGCGACGGTGATGCTCGTGATGTAATGCGCGCCCAGTTGCGCGCCGTTCTGGAGCAGGGGGCGGCTTTCCGCCGTTTGTCCGTACTCGATCTCAAGGGGCAGGTGTTGGTCTCTACCGATCCACAGATGGAAGGCTCTTCGGCGGAGCATACCCCCACGTTTAGACCGGGAGAAGATATTGGTTTTCAGTTTGTCACGCTCGATCCGACCGCCGAGGTGGGAGCGGTGGTCGCTCACCGCGTCGTCGGCCAGAACGACGAGGTGCTGGGAACGCTGCTCGGTCAGATCAACTTGAGCGGCCTGGCCGATGGGCTGCAAACGGTGGGCGAACTGGGAGAGACGGGCGAGGTGTATCTGGTAGATGCCGATGGAATGGCGTTACCTCAGGGGCAGGTGGTGAGCAGTATGGCCATCGAATCCGCCCTGGCTGGCGAGGCGAGCGAGGGGCTTTACGAGAACTATGACAGTGTCCCCGTCATCGGCGTTTACCGCTGGATACCGGAGCTGGAGCTGGCGTTGGTGGCGGAGCAAACTCAGGAGGAGGCCTTTGTCGTGACCGATGCCGTCACGGCTGCGATCATAGGCGCCACTCTCGTGGTGGCGCTCATCACGACCATCATTGCCTCGGTGGTGACGCGGCAGATCACGCGCCCGGTCGTAAAGTTGACCGAGTCGGCCCTCAACATCGCCAGAGGCGATCTGGAGCAGCGCGTGCCCATCGCGACGTTTTCGAGGGACGAGATCGGTATCCTGGCGCACGTGTTCAATCGCATGGCGGCGGAACTGGAGAGCCTGTACAACGATCTGGAGGCGAAGGTCGCCCAACGTACAGCCCTCTTGCAGAGGGCCAACTACCAGATTCAACGGCGAGCTATCCAGCTTGCCGCTACCGTCGAGGCCAGCCAGGTCGTCACCTCGATCCTGGAGCCCGATCAATTGCTACAAGAGGTGGTGCGGTTGGTGCACGATCTCTTTTCCTATTCCTACGTGGGTATCTATCTTTTGGACGACAGCGGCGAGCGAGCGTTGCTCCGCGAGGCGACAGGCGGCGGGAAAAAGATAGCGGCGGTCAAAGCAGAACCGGTGTTGCTCGAAGAAGAGGGCGCGATTGGAGAGGCCGTGCGGACGGGCCAGCCGTGCATTATGCACTGGGATGTAGGGCATGGACCAAAGGAATTTGGTTCCCCCTACATCTGCGCGGAGGCAGCGCTGCCGCTCAAGTTGGGCGATCAGGTCATTGGCATGCTCGACATTCTGGATACCAGGAGCTTTGACGACGACGACGTATCTGTCTTGCAGAACGTGGCCAACCAGATCGTCATCGCCCTGGAGAATGCGCGGATTTACAAGAAGGAGCAAGAGACGGCCCGTCGTTTGCGCGAGACTGAGGAATTCCGCTCTCGCTTCCTGGCTCATATGAGCCACGAACTGCGCGAGCCGCTGACGAACATCACCGGGTTTTCCCGCCTGATCCTCAAGGGGTTGGATGGCCCTATAAACGACCAACAGCGCGAGGATCTTCAGATCATTTACGCCAACAGCCAGCACCTGTTGGGTCTGATCAACGACCTGCTGGACATCTCGCAGATCGAAGCGGGCTTGATGGAGCTACAATTCCAGGAATTGGATCTGGCGGAGGTCATCAAGAGCGTGTTGGCCACGACCAGCGCTCTGGTGCGCGACAAGGACGTCGAGTTGCGCCAAGAGATCCTCCCTGAGTTGCCGCTGGTGCAGGCCGACGCAGTTCGCATCCGGCAGGTGTTGCTCAAGCTCCTGACCAACGCAGCCAAGTTCACCGAGCAAGGAAGCATCACGGTGCGGGCCTGGCCTGATGACCACCAGGTGTTGATCAGTGTGAGCGATACAGGGACGGGCATCGCTGCTCAAGACCTGGCGTGCATTTTTGATCGATTCGAACAAGGCTCGCTGGAGAACGGGCGCCGGCCAAACGGGGCCGGACTGGGACTGGCCTTGAGCAAGGAGTTCATAGAGATGCATGGGGGCGAGATCTGGGTGGAAAGTGAATATGGAAAGGGTTCTACGTTCACCATGAGCTTGCCGCTGGAGCATCCGGCTGAACAGTGAGATTCGTATTGACGAGGGGGTACGATGACCAGAGTGATCGCAGTAGCCAACAGTAAAGGCGGTGTGGCCAAGACGACCACCTGCCTGTCTCTGGGGGGCAGTCTGGCGGAGCAGGGCCAGTTGGTGATGTTGGTAGACCTGGATCCCCAGGCCCATTTGACTTCTTCTCTGGGCATCGAACCAGAGACGTTGCGTCGCACGGTGGGCGATGCGTTGCTGGGGCAAAGCTCTTTGGTCGCCGTCAGCCACGAGACCAGCGTGTATGGCCTGGACCTGGCGCCGGCGAATCGCGAGCTCGTCGTCTTGAACAAGATCCTTTACAACCGCCCCGGGTACGAGTATCGGCTGAAGACGAGTCTCGATCACACGCGCCACGAACTCTACGACGTCGTCTTGATAGATTGTCCCCCGACCTTTGGGACGCTGACGATCAACGCCCTGACGGTGGCCGATTTGATCATAATCCCGGTTCAGTGCGAATATTACTCTGTGCAGTCGCTCCGCCAGATGCTGGAGATGGTGAGCCTGATACGGCGCAAGACGAATCCCCAACTCAGCTATCGGCTGCTGGCGACCATGTTCGACATGCGTAACAAAATCCATCCCATGATCCTGGAATATCTGCGGAATCACTTTTCTACTGCTCTTTTCCAGACCATTATCCAGATAGATACGCGGCTGCGAGAGAGTCCGGCTTTTGCGCTGCCAATCACCAAGTACGCGCCCAAGACGCGAGCCGCCCTCCAATATCACGCTCTGGCCCAGGAACTGATGACTGGCCTGTCGCCTGATGATGGGGCTGCCGTGCAGAAAGCGGGTGAACAGGAGCAGGAAGTTATACCTATCGTCCCTATGCCGGAGCACGCGGGAGTGAATATAGAAGCGGGGAGCCAATGAGTAGAGACCGGTTGAAACACTCTCTGGACGAGTTATTTTCTGATTTTTCGCCGCCGACGCCGGAGGTCGAGGCTGAACCGTCGCACGCGCCTTTTGGAGATGATGCCCGCACAGGAGAGGATACCCCAAAAGAGCCGACGCCTCCCGAACAAAGTCACGACGCGGTTGAATCTCTACCAGAAAAAGAAGCGCCATCTGAACAGAGAGAAAACGGCGACGAGGGTGAAGTGGTCAGCCAGGAGGACGATTCTTCCCCGGAGGATAACATCAGCACCTGGCGCGCCGGGTGGCGCGATCTCGCTTCGGAGAATATGGATGGACAAGGGCGTGCCGATTCTGCGAGACGTTCGATTGGAATCCGCAGACGCCGACTTGTGAATGGCGGGCGTGAGCAGGAGAAGGGGAGCCATGAGTGAAGATAAACTGAGGTATTCTCTGGACGAGTTGTTCTCCGACTTTGCGCCACCGACGCCGGAGGGCGAGAGAGCGCCTGTGCCCCCGGAAGAACCCCTGCCTGAACCAGACATTGTCCCCCCCGAGCCTCCGGTGGAGGAGCCGTTGCCTGAAGTGGAGGAAGAAACCAGGCCCCTGGCTCCACCATCGGCGGAAGAGTTGCTACCTGAGCCAGAGGCTATCCCGCCCTTGTCTCCAGAAAAAGAGTTATTGCCCGAGCCGACGGTCGTGCTGCCCCGGGCCGAGCCTCCGGCGGAAGAGCCGTTGCCTGAACCGCGGATCGAGACCGAGCCTTTGCCGCCGCCAGCAGAGGAACCGCTGCCTGAGCCGGCGGTTGTGCTACCCCAGCCCGAGCCCCCGGCGCGGGAAGCCGTAACGCCCGTCCCCCAAAAGGTTCCAATCTCAGAGAATTTGCAGACCTGGCGGCGACAATTGATTCGACAAGTGCTTCGCGTCGTCCTCATCGTTGGAGGCCTGGCGGTCGTGGTTGGTTCTTACAATGCCTATACGCTCGGTCGAGTGGAGTTGATTCCGATATACGTGGGGGTCTATGCCATCTTGGTCCTGGTTACCTTCTGGCTCAATGTCGCCTATGATATCCAGGTTGGCGTTGTCTTGAGCCTGCTCTACGGGCTGGGAATCCTTGAGCTGTCCACCGCCGGGCAGAGCGGCAACGGACAGCTCTTTTTGTTAGCGCTTCCTCTTGCGGCGGTACTTTTCCTCGGTCGGCGGAGTGGCATCATTGCTTTGATTCTCGCTGTCTTGACGTTGGCTGTTTTTGCCTGGGTCTTTTCGGCCGGCCTTGTCGTCCTCCCGACGCCTCAGCCGATCAATCTGATAGATTGGTTGAGAATCGGCGCGGTGTTTTTTATCGTAGGCGCTTTTTTGGTGGCGTTGCAGATTTATCTAATGCCCCGTCTCGCCGATTCCCTGGCTCGCAATCACCAACAGCTCCAGGAAGCAGAAGCTCACAAAACGATGTTGGAGGGGCAGACCCGCGCGCTCCAGAAGGTAAATTACGATCTTCGACGGCGAGCGGCGCAATTGGAGGCCGGCGCCGACGTGGGACGGGCCATCTCCTCCATCCTTGATGTAGAGCCACTGTTGCGCAAGGCGGTCAAGTTGCTCCACGATCGCTTTGGTTTTTATCAAGTCGGTATCTTTTTGATAGATGAGAGTGGGGAGTGGGCCGTGCTCAACGAAGCGACCGGTGAAGCGGGTGCGCAGATGGTGGCTATAGGCCATCGCCTGCGAGTGGGAGAGTCCAGCCTGGTTGGCCGGACGGCCCTTCATCGCCGGTCACACATCGCCCTGGATGTGGGCGCGGATGCGGTCAGCTTTGACAACCCGCTCCTTCCCTACACTCACTCCGAGGTGGCCCTCCCTATCGCCGTCGGCGAGCGACTGTTGGGGGTTTTGGATATTCAGTCGACCGAGGAGGCGGCTTTTGACGGAGAAGACGCGCGGGTGTTACAAAGTGTGGCGGACCAGATCGCCGTGGCCCTCGATAACGCCCGCCAGGTCTCGCAGGAAGCGGCCCGGCTGGAGGTGACCAGCCCCATCTATCGCGTCAGCCGCCGCTTGACCACAGCGACGACGACTCACGAGGTAGCCGATGCGATTGTGGACTCGGTGGCCGAGACGGGGGTGGATGGATGTCTCGTGGTGCAGTTTGAATATTTACCGACAGGAGAACCGGACGCGCTTTTGTATTTGAGCGTGTGGCGAAAGGAACGATTGCCCCAGTTCCAGCCGGGGGGGCGGCTTCCGATCTCGGAAAGTCCTTTTCCTTTCGAGTTGGTCAGCAGCTTTTGGACGGTAACCGATGTCGAGCATGATGGGCGCCTGCCCCAGAGCGCGCGCCGGGTTTTTGAGGCCACCTACGTTCGCTCTCTGGTCAATATCCCTCTGCGCGTGGGAGAGAGAGTGATTGGACAGGTGGTGGTGCTGCGCGAGATTCCTGGCCCCTTCTCGGACGCTGCCTTGCGCGTCTACGAAGTTCTGAGCGATCAGGCGGCGCTGGCGCTGGAGCGCACTCGATTGTTGGAAGAGGCGCAGCGCCGCGCCGAATGGGAGCAGTTGACTCGCCAGATCGTGGATCGCACCCGTCAAGCCACCGATATAGAGCGGGCCTTGCAGACGACGGCAGAGGGGCTTGCGGAGGCACTGGAAGTGCCCCACGTTTCTATCGAATTGAACGTCGGATCGCTGATGAAGGAATAAAGCGAAAATCGGAGAGTGTCGATGAGCACGAAAACCATGCCGGATTGGAACGCTGAAATCCAGCGCAGCCGCGTCGTATTTCTGAATGGCCTGTTGCTGATTGCGGTGATCGGCGGCCTGATCGCGATGATCTTGACCTATGTCTCGCTGCCGAAGGGGCTGAGCGCGCTGGAGCAATTGGCCCAGATAGCACCTTTTGCCATTGGTTGGCTGATGGCGTTGATTCCCTGGGCCTGGCGCAACTTGGAGTATCGCATTGGGGCCGCGTTCCCGCTCTTGATTACCTATTTCTTGAGCCTATTTATCTTTTATCGCGGTGGATTGTCTGGCAGTGGACGGGTTTGGTTGTTGCTATTTCCTGCCCTGACTTTTCTTCTGCTAGGCCACCGCCCCGGCATCTGGGCTGGGATTGTCAGTGTCTTGACTTATGTTCTCTGCGCCATTGTCTTTAGTCAGAGATGGATCACACCTATGTTGATGGAACCTGAAGACCCTGAGGCATTGGACTTGTGGATCGGTGAGGGAGCTTCTTTCTTCCTCATAGTGGCTATTCTGGTCCTGATATTATGGTCATCCAACCGGAGTTGGCTGGAGGCGCTGGCAGGGGCGGTCACAGCCAATCAACAATTAAAAACGCGAACCCAGGAACTGGAGGAGACGACGGAGCAGTTGCGCCGACATGCCTCTCAGTTGCGGACGACGGCCGAGATTGCCCACGCGGGTTCGTCCATCCTGGACCCAGAGCGTTTGTTCACCGAGGCGGTCAACCGGATCCAGGAGGGATTCAGCTTGCTAGGTGTGTATTACGTCGGTCTGTTCCTGCTCGATGACGCTGATGCGGACATCGGCGACGCCGACTCTGATCGCCCGTTTGCCGAGTTGAAAGCCGCCACCGGCGAAGCTGGCCGGCTACTGCTGGAGATGGACTATAAGCTGGAACTGGCCGAGACATCCGCAGTGGGCTGGTGCATCGTTCATCAGCAGTCCCACGTCGCGCTGGACATCGCAGAGAACACGGTGCAGCTGGACGCGCTGTCCATGCCGAACACGCGATCCGAGATCGCGCTGCCACTGCGCTCGCGCGGCCGTGTCCTGGGAGCGCTGAGTGTGCATAGCACCCAAGAGGAGGCCTTTGAAGAAGCCGATATCGCTCTCCTGCAAACGATGGCCGATCAAGTGGCCTTGGCGATTGACAACGCTCGGCTTTTCAGTCAGACGGAGACCGCGCTGGAAGAAGTGCAGGCTGCCCACCAGCGTTACCTGCGTCGGGAATGGAGAGAATTGCTGGACACAAAGCCGGTGGCTCGAATTGATTACTCCCGGCATAGCCCCGCGGGGGCCTACACTTCCCCCGGTGGCGACGGCCCCTTGCACCAGGCCCGTCGCCAGGCGATGGCGAGCGGCCAGACGGTGAGCGTGGACAGTTTCGAGCTTGAGCCAGGCGACGATGACGAGACCACTCCCCTGCATTCTCTAAAACCGCAGGACAGGGTCTCCCAGACCGCATTGGTGATTCCCCTGAAATTGCGGGGGCAGGTCATAGGCACGATCGCGCTGCACGAGGCGCGCCGTCAACGGCCGTGGGCGGCGGCAGAGATCTCCTTGGCGGAAACCGTTGCTGAGCAGACCGCGTTGACCATCGAAACCCTGCGCTTGATGGACGAGACCCAGCGTCGCGCCGTTCGGGAACAACTGATCGGCGAGATCGCAAACCGGATGCAGCAAGCTACGGATATGCAGGCTCTGATGCACATCATGGCGGAGGAATTGAACCGTGCTCTGGGAGGTTCGCGCGTTTACGTGCGCCTGGGCGCCGAATCCTCTCTGCGTTTACCGGGGGGCGACGGGCGAGCGGGTAGAGGAGATGATGGGAATGGAAGATAAGCACGCGGGAGAAGGCCAGCGGATGCATCCAAGGTCGCCCAACAAACGTCCGACCATTGGCTTGTTGGGCTTGATGGGCATGTTTTGGAATCGGGCGGCGGCTGTGGCCCGCAACCACGACGCGAACTTGATCGGATTTTCGTGCGGCGAACTGCGCTCGCCCCACGGGTTTGACGCTCAGGCTAACGTCCTCGCCGACCTGGCGGGCGCGGAAAATGTGGATGGACTGGTGATCTGGAGCGATTATATTGGGCATTACATGGACGCTGCCGGGATCAAGACCTTTTGTGAACAATATCATCCTTTGCCTGTCGTCAGCATCGGGTTGGTGGAGGGCATCCCCAGTGTGCTGGTAGACAACTATCAGGGCACATATGAGGCGGTGGTTCACCTCATCGAAGCGCACGACTGCCGCCGCATCGCCTGCATTCGAGGACCCGAGGGAAACCCAGAGGCGGAGGAACGGTATCGCGCGTACGTCGACGCTTTGTCCAGACATGGCCTTATCTTTGATAGCGAACTCGTCGTGGTGGGCGGTTTCGGCGGCCCTGCAGGCGAGGCAGCGATAAGCCAGTTGCTCGACGAACGCCAGGTCGATTTTGACGCTCTGGTGGCGGTCACGGATGAGGCGGCTATGGCGGCGATAGAGAGCTTGCAGGCGCGAGGTATGCGGATTCCGGAGGATGTGGCCGTCGTGGGGTTCGACAATGAGGGGGCGGATTATACACCCCCTTTGACGTCGGTATACGCTCAATGGTTTGAGGCGGGCGAGCGGGCGGTCGAGATGGTGCTCGCCCTGTTGGCGGGTGAGCGGGTACCAGAGCAGGTGCGCCTGTCATCGAACCTCGTCGTGCGTCAGTCGTGCGGCTGTCCCTCTACTACGGTGGCGCGGGCCGCTGTTGGAACTGTGGCCGATGTGGTTGAGAGAGCGGAATCGCCCCCTTCTGCGCATCGGGATGAGATCCTCGCGGCGATGATGCAACCGTTGCAGGACCCCATCACGAAACCGGACCCTACGTGGGCCGAGAAACTGCTGAACGCCTTTGCAACCGAGTTGAGCGGTTCAGCGCCATCAGGGACTTTTGCTTCCACGCTAAACGAGATATTGCGCCAGGTCACAGCGACAGGAGACGCCGTGATCGCCTGGCAGGGTGTGGTGTCTGCACTGCGCCGACACACATTGCCTTATCTGGTTGATAATCGGGACATATCCCGGGCGGAGGATCTCTGGCAACAGGCCCAGGTTCTGATCGGCGAGACGGCGCGGCGGGTGGAGGTACAACGGCGAAACCAGGCGATGCAACAGGCTCAAGTGCTGCGTCGGATCGGCCAGGCGCTGATCACCGCGTACGATATGGAAAACCTGACCGATGCGCTGGCCCAGGAACTGCCAAAATTGGGGATTTCAAGTTGTTACCTCTCTTTGTACCAGGATCCGCGGTCGCCAACCGAGTGGGCGCGGCTGATCCTGGCCTACGACGAACGAGAGCGTGTGAAGCTGGAAGAGCAGCGTTATTTCCCTGCTCGTCAATTGCTCCCCAATGATCTGTTGCCTCGGGACAGGCGATACGAGTTTCGGGTCGAGCCGCTTTACTTTCGAGAGAAGCAGATAGGCTTTGTTTTGTTCGAGCCGGGTCCGGCAGACCGGGCGACGTACGTGGCGCTGCGAGAGCAGATCGGCAGCGCGCTGCATGGAGCGATGCTCGTCCAGCAGGTAGAGAGCCGCTCGCTCCAATTTCAGACCGCCGCCGAGGTTTCGCGCGCGGCCAGCAGTATTCTCGACCCAGACGTCTTGATCCTGCAAGTGGTAGACTTGGCCCGCGAGCGGTTCGATCTCTACTATGCCGGGTTGTTCCTGGTGGACGAGAGCGGGACGTGGGCGGTGTTGCAGGCGGGCACGGGCGAGGCCGGGCGACAGATGGTCGAGCAGGGCCACAGGCTGAAAGTGGGCGGTGATTCGATGATCGGCCAGTGCGTGGCTACGGGCGAGGCCCGTATTGCGCTGGACGTGGGCGAGGAAGCCGTGCGTTTCGAGAACCCGCTGCTGCCACGGACGCGCACCGAGTTGGCGCTCCCGCTCGTCAGTCGCGGCAAGACCATCGGCGCGCTGACCATCCAATCGGCCCACGAGGCTGCTTTCGATGAGGAGAACATCGCGGTGTTTCAGTCCATGGCCAATCAATTGGCCAACGCCGTCGAAAATGCCCGCTTGTTCGAGCGGACTCAAACTGTGCTGAACGAAACTGAGGATCAGGCGCGCCGTTTGACCCTGCTGAATGAGATGAGCGAGCAGTTGGGGCAGGCGACGAGCCTCGACGAAATCTTTACCATCGCCTCCGTGACGACCGGCAAGGTCTTTGGCGCCTCGCGGGCCAGCGTGGCTTTGCTCACCGACGAAGGGGATAGTTTTCGGGTTCTGGCGCTGCGGGGCAAAGACGGCGCCTTTCCGGTGGGCGCGCAACTACCGGTCGAAGGGACGGCGATTGGGGTGGTGGCGCGGGAGAATCGCTTGCTCATCAATCCCGATACCCTGGCCAGCGACTTTGTCGATCTCATTGACCTGGCTCAACAGGGCATCCGTTCCACGGTCAGCGCCCCCTTGTTTGCGGGTGGGCAGGTGATCGGTACGTTGAATGTAGCCAGCGATCGTCCGGGCGCCTTCACACAACGAGACGGAAACCTGTTGCTTCAGACGGCTTCCCTTCTATCTGCGGCGATTGAGAACCGTCGCCTGTTCGAACAGATCCAGGTGGCGCTGAAGGAGGTAGAGGACACCCATCGCCGCTACCTGGAACAGGCGTGGACAGAGTACCTGCAAACCGCCAGAGCAACCAGCTACGAGACCGAACACCCAGGCGCCGCGCCTTTGGGAGATGGGGTTCTGCCCGAGATCCAGCAGGCGACGGAGCAACAAGGCGCGATCGTGTTGACCGGTGATGGACAAGACCGTTCTGCCTTGGTTACGCCCATCATGCTCCGAGGCGCCATCATTGGCGCCTTGGGTATCCACGACGATGACGGCGCGCGCCAATGGACGAACGACGAGATCACTTTCGTCGAGGCGATTGCCGAGCGCATGGCGCTGGCAGCCGAGAACCTGCGGCTCCTGGATGAGGCGCAACGCCGCGCCGCCCGCGAGCGGTTGGTCGGCGAGATCTCGGGACAGGTGCGAGCCTCCCTGGATCCGGATACGATCCTCAGAACCACCGTGCGAGAGTTGGGCCGCGTGCTGGGCGCAGAATCGGCGGCGATTGAGATGAAGGTTTCTCCAGGCGACGCCGGCGAGACCGTTGGAGAGGAACCTGCGCCCGAGGGCGCAGACCCCTACAGAACTGTGCTGCTACAGGGGGAGGAATAGCCGATGTCATCTCCAGACATTCGTTTGCATCAACCGACGCTTAGGCAGAGTGTCAGGACGCGATTGCTGGTCTTGTTGGTGGGGTTGACCACGATCTCGGTGCTGACCGTCGGCTATCTGGGCGTCAACTCGATCCAGCGCATGGGAGAAGGGGCGCAACGGATCAGCGCCGGAGCGTTGCGCACCCAGGCGGAAGAATATCTGCGCCAGGTGACCGTCGGCGATGCCCGGCGAAACGACCTGATATTGGAAAAGGTACAGGACGACGCCGAGAATCTGGCCCAGTATGTCGCGAGTGTCTTTGAGAAACCCGATGCCTTTGCCGGTGAAGCCTACTGGCAGGCCGAGGCTCACATGTTCGTCGGATCGGGCGGGCAGTATATGAATGACGAAACCGAAACGGCCAGTCTCTTTGTTCCCAACTTTGTGGACATCGACGAGGCATTGCTGACCACCCTGGAGTTGGGCGCCTATTTGGATTTTGCTTTCGTCCCGGTGTACGAGAGCGATCCGAACACGGTGGCGGTTTATCTGGGGACGAAACAAGAGACCACCCACTACTATCCCAATATCGGCCTGGGAAATCTCGTCCCGCCAGATTTTCAGGTCACTCAGCGTCCCTGGTATATCAACGCCGCTCCAGAGAACAACCCGGAGCGAGCCGTGATCTGGTCGCCCGTCTATGTGGATGCCACCGGCCAGGGGTTGATGGTGACGGCTGCTGCTCCCATCTATATCAACGGAGACGAATTCATCGGCGCCGTCGGTATTGACGTCACGTTGCAGGACATCAGCGCCAGCATCGAAGATACCCGGCTGCTCGGTAGCGGCTATTCTTTCCTTATCGATGACACGGAACAGGCCATTGCCCTGCCGGAGCAAGGTTATCAGGATCTCCTGGCCCGCTCCCCTGAAACCGACGAGGTCGGCGCCGACCTGAGCAAGGCCACGACAACATTCGCTCCCCTCCTGGACGAGATGATGGCCGGCTCGACGGGCTTTGAAACCCTGGAGATAGGGGAAAGGGAGTTGTTCGTCGCTTACGCTCCCCTGGAGAGTACAGGATGGAGCCTGGCTAACGTCGTCGAGGTCGAGACCGTGCTCCAGGTCATGGGCACGTTGCAGCAGCAGATGGAGACCTCGACCCGGTCGTTGGTACTGGCGCGCATTTTGCCCGTCGGCGGAGGCATTCTCGTTTTTATGGCGCTCGTTGGTCTCTTGTTGACTAATCGCGTATCGGCTCCTGTCCGGGCGATGGCGGCGGCGGCTCAACAGATCGGCGCGGGTAACTGGGACGTCTCGCTCCCACAGGCCGGCAATGACGAGATCGGTGTGCTGTCCCGCGCTTTTAACCAGATGACCGAGCAGTTGCGCGAGCTTTACGCGGGTCTGGAGGATAAGGTTGCCGCTCGCACGCGCGACCTGGAGCGGCGAAGTATCCAACTGGAGGCGGCGACCCAGGTGGCCCGGGAAGCGGCGGCGATCCGTGATGTAGATCGGTTGCTGGATAGGACTGCCCGTCGCATCTCTACCCAGTTCGGCTTTTACCACGCCGGCATCTTTTTGCTGGACGATGCAGGGGAGTATGCGGTTTTGCAGGCTGCTTCCTCGGAGGGCGGCCAGCGAATGCTGGCGCGAAGGCATCGGTTGAAGGTAGGCGAGGTGGGCATCGTCGGCTACGCAGCCGGTTCGGGCGAGCCTCGCATCGCCCTCGACGTGGGCGCCGACGCGGTCTTTTTCGACAACCCCGATCTGCCGCAGACGCGCTCGGAGATGGCGCTGCCGCTGCGGGTGCGCGATCACGTCATCGGCGTGCTCGACGTGCAGTCCACAGAGCCGGAGGCCTTCTCGGACGAGGACGTGGCGGTGTTGCAGACGATGGCCGATCAGGTGGCGTTGGCTATCGAGAACGCCCGTCTGTTGGAGGAAACTCAAGATCGACTTCAAGAAGTCAGTGCATTGTTGCGCTACCAGAGCCGGGCGGGTTGGGAACGGGTCACGGGGGAACGAACAGACTGGGGATACGTCTACGATGGGTTGGAGATCAAACCGCGGGGCGCGCCAGACAAAGCTTCCGAAGCGGAGGAGGAGCCTCAGGTGACGGTGCCGCTCCAGGTGCGCGGCACGGACGTCGGTAATCTGAAACTGGCCCTGGGCGACCGTCAACCAACTTCTGATGAACTCGCCCTGGCCCAGGCCATAGCGGATCAGGCGGGCCAGGCCCTGGAAAGCGCCCGATTGTTCCAGGAGACGCAGCGGGTGCTGGGAGAGACGGAGGCCCTCTATCGTATCAGTCGGGCCATCGGCGCCGCCGACTCGCCAGAAAAAGTCGGGCAGGCGTTGGTGGACTATGCCGCCACCAGCGGCGGCGTGGACGTCGCCCGCGTGCTGCTCTTTGAGTACGAAGATGTCCCTGGAGACGGGGCCGGAAAACCGACTCACATTGTGATGCGTGAAGGATGGACGGTGGACGATCGACAGGCTCAACCTTATGGCACGCGCCTGTCATTGAAAGATTATCCACTGGCAGACTTGATGAGCCCGGACGAACCACTTCTTGTACAAGATGTGCTGAACGATCCCAGGGCGAATGAGGCGACTCGCACGCTCGTCGCGGGTGTATCGGGCCTGCGCTCTTTCGCCATGATCCCCATCCTCGTCGGAGAACGTTGGCTTGGAGTGGTGTTCATCGGACGGGATAAACCTTCCGCCTTTGCGAGAGAGCTTATCCGGGGATACCGAACGCTGGCCGGACAGGCCGCCATCGCGCTCGAAAGCATGCGATTGCTCGATGAGACCCAATACCGCGCCACTCGCGAGCGATTGACCCGCGAGATCACCGACAAGATGCGCCGCGCCGTCGACCTGGACACCCTGATGCAGACCACAGTGCGGGAGATGGCCGCTGCTCTAGGTACATCGACTGCTTTTGTGCAGTTGGGTGTATCGCCAGAAACGTCGAATGTAGACCAACGGGAAGGACCTACGCCATCACAGGGGGACGGACGTGGGGAGGATGGCAAGGAGAGCGTCGTATGAACCAGATGGATGTTGTTCTGCGAATCTTGATGCAGGTCGCCGGTGCAGTGGAACTGGCGGCGGCGATTTTGATATGGCTTCTGGGCCGGAAGAACCGCCAGAGTCGTTACCTGGGTTGGTTATTGATATTGTTGGCCCTTGAGAACTACTGCTCGAGTCGCGTGGTAGCCGCCGCCGACATCGCCCAGGCCGAACCCTGGTTCTACGCCCTGGCTGCGATCACGCTCGCTATCTTTCCCAGTACGTTCATCGTCACCCTCAGTCTGCTGCGACCCGTAACCTGGGAGCAAACGTGGTGGGAGCGCGGGCTGTGGCGTCTTGTCCACGTGCTCATATGGATTCCTTTCGTCCTCGTCATCAGCGACGTCTTGTTCGACACGCATTGGCTCTACACCCGTCCCGATCCGCAGATGTATCAGGGTGGCTTTGTTCACGCCAGCCAATACTTGCAGGGCACCTTGGCGCCTTTCTTGCGCTGGATGGGTTCCATCCTCGTCATTGTGCCCGCCATTCTGCTGACGACCTACACACTGTTGCTGGATCGTCAAACCACGCCTCGCATCCAGCGACGCGCCCGTTGGCTCTTGGTCGCACAGCTTGCCATCGTGCTCGTCCAGGGTGGACTGCAATTCTGGCTCGACTATCTCTGGATCGTCGTTCTCACGAACTTGATCCTGGCCGTCTTTTATGCCATCGCACTTTTGCAGGATTTGCTGTCGAGTGTTGGGTTAAGACAACGGCTGGCCGACACACCGTTGCGCGTCAAATTGTACGTTGGCCTGGGTACTTCTATCGTCGGCCTGCTCATCGTCGCCGGCATCACGAGTTACACCAGTGTGGTCAACCAGCAACTGGTGAATCGCACGCTGACTCGCCAGCGCGAGTTTGCCGACCGGGCCTCCGAGATCAATAACAGCTTGCTGACCGTCCAGAACAGAGCGTTCGAGTTCTATGATACCTGGACCAGAACCGGTTTTGAGGTAAGTACGGAGGGGTTTGAGGGTGCTCGGAGGCTCTATGTGATCCCCCTGCAAGAGCAAATCGACCAGATTCTGGACAACATCGCCCAAATGGAGCGGCTGGATCCCGATGAAGAGACTCGTGCGAGCCTGACGACTATTCGAGACAACCTGGATGCGTACGAGGCGAATCTGCTTCAAATGAGCGAGCACATGGAGGGCCTGGGCTTTGTCGAAAGCGGCGCGATCGGTCAGATGCGAACGGTGATGGGCGAATTGCACGACCAACTGGACAAGCCCGGGCTGGATGCCCTCGCGACCATCCTGACGCAGATGAGCGGTTACGAGAGGGAGTATCTGCTGCACTCTGACTTTGCTTCTTTTAGACGCGTGCAAGAGTTGTACGGGCAACTCGTGGAGCAGATCGCCGCCGCCGCCGACGAAAGCCTGATTACGCCGGAGGAAAAAACTCGGTTAATCGATCTGGCTGATAGTTACCGGGACTATTTTTTCGAGGCGACGAGCCACTTTAGCCTGATAAACCAAAACCGAGACACGCTCATCAACCGGAGCGGCCTGACCAGCGTGCTCGTCAGAAATCTGTTCAAACAGCAGCAAGCTGAATTTGCCGCTACGGTAGAAGAGCTTGAGAGACGACAGGCCAACTTTACGTTTACGGTGATCGGCCTGGCTTTGCCGATTCTCCTGGTCAGTGTCCTGGTCGTCTATATTATCGCCGGTCAGATCATTCGACCGGTCCAGATGTTGGGTGAGGCAGCCAAACAGTTGGGCGCGGGCGAACTGGACGTTCGCGCGACCATCCACGGCCTCGACGAAATCGGCGCCACCGCCGCTGCTTTCAATCTCATGGCCGATCAACTGCAAGAGGTGCTGGCCGGTTTGGAGGAGCGCGTGGCCGAGCGCACCCGCGGCTTGCAGGCGGCGGCGGAGGTCGGTCGCGCGACCACCTCGTTGCTCGACCCCGGTGTGCTGTTGCAACAGGTGGTGGACCTCGTCCGCGAGCGGTTCGATCTCTATCACGTAGGTCTGGCATTGCTCGACGAAGAACGGAGGTTCGCCGTCTTGCGCGCGGCCACGGGCGAGGCCGGAAGAAAGTTGGTGGAGGAAGGATTGAGCCTGGAAGTCGGTGGCCATTCGATGATTGGCTGGTGCACGGCTCATGCCCGGCCGCGCGTCGCTCCCGATGTGGCGCGGGATGCGATGTACTCCGGTCACCCGCTCTTGCCGGATACCCGCTCCGCGGCGACGATACCGCTCATAACTCGCGATCGAGTCATCGGCGCGCTGAACGTGGAAAGCACGGAAGTAGCCGCTTTCGACGAGGCTGCCGTCGCCGTGCTACAGACCATGGCCGATCAAGTGGCCGTGGCGATTGACAACGCCCAGCTCTTTGCCGATACTCAGGCCGCCCTGGAGGAAACGGAGGCCACCCACCGGCGCTACCTGGGTCGGGCATGGGCCGAGTTTGTGCCTGCCAGGACAACGAGAGGCTACGCCCAGACGGGGGCAGGGACTGTGCCTTTGGACAGCAGTTTGTTTCCTGAAGTCCAAGAGGCGATGAGGGAGCAGAAGCGCGTGATCTGGAGAGACGACGGCGATGAAGGACAGGGGGAGGGAGCGGCTTCATCTGCCCTGGCGGTGCCCATCACGCTGCGTGGTCAACCGATCGGCGTGTTAGGATTCAAGGAAGAAGGAGCGCGGCAGTGGAGCGAGGATGATATTGCCATGGCCGAAGCGCTCGCCGAGCAATTTGCCCTGGCCGCGGACAATCTGCGGCTGCTCGACGAAACACAGCGCAGAGCCGCCCGCGAGCGATTGACCCGCGAGATCACCGACAAGATACGTAGAACGGTCGATATGGACGATCTGATGCAGACCGCCCTCCAGGAGATGGCCACTGCTCTGGGGGCAAACAGGGCGTTTGTACAGTTGAGCACGCGACAAGAACCGAGGGGAAACGGGAACAAAAATGAAACACAGCCGCCGACCAAGCAGGAGTGAACGGCCACAGTCTCCGGACTAGGGGTGCCGGGAGGTAGATATGTCCAAAGTGGAAGCACAAGAAGCGGGCGGCAGACGCTCGCGGCCAACGATAAAATGGCGCATTGCCCATAAACTAACCGCTGCTTCTGTGTTGATGATCGTACTGACACTGCTGGCCGGGGGAGTTGGCCTCTGGCAGGTGCTCAACGTTGGTCAAGCCGTCGCCCATGCACGCGAAGCAGAGCAGCGACGAGCGCGCTCCCTGGAGTTGCTGGCTGCGGGACGGGAACTTGTGGCGTCGCTGGAGCGTATGCTTGTGACCCAGGATGCTGCCTTGATGAGCACGGATGTTCCGGCGTCTTTGGGCGCTCTCACGTTTTACATGGAAACTCTGCAAGAAGCTGGCGGTGAACCGGAGATTTTGGGCCTGATCGAGGGAATGCAGTCGGCTCATAACGAGTTGCTTCAAAGTGTGAGAGAAGTAAACGTGTTGGCCCGACAGGAACGCTGGACGGATGTGAGCGCAAAGCTGGAGCAAGAGATCCGGCCGCTCAACGAGCAGATGGATATCTTTATTCGGCGGCTGGTACAGCGGGCTGATCGAGACGCGGAAATCGTCGCCGCACGCACCCAAAGGGCGGTCTTGCAGGCAGTCCTGCTGCCAGCCATCCTGACGGGATTGGCCGTGATTATCGCCTGGGGCTGGCGACGATTCATATTTCAAGAACTGAGCCTATCCATCACCGAATTGCGGCAAGGGGTAGCGCGCATCGGCAGCGGCGATCTCGAACACGAAATAGATATTCGAACCGGCGACGAGATCGAAGAACTGAGCGTCGAGTTCAATAAAATGGCGGCCGAGTTGGCTGGTGTGATCGGCAGCCTGGAGCAGCGCGTGGACGAGCGTACTCGGAGCTTGCAGGCGGCAGCCGAGGTCGCCAGCGCCACCACCTCGGTGCTCGACCCGGACGAACTGTTGCGTCAGGTGGTGGATCTGGTTCAAAGGCGGTTCGACCTCTATTACGTCGGCCTGTTTCTCCTTGACGAGGATCGAGGTGACGCCAAGCGCGCGTTCGCCGTCCTGCGTGCTGGCACAGGCGAGGCTGGCCAGATTATGATGGAACAAGGGCACCGGCTGGAAGTGGGTGGCAGCTCAATGATCGGCCAGTGTGTGGCCCGGTCCGAGGCTCGCATTGTCCTGGACGTAGGGGAGGAACCCTTTCGTTTCGATAACCCTGTCCTGCCCGAGACGCGCTCGGAGATGGCGTTGCCGCTTCGTTCGCGGGGACACATCATTGGCGCTATGACCGTGCAGAGTGTGGAAGAGGCAGCCTTTGATGAGGCGGACGTCGCCGTGATGCAGACCATGGCCGATCAGGTGGCGGTGGCTATCGACAACGCCCGGCTCTTTGCCGAAACCCAGGCGGCGCTGGAGGAGATGGCAGCCACTCAACGGCACTATATGAGCCAGGCGTGGACGGATTACAAAGCGACCAGAGCGGTCAGCGGCTATGAGCGAACCGATACAGGCATAAAGCCTCTGGGCGACGCGGCGTTGCCCGAAGTCCAGCAGGCGATGACAGAACGCAGGACGTTGGTCTGGAGTGGCGATGGTGGTGAAGAACGCGGAGGGGAATCGTCTACCGAGAAGCCTGCTCGATCCACTGAATCGTCTACGTTAGCGGTGCCCATTACATTGCGTGGTCAACCTATTGGCGTGTTGGGGTTCACCAAGGGAGGAGAGGGGCAGCAGTGGAGCAAGGATGATATCGCCCTGGCTGAAGCGCTCTCCGAACAATTTGTCCTGGCTGCGGATAACGTGCGGCTGCTCGATGAAACACAGCGCCGCGCCGCTCGCGAGCGATTGACCCGTGAGATCACGGACAAGATGCGGCGCGCTTCCAGCGTGGAGGACATTGTGCAGTCGGCGGTGGATGAGCTTCACAAGGTGTTGGGAACGTCGCGTACCTTTGTGCGATTGGGCGTCCTGCCCAAAGGGCATCCCCAGGATGATGGGAAGAAGGAGTGAGCGATGAGAAGTGACCGGAAAAACTGGACCGAAGCATAACGATGACGAGTACCACCTTCTTGGAGGAATAGCTGATGCACCAATTACTTCAGCGTCAACTGAAACGGCATATAGGTCAGTTTGAGAACATCCCGGAGGATTGGCAGGATTTCGTTGACGCGGTGGACGAAGCCTATCACCAGGCCGATGCCCGAACCGGTATCCTGTTTGACATTAGTTACAGCCTGAGCGCGGCCGAGGACGAGGACGAGATGCTCCAGATCCTGGCCCGGCCTGCTATCGAGGCGGGCGTCAACAGCGCCCGGTTGCTGTATTTTGACCTGGACGAGACGGGCGAACCAGAGTGGGCCGAGTTGGTAGCTGATTGGCGTCGAGAAGGTGAACCGCAGATGTCTGTAGGGTCGCGCTTTTACCTGCCCGATCTCCCCGCTGCCAGGAGGTGGGTAGCCAGCCCAGACGAGGCGCAGTTGATCTCTGATACTGCCACCGAAGGGCAAGTGAATGGATATGTTGAAAGTGCGTTGGCTCCGAGTGTTGGATGCGCTGAGGTCATCGTTCCGCTGAGGCAGGCCGGGCGTTGGGTGGGGGTGATTATATTCGCCTGGGACGAACCGCACGAGTTCGCTGAACGGGAAGCTCAAGTCTACAACGCCCTCGTTGGCCTGGCCTCTCTGGCCGTGGCAAGCCGCCGTCAATTCGAGCGGGCGCAGGCCCGCGTCCGTCGCGAACAGCTATTGCGCGAGATCACCTCTCGCGTGCGTAGTTTCACAGACCCTGAGGCCATTGCCCGCGCCGCCGTGCGCGAGCTGGGCGCCGCCCTGGGGCGCTCCACGTTTGTCCGCCTGGGTAGCGCAGAAGAGCTATCGCGAGCGCCCGTAGCACAGAGAGATAGCGGCGATGGCAGGGATATGGTTTGACAAGAAGGAGGCGAGTGGTATGCAAAAACTCGCATCAACATTGAGAGACGACCTGGACAGATTGGTAGGGGCGTATGACCTGCGTTTGCAGGAGATCGATGGCTACGCGGGCCTGCCTGCTCAGGCCAGGCTTGAGGCGGCGCGACACGACATGGAGCTTATCGCTGCCTGTCTGGAGGCTCGGGATGATACCGAGTTCGTTCGATTCATCCGCAGCAGGGGGGGCGAACGGTTGGCGCAGGCCTTTGCGCCCGATTCATTGTTGCAGGCCCTGGCCGCCCTCGAGGAGACGATCGCGCCTTCCGTCGCCACCGTCGAGGCTGCCACGTTTCTGTGGCAGGCCTTTTCCCATGCCCGCACGGCATTTTCTCGAATCGTGCTGGAGGACATCACCGAACGCGCAAAAGCGAAAGAGACTGCCCAGGAGGGCGAGGAGAGATACCGGGATCTGTTTGAGCACGCCCACGATTTGATCCAGAGCGTCGCTCCCGATGGTTCGATCATGTACGTCAACCGCGCCTGGCGGGAAACACTCGGCTATAGCGAAGGAGAGATCCCCGGCCTCTCTTTGTTCGACGTCATTCACCCTGATAGCCTGGAGCATTGTATGGAGATGTTTCGACACGTGCTGGCCGGGGAAACGGTTGGGCGGGTTGAGGCTACGTTCGTGACCAAGGATGGCAGGCCGGTGGCCGTTGAGGGAGGGGTCAGTTGTCGGTTCAGGAATAGCCATCCTGTGGCGACGCGCGGCATCTTTCGCGACGTCACCGAGCGCAAGCAGGCCGAGGAGAGGCTGCGGCGCTTGTCTCGTGCTGTAGAAGCGACCCACGATGCCGTCATCATCACCGACGGGAAGGGCCGTATCCAGTTCGTCAATTGGGCGTTTGAGGCGATGACGGGTTACACCCAGGCCGAGGCGTTGGGAGAGAACCCCCGCATCCTCAAGAGCGGTCGCCATCCAGACGAACTGTACGCCGACATGTGGCGGACGATTACGTCGGGGCGGGTCTGGCAGGGTGAAGTGACCAATCAGCGCAAGGATGGCACGTTTTACGAGGCGCAGTTGACCATCTCGCCGATGCGCGACGCCGCCGGAGAGATCGAACAGTTCGTCGCCATTCAGCGCGACATCACCGAGCGCAAACGGATCGAGGGAGAACTGAGGACGAGCGAGGAACGGTTCCGTTCCGTAGTCCAAACGGCCAACGACGCCATCATATCCGGCGACAACGAGGGGAACATTGTCTTTTGGAATCCCACGGCAGAGGCTTTGTTTGGCTATGCGCCTGAAGAAGTCATCGGCAAGCCGCTCACATTTATCATGTCCCAGCAATTCCGTGAGATGCACGAATCGACCATGGGGAAGACCATCGAGTCGACGGGGTTGAGAAAAGATGGCAGCGAGTTCCCCATCGAACTATCCCTGTCTATTTGGAAGAGAGACGAACAGGTTTTCTTCACCGCGGTCGTGCGCAACATCACCGAACGGAAGCAGACAGAGGAGGCGATACGGGAGAGCGAGGAACGGTTCCGGCGCACATTTGAGGTTTCGGCCATTGGGAAGGTGCTGACGGCCCTCGACGGACGGTTCTATCGAGTCAATCGATCCATTTGCGAGATGTTGGGATACACGGAAGGGGAGTTGTTATCCAAAACAATTGCGGACATTACGCATCCCGACGACGAGGCGGAAAGTCGAGAGTACGTGTCGAGATTGGTTAAAGGCGAGTTGGAAGGCGACTCTTTCACGCTGGAAAAACGGTACGTCCGCAAGGATGGCCGCATCATCTGGGGGCGGATCAACGTCGCCCTGATCCGAGATCGCGAGGATAAGCCCTTTCACATGAGCGGCGAGCTGGAGGATTTCACCGAGAGTAGGCGGTTGGAGCAAGAGATCCGGGAATCATTGGAGCGTCGCACCCGCCAGGTGTTGACCAGTACCGAGATCGCTCAGGAGCTTGCCGCCGCCACCGAACTGGACGAACTCTTCCGTCGCGTCGTCACGTTGGTCAAAGATCGCTTTGGCTACTATCACGTCCAGATCTTTCGCCACAGCCCGGAGAAGAACGCTCTGGTGATGGTTGAGGGGTATGGCGAGACCGGAGAGAAAATGAGAGCCGCCGGCCACAGCCGGCGCTATGGCGAAGGGGTCGTCGGTACGGCGGCGGTCACCGGAGAGCCGGTGCTGGCCTCCGATACCTTTCAGGACCCTCACTGGGTGCCCCATCCCGATCTCCCCGACACCCAGGGAGAGCTGGCTGTGCCCATCAAGCTGCGCGACAGGGTTCTGGGTATCCTGGACGTGCAGAGCGACACGGCGGGCGCGCTGACCGAGGAGGACCAGGTGATGCTCCTGGGTCTGGCCGGTCAGATCGCCAGCGCCATCGAAGGTACCCGCCTGCGTCAGGAGATGGAGGAGAACCTGCGCGAGCTGGAGCGCCTCACACGCATCATGAGCCGCGAGGGCTGGGAGAGTCTCCGCCGCGAGATGGGACCGAGTGGCTACCTGTTTGACCAGAGCGCCCTTATCCCTGCCGACGATTTTTGGACGCCAGAGATCGGGCAGGCGGTGGAACAGGATGCGCTCGTATCGCCGGCGTCGGGAGAGCATCCGGCAGCGGTCACACCGTTGTCCGTTCGCGGCGAGATTATCGGCGCGCTGGGCGTCCAGGATGATCCAAGGCAGCCCCTATCGCGGGAGGATCTGGCGCTGGTGGAATCGGTCTCGGAGCAAGTAGCCCAGGCATTGGAGAGCGCCCGTCTGCTCGGTCAGACCCAGGCCGTGCTGGCCCAGACCGAGGCGCTTTACGAGGGGAGCAATCGGGTGATCCGCGCCACGACCGTGGACGACGTGCTGCAAGCATTGGTTGATTCTACGAGTTTGGGCAGGCTCGAACGGGCCACTATCATGCTCTTTGACCGTCCCTGGGATGAGGAACGCCCGGAGAACGCCATCGTCACCGCCATCTGGGAGCACGCTCCTTCGGGCGAGGGCGAGGGGCCACGTCTGCCCGTGGGCACGCTCTACCCGGTTGATAGATTCCCCATCATGTCCCTGATCTCGCGGGATGGACCGACCATCTTTGGCGACATCGCTACGGCCAAGGATATAGATGAGAATTTGCGCATACTTCTGATGGAGCGACTGCACATGCGGGGTCTGGTTGTCTTCCCATTGGCGGTCGGTGACCAGTGGGTCGGCATCCTCACCGGGCAGGCGCGCACAGTATTGGAGATGAGCGAGGATGAAATGCGTCAGATCACCAGCCTGGCCGACCAGGCCGCCAGTGTGATCCAGAACCAACGATTGCTCCAGCAAACGCAGACCGCGCTGGAGGAGGTAGAGGCCACGCACCGGCTCTACCTGCGCGAGCGATGGGCTAAATTCGTGCCTGCGCGGGCCGCTCCTCTTCACGAGCGGACGCGGCCGGATGTGGCCCCTCTGGGCAACGGCATACCGCCGGAGGTCGAGCGGGCCATGCAGGAGCGAAAGATGGTCGTGCAGTCAAGCGGAGACGGTGGAAGCGAGCACGCCGCGATGGTGGCTCCCATCACGTTGCGTGGAGAGGTCATCGGCGCCCTGGGACTGCACGAGACGGAAGGCGGGCGACGCTGGACGGACGACGAGATCGCCCTCATCGAGTCCGTGGCCGACCAGATCGCGCTGGCTATCGAAAACGTCCGCCTGCTGGAGGAAACCCAGCGCCGCGCGCAGCGGGAGCGGCTCGTCGCCGACATCACCGCCAAGGTCCGCGCCTCCTCGGACATGGAGACCATCCTACGGACCGCGGTGCAGGAACTTGGCTCTGCGCTTGGCACCGACCGGGCATTTATACGGCTGGGGGCAGGCACGCAGGTGGCGGAGGAGTGAGCAGTACCCAAGATGATCCTGTGTGAGAAAGCTTGTCTGGGTCCAACGTTGGCGTTGGAGACATCTTTTGCACAGGAGGTTCGTAAGGATACCTTACGGGAGTAGATGAGCAATGGTCGAGATGAACGATGATAACAGAACCAGGATGCAACTGGTCGAGGAATTGCAAGGGTTACGTCAACGAGTAGCCGAATTGAGAGGATCGGAGAGCCATCGCGGGCGGACGGGAAGAGACCTTTTGGACTCGGAGATCCAACATCGCGCGTGGCTGGACAGTATTGCGGATCCTGTGCTCATTTTTGATCAGGAGACAAAGCTTTTCCTCGATTGTAACCAGGCTGCAATAGACCGCTATGGATACACGCTCGATGAATTACGGGCCATGACGCCATTCCAGCTTCATCCACCTGATGAAGGCGAGTTGGAAAGAGTGGAGCGAAATATCGACGCCAGAGAGGATGTCGGGCCTCACACGTATACCCATATTACCAGGGATGGCGAGCGGTTGCGGGTCGCGGCGCACACGAATGAGATCACATATCATGGCCGAGATGCCTGGATCAGTGTCGTGCGGGACATCACAGAGCGCGAGCGAACAGCGGAGGCGTTGCAAGAGAGTGAGAGACGCTTTCGCGCCATTGCAGAAACCGTGCACGATGCCATCATCATTTTTGATAGCCATGAGAATATCTTTTTCTGGAACGAGGCGGCCAAGGAGATCTTTGGCTATTGGGCTGGTGAGACGCGGGGCCGATTGCTCGCTTCCATCCTGTCCGAACGCTCCTCAAAAGTCTTGCGGGAGGAAATGGAGCGGTTGGTTTCGACGGGAAAATCGGGCTTGACCAAAAAGGCACTGGAGATAACAGGACTGAGAAAAGATGGCAGCGAGTTGTTCTTGGACCTGACCCTCTCCATGTGGAGAACGAGGGAGGAACCCTTTTTCACCATCATTGCCCACGATATCACCGGACATAGGCAGGTGGAAGAGGCGCTGCGGGAGAGCGATGAACGCTATCGCGCAGTGGCGGAATCGGAGGTTACGGGCATTGGCATCACGGACCCGGAAGAGAATTTCATCTTTGTCAACCCAGCTTTCGCCGAGATGCTCGGGTACACACCAGACGAACTGATCGGGATGAATCTCTCTATGTTGGCGACTCCAGAGGAGTTTGCCAGCTACCAGGATCGGACGGAGCAAAGGGAGGAGGGAGTTCACGGTTACTATGAGACAGTGCTGCTTCGCAAGGATGGAAGCGCTCTAAATATACTCGTCTCTGCCTCACCGCTTACGGCGAGTAATGGCAGTTTCCAGGGTACTCTGGCTGTGATCGTCGATATCACCGAGCGCAAACAGGCGGAGAAAGCGCTGCAAGAGGCGCACAAAGAGCTGGAACGACACGCGGGCGCTCTGGAGCGCCGTACGGTGCAATTGGAGGCCGCAGCCGAGGTGGCGCGCGGCGCTGCCGCCATCCACGACGTCAACCAGTTATTCGATGAGACCGTGCATCTCATCTCCCGACAGTTTGGCTTCTACCACGCGGGTATCTTTCTGGTGGACGATGCCAGGGAGTACGCGGTGCTGCGGGCTGCTTCGTCGGAGGGCGGGCAGAGGATGCTGGCCCGCGGGCACAAGTTGCGGGTTGGCGAGGTGGGTCGTCGTCCCGTAGGGATCAACGACCCTATGGGGATCGTCGGCTACACGGCCGGCTCTGGCAAGCCGCGCATTGCGTTGGACGTGGACGCGGATGCCGTCTTTTTCAATAACCCCGATCTGCCGCTGACGCGCTCGGAGATGGCGCTGCCGCTGAGGATGCGCGACCGCATCATCGGCGTATTGGACGTGCAATCCACCGCAGCAAAGGCGTTCACCGACGAGGACGTGGCGATCTTGCAGACGATGGCCGATCAGGTGGCGCTGGCTATCGAGAATGCCCGTTTGTTGGAGGCGAGCCAGCGTTCGCTGCGTGAACTCCAGGTGGCCTACAGGGATCACGTCCGTACCACCTGGGAGGGCATGGAATCACTTCCCGCTTTTGAGTATGACCGGGTGGGAGTCGCCCCTGCCAGCCCGGAACTTTACCCCGCCGCCGGAGAGGCGTTGAACGCCGGACGACTTGTGACCACGATCGAACCGAAAGGTGGCCGCTCGACTCTGGCCGCCCCGCTTCGTCTGCGCGATCAGGTTATCGGAGCCATCACGCTGGAGGAGATGGACGAGGCCCGGCCCTGGACTGAAGACGAGATTCAACTGGTGGAGGAGGTGAGCACGCAGGTGGCGCTGGCGCTGGAAAGCGCTCGATTGTTCGAAGAGACCCAGTCCGCGCTGGACGAAACGGAGGCGCAGGCACACCGTCTGGCGCTGCTCAACGAGATGAGCGACCAGCTGGGTCGCGCGGCGAACCTGGATCAGGTCCTCGACATTGCCGCCACGATGACGGGTCAAATTTTCGTCGCCGATCGGGTCAGTGTGGCCCTGCTCACTGCTGAAGGCGATACCTTCGAGATATTTGCACTCCATGGCGAATCGGGGGCTGCTCCAACTGGTACTCTGATGCAGGCTGAGGGGTCAGAGATGGAGATAGCCGTGCGGGAGAGACGATTGATTATCGAACGGGATAGCCAGCGCAACGAACTGGGGGATATCCGTTCGTTCATGGTCGCTCCTCTTTATTCGGGCGCCCGGCCGATTGGCACACTGAATGTGGCCAACAGGCAATCCAATGTCTACGATCAGCGCGATGGAAACCTCCTGCTTCAGATCGCTTCGCTCTTGTCGTCGGCGATTGAGAACAGGCGGTTGTTCGAGGAGACTCGTATCCGCGCCGAGGAGTTGGCCGTGTTGAATGAGCTGGCTCAGACCCTTGCCGCCCAGCTCGACGTAGAGCAGGTATTGGACGCGGCTTATGGAGGTGCTTCTCGCCTGGTGGACACGACCAATTTTTACATCGCCCTCTACGATCCAGAAAAGGATGAGATCAACTTTCCTCTGGTAGAGGATTCTGTACAACTCGATTGGAGCCCCATCAAGGGTGGGGAAGGATTGACGGGTCGGGTCATCGAAGCCAGGAAACCGTTGTTGTTGCCAAAAGGTGTGGTTGGTCTTCAAGAATCCGGGCAAAAAGTTTCGTATGATGAGATTGGAAAATCTGCTCTCTCCTGGCTGGGCGTGCCCCTGACGATCGGGGGCCAGGTGTTGGGAGTGATGACGGTCCAAAGTTACACGACTTCTGGGCTGTACGACGAGCGTGACCAGAACCTGTTGATGGCTATCGCCAGCCAGATGGCCATCGCCCTGCAGAACGCCCGTCTGTTCGAAGAGACCCGCATCCGCGCCGAAGAGTTGGCCGTGCTGAACGAGTTGGCCCAGGCGCTCACCGCCCAGCTCAACGTGGAGCAGGTGTTGGACGAGGCCTACCGCGGTGCCAGCCGTCTGCTGGATACCACCAATTTTTACATCGCGCTCTATAACCCAGACGAGGACGAGATCACCTTCGCTCTCGACGGCACGGAGGGAGAGGTTCGCAAAACTTACACCACCCGGCGGGGGGGGAAGGGCATCACCGAGCACATCATTCACACTCGGCGCTCGCTGCTTATGGAGGAGAACGTAGCCGAGCGACTGGAAAAGTTGGGAATCGACCTGATCGGGCAGACGGCTCTTTCCTGGTTAGGAGTACCCCTGATGATTGGTGACCGGGTGCTGGGGGTGATAGCTGTCCAGAGTTACACCACTCCTCGTCTCTATGATAAGCACGACAAGGACTTGTTGGCTGCCATCGCGAACCAAACCGCCATTGCTCTACAGAACGCCTACCTGTTTGGTGAGACCCAGGCGGCGCTTACCGAGACAAGGAGCCTCGCCGAGGAACTGACCGTGCTGAACGAGTTGGCCCAGGCGCTCACTGCCCAACTCAACGTGGATCAGGTGATTGAGGAGGCCTTCCGGGGCGCCTCTCGCCTGCTGGATACCGCGAACTTTGCCATCGGCCTCTACGAGTCGGAGCAGGACGAGATCGTTTTTCCCTTCTTCACCACCGAATCGGAGATTGATAGGCAGATCACCGTCATATCCGCGAACCAGGGCTTGAACGGATATATCGTCCGCAATCGCACGAGCGTGCTCATTTCGGAGAACATGCGCGAGTGGCATGAAGAGAGAGGGATCGAGGCCGTGGGAGAACTCGCTCGCTGCTGGCTGGGAGTGCCGATGACACTCGGTGGCCAGGTGCTGGGGGTCATAAGCGTTCAAAGCTATACCACTCCTCGTCTCTACGACGAACACGATCGGGACTTGCTGAGGGCCATCGCCAGCCAGGCGGCTATTGCCCTACAGAACGCCCGCTTGTTCGAAGAGACGCAGAGCCGCCTGGCCCAGCTTGCCGCTCTGGGAGAGACCGCCAGCGCCGTGGCCAGCACCCTGGAACTCGATAAACTCCTCAACCTCATCACGCAGCAGGCCACCACACTCCTCCAGGGCGAGGGAGGGATCATTAACCTGGTCGACTGGGAGAACGAGGAAGATGAAGTGGTCACCGCTATTGGCTCCCAGGCCGCTGCCCTGGGCGTTCGTAACTCTCTGCAAGACGCGCTCTCCGGTTGGGTGGCGCTCCATAACGAGCCGGCTATATCGAACCAACTCGAAAGCGACGAGCGCGCGGACGCGCGTTTCCGTTCAGGGGAAATGCCAGGCCATAATGCCATCATAGCTCCCTTGACCATCAAAGACCAGGTTGTGGGTACCCTGGTGATCATGGACAAACAAGGGGGAGAAGGGGAGTTTGACCGGGCCGATTTGGACCTGCTGATGGCTTTCGCCAATCAGGCGGCCACCGCCATCGAGAACGCCCGCCTGTTCGAAGAGACCCGCGGCCGCGCCGAACGGTTGGCGCTCGTCAACCGCGTTGCCAGCGCCGCCGTCGCCACGCTCAATCTGGACGACTTGATGGAGACCGTGTACGAGGAGATCGCGCCCATCTTCCAGCCCGATGCCTTCTTTATCTCCCTTTACGACCAGGAAGCGAATGAAATGGACTTTCGCTTCCACGTTGACGAGGGGGTGCGGCAACCGCCGGAGCGTCGTCCCCTGAGCGGATTCTCCACCCTTGTCGTCACCGAAGAGAAACCTCTGATGATTCGGGATCTCGAAAACGAACCGGAGTATCATTCGATGTTATCGGTGATGGGATCGGGCAAACCCTCTGCATCCTGGCTAGGAGTGCCGCTGATGGCTGGTGGGCAGGTACTGGGAGTCATCAGCGTGCAATCGTACCGGCCCCGCGCCTACAACGAAGAGGACGAGATGTTGCTCTTGACTATCGCTGACCAGATCGCCGTGGCCATGCAAAACATCCGCTCGTTCGAGGAGGCCCGTAACCGGGCCGAGCGACTGGCGGTCGTCAACCGCATCACCAGCGCCACGAGCGCCACGCTCAATCTGGACGATCTGATGGAGACGGTGTACCAGGAACTCGTCTCCACCTTCCAGCCGGATGGTTTCTTTATCGCTCTCTACGACGAAAGAACCAATGAACTGGACTTTCGTATCGGCATAGACGAAGGAGTACGGGGAGGCCGGGAACAGCGTCCTCTGGGCGGATTCTCCTCCATCGTCATTGGCGAGAGGAAACCCTTGTTGATTCGCGATTACGACCGGGAACAGGATCGCCTGCCGACGCCGATGATGGTGGGGGCAGAGGCGAAACTGTATCCCACGTGGCTGGGAGTGCCGATGCTGATGGGTAGACAGGTCATAGGCGTCATCAGCGTGATGTCGAACCGCTCCTACGCCTACGATGAGGAAGACGAACTGCTGCTTTTCACTATCGCCGATCAGATCGCCGTGGCGATGCAAAATATTCGCCTGTTCGAGGAGGCTCGCATCCGCGCCGAGGAATTGGCCGTGCTGAACGAGTTGAGTCAGGCGCTCACCGCCCAGCTCGACGTGGAGCAGGTCGTGGAAGAGACCTATCGAGGGGCATCCCGCTTGCTGGACACTACCAGTTTCTACGTTGCTCTCTACGATTCTGAGACTGAAAACGTCTTGTTCCCGCTGGCTGTTGAGGATGGACAACCGGTGCAATGGCGATCGCGCCAGAAAGGTGCAGGCCTCACCGAGTACGTCATGGAAACCCGGAAGCCATTGCTGATTCACGAGAACGTGGCCGAGCGGCTGGAGGAGTTGGGGATTGAGATGATTGGTACGGTTGCACTTTCGTGGTTGGGGGCGCCTGTGCTCCTGGGCGGCCAGGTGTTGGGGATGGTGGCCGTCCAGAGTCATATCGCGCCTCGCCTCTACGAAGAACGCGACCGGGACTTGCTGACTGCCATCGCCAGCCAGATGGCCATCGCGTTGCAGAACGCTAACCTGTTTGAGGAGACGCAACGAAGGGCGGCTCAGTTGGCCGCCGCCGCCGAGGTCGCCCGCGATGCCACCGCCATCCTGGATGTGGAGCAGTTGCTGGGTGCAGTGGTGCGCCTCATCTCTGACCGGTTTGGCTTCTACCACGCTGGCGTTTTCCTCCTGGACGAATGGAACGAGTACGCTGTCCTGCAAGCCGCTTCTTCTGAGGGCGGTCGCCGGATGTTGGATCGAGGTCACCGGCTGAAGGTCGGCGAGGTCGGTATGGTCGGTTACGTCACGGCGACGGGCGAACCCCGTATCGCGCTGGACGTCGGCGCCGACGCTGTGTTCTTCGATAACCCTGATCTGCCCAAGACCCGCTCGGCGATGACCTTGCCGTTGAAAGTGCGCGATCGAGTGATCGGGGCATTGGACGTCCAGTCTACCGAGGAGGCTGCCTTCTCGGAAGAGGACGTGGCCGTTTTGCAGACGATGGCCGACCAATTGGCTACTGCCATCGAGAACGCTAACCTGTTCGAAGGGGCTCAGACCGAGGCCAGACGCCGCGCCCTGATCAACGAGGTGCTCCAGGCAGCTGCTGCTTCGCTGGATCCGGAGGAATTGCTCCATCAGGCCGGAGAGGTCGTCTCTCAACGTCTGGAGGTGCCCTCTGCACTTTTCACCTGGGATCCGAGGCGAGAGGAGCTTTCGCCGGTCGCCGTCCACGCTGCCGATGCCAGCGATGTCCTGCTATCTGAAGACTTTCAACAAGTGACCCCGGAGATGAACGCCGTCCTCTTCGAGGTGATAAGCGGACGTCGCACCCGGGTTCTGGAGATGCCCTCCGACGTTCGTGGCCCGCTGGCTGACGTAGCCAGGCAGGCGCAGGCTCAATCGGTCATCTATGTTCCCCTGATTTCTCGCGACCAGGTATTGGGCGCGATAGGTCTCGGAAAATTTGGCGAGCACCCCCTAGTGGATGTCGAATTTGCTGAACTCGTGGCCGGTAACCTGAGCGTGGCGCTGGAAAATGCCCGCCTGTTTCAGGAAGCGGTGCGTACGAGTGAGCGATTGGCGGAGGTGGATCGTCTCAAAACACTGTTCCTGGCCAACATGTCCCACGAGCTTCGTACGCCCCTCAACTCCATCATCGGCTTCTCGCGCGTCGTTCTCAAGGGCATTGACGGCCCGCTCACCGAGCAGCAGCAAGAGGATCTGACCGCGATCCACAACAGTGGGCAGCATCTGCTGGGTCTGATCAACGACATGTTGGACATTTCCAGGATCGAGGCCGGCAAGATCGAGCTTAGTTTCGAGAAAATAGATCTGCGGGAGATCGTCAGCGGTGTGATGTCCACCGCAATCGCATTGGTCAAGGATAAGCCGGTAGAACTCCAGCAGTCCATCTCGGACGATCTCCCGCTCATCACTGCCGATGCCCGTCGTGTCCGCCAGATATTGCTCAACCTGGTCGCCAATGCGGCCAAATTCACCGACGCGGGCTTTGTTCACGTGGGAGCCGAGGCTGAACCCGACGAAGTGATCATCTCGGTCGCCGACAGTGGGCCGGGTATATCCGCCAAGGATCTGGAGGTCATTTTTGAACCCTTCACCCAGGCGGACGCCTCGCCCTCCCGCAAATATGGCGGTACAGGTTTGGGGTTGACCATCAGCACTTCGTTGGTCGAACTTCACGGGGGACGGATCTGGGTCGAGAGTGAAGTCGGCGAAGGCTCTACGTTCTACTTTGCTCTGCCCATTGACGGGCCGCCCTCTCTGCAAGAGGAGCAAGAGTTGCCTGCCGATGAGATGCCTGCCCGCTCTCCCGAGGCGGTTGAGGAGATGGGGAGCAAGCTGATCCTCTGCGTGGATGACGATGAAGGCGTGATCACACTCTTCCGCCGTTACCTGTACAAGCAAGGCTACCGGGTCGCCGGGTTGACCGAAGCCACGAACGTGGTGGAAGAGGCCAAACGACTCCAGCCTCATGCCATCACCCTGGATGTGATGATGCCGCAAAAGGATGGCTGGCAGGTCATCGAGGAACTTAAGGCCGATCCAGAGACACGCGACATCCCCGTCATCATGTGCACCATCATCGGCGACAAGGATCACGGAATGAGTCTGGGAGCGGCCGACTATCTGGTCAAGCCCATCATGGAACAGGATCTGTTGACGGCACTGGATCGACTGGATCGGGAGGAAGGCCACCACCGGGTGCTCGTGGTGGATGATCAGCCGGAGGATCGCGAGCTTTTGAGGCGCATGATCGAGAGTCAAGAAGGGTACGAAGTCTTTGAGGTGGCCAGCGGGCAGGAGGCGATCTCCCTGGTCCGGCAGGTGCGGCCCCACATCATCGTCCTGGATCTCTTGATGCCCGAGGTGGATGGGTTTGCCGTGCTGGAGGCGGTCAAGGCTGACGAATCTACTCGTTCGATTCCCATCATCGTCGTGACCGCCAAGGATCTGACGACAGAAGATCGCCAGATGCTCAACCATCGAACCGAGGCGCTGATCCAAAAGGGCGTGCTGGAACAAGAGGAACTCTTGGAGGACGTGATCGCCGCTTTGCAGAGACTCGATCGCGCGCCCCTGCCCAAGAGCAACGGCGATGGACACTGAGCTTGACAACATACATCACAGTCTAAAATCATGTCCATCTTGACGGCTGGTAGCCTGTCCAAATCCTACGGCCCTCACGATGTCTTTGAGGCCCTGTCGTTTGAGGTTCCCCATCGTGCCAGGATCGCCCTGATCGGTCCCAATGGCTCCGGCAAAACGACCCTGCTGCATTTGATCGCGGGCCTGGAAGCTCCCACGAACGGCGCTATTCATCGGGCGAAAGGGATACACGTGGCCTATCTCCCTCAGCAGGCCGACACGTCTCTCGGCGAGGGCAATCTGCCGTGCGCCGGCGTGGGCCGCCCCACGACGGTGTGGGAGGTGATGTTAACCGTCTTTGCCGACCTTTTGGCCCAGTCCGCCGAGTTGCGCCGCCTGGAGGCGGCTATGGTGGACCCGGCTACTCGTGAGCGGGCGACGCAGCGGTATGGTCAGGTCTTGGAGGCGTTTGAGCTGGCTGGCGGCTATACGTACGAGTACCGCATCAGGCAGGTGCTCTCTGGCCTGGGTTTCGACGAGGATGATTTTCAACGTCCGGTGACCCAACTCAGCGGGGGACAGAAAACGCGCGCTTTGCTGGCTCGCCTGTTGCTGGAGGAAGCCGAGCTCCTGTTGTTGGATGAGCCGACGAATCACCTTGACCTGGCGGGTATCGAGTGGTTGGAAAACTACCTCAACAGGGCGTGGAAGGGTGCGATGATCGTCGTGGCCCACGACCGGGCCTTTCTCGACGGGGTCGTCGATCGGGTGTGGGAGCTACAGTGGGGCCGGCTGGAGCAATATCGCGGCAACTATAGCGCCTATGTCGCCCAGAGGACGGAGCGGCTGGCCCGCCAGCAGATCGAGTACGAGCGGCAGCAAAAATTCATCGCTCGCACCGAGGATTTCATCCAACGGAATATCGCCGGTCAGCGCAGCCGCGAGGCGAAGGGACGGCTGAAGCGTCTGGAGCGCGTCGTCCGGCTTGAACAACCGCGCGAGTACCGTCCGCTGAGCCTCCATCTGGGCGAAGCGGCCCGCAGCGGCGACCTGGTGCTGGGCCTCTACGATCTCGCGGTGGGCTACGATCCCGCTGCGCCTCTCTTTACCGCCGAGGAGTTCGAGCTGCGGCGAGGGCAGCGGGTGGCGTTACTGGGACCGAATGGCTCTGGCAAGACCACGCTCGTGCGCACCATTCTGGGCCAGATTCCGCCGCTCGCCGGGCGCGTGCGCATTGGGGCGAGCGTCTACCTGGGGTACTTTGCCCAGGGGCACGCAGACCTCGATCCCGAAAAGACCGTCCTCGACACCATTCTGGACGCCAGCGATCTGAGGACTGGCGAAGCGCGAAACTTGCTCGGCCGGTACCGGTTCTCTGGCGACGATGCGTTCAAGCGCGTCGGCGATCTTTCTGGCGGCGAACAGGCCCGCGTTGCCCTGGCCGTCCTGATCTTGCAGGACGCCAACGTTCTGATCCTCGACGAGCCGACCAATCATCTCGATATTTCCTCTCAGGAGGTATTGGAGGAGGCGCTCGCCGATTTTGGGGGCACGCTGTTGATGGTGACCCACGATCGTTATCTGATCCGCAAGTTGGCCACCCGGGTCTGGGCGATTGGAGATGGGCAATTGTGGGAGTTCAAAGAGGGATACGGGGAATACTGTGATTGGGAGGCGCGGCGGCGGCAATCGAGACAGGCAGCCCAGGAGACAGAGGCCGAAACGGAAGAGAAACGCGCTCAGGAGGCCCGCAGGATCGCAGAGCGTGAAACAGCACGGAAAGCCCGCCGCCAGGCCGAACTCGAACAAAAGATCCACCAGTTGGAGACGCGCCAGAAAGAGTTGGAGGCTCAACTGGCCATCGCCAGCGAGCAGAAAGCGGTCGAGCGAGTGCGCGAGTTGGGCGCCGAGTACGCCTCGGTCAAAGAAGAGCTGGACGAGCTATTTACGGCCTGGGCGGATGTGACATGAATAACCGGCGTCCGCTGCTCATCGGTCTCACGGGCAACATCAGCACGGGCAAGTCCACCGTCGCGAGGATGCTGGCCGAGCTGGGCGCGGAGGTGATTGATGCCGACAGGGTAGCCCACGAGGTGATGCGGGCCGGCACTCCCGTCCATGCCCAGATTGTCGAGACCTTTGGTTCCAAGATCCTGGGGCCGGACGGTGAAATTGACCGGGAACGATTGGGCCACGTCGTCTTTGGCGATCCCGAATTGATGGCACAGTTGGAAGCCATCGTCCATCCTGCTACGCTCGGCGCGATCCGTCGTCGCGTGGCCGCCACTTCATCCGATGTCGTGGCGATCGAGGCTATCAAACTCATCGAGGCGGGGATGGCGGATACTTGTGACAGCGTATGGGTGACGGCCTGCCCAGCGGAGCAGCGAGTTCAGCGTATGATGGCCGGGCGGGACCTGAGCCGGGCCGAGGCCGAGCAGCGCGTGCGGGCGCAATCTCCCCAGGAGAAGAAAATCGCGCGCGCAGACGTGCTCATTGACACATCGGGCACGCTTGCGTGGACACAAGCCCAGGTACAGGCAGCCTGGGAGCAGTTTGCAGGACGTGAGGGCGGCACATAGAAGCAAAGATGGCAGGTCGTTTCGCCATTGCTCCGTGCATTTTCTCCAATCGTAAAGCCCAACATACGCCATCCGTCGAGCGCCAAGTCACCCTTGGAAGAAAGCGATATTCAGAGTATAATTGTGGTCAGTTCGTCCTTTCACTCATTCCAACGGTACAGGGAGGGAAAATATGGTGCAGGAACAAGAGCTTGTCGTGCGGCGAGCCAAAGCCGGTGATGCGGAGGATATTGCGACGTTTGTCAATTGCGCCCGAAGGGGGTTGGAGATCGATCGGATAGCCGTCATCATGCGCATGGGCAGCGTGGGCTTTCTGATAGCCGAGCGCGCCGGTGACTTGACGGGGGTGCTGGGCTGGCAAGCCGAGAATCTCGTGGTCAGAATCACCGACCTTCTGATTCAACCAGCTAACGAGCGCGAGGCGATCAGCCAGGCATTGCTTTCCGAAATGGAACAGGCTGCCAAGGAATTGCAGTGTGAGGCAGCATTGTTACTCTTACCGCGCCCAACTCTGCCCGAGTGGGTCAATTTTTACAAGGGATTTGGATACGAAGCTCAAACGATCGCCAGTTTGCCCAGCGCGTGGCAAGAAGCCGCTTACGAGGCCCGGCTGGAAGATGGCAAGACCGTGATGGTAAAGGAATTAAGTTCCAGACGTGCAACACTGCCACTGTGACAAAGCAGCGGTCGACCGTTGGCAGTGAGTGGGTTTTACAGGAGGTGAGCACATGTCTTTTTTGAAGCAATTTTTCGGCCAACACCCGCGCCTGGCCGCCTGGTTGGTGTTGGCCATGGGGATGGTCGTGATCCTCATTTGGTCCGCCCGTGACGTGGGATTGTTGCCAGGACAGTGGGCGGCTCTGATCGTGGCCACTATTGGACTGGCCGGTTTGTGCGTCTGGATCATTGGGTGGGAAGAAGAAGTAAACAATGAACAATGAGCAATGAACAACGTCAGTAGCCAAGACCCCGGCTTTTGCCCAGAGTCGGGGTTTTTGATTGCGCTCTCTTTCATTGTCGGGTAAAATACAGGTACTGCTACACGCGCCTGAATGCTGACTACTGATCACTGTTCCGATGGTTGAGCGATTGAAAAAACTGGTTACATTGGCCCTTGTGGCCATCTTGATATTGCCCGGACTGCACAGGGTTTCTCAAGCGCAGGAAGAGGAGGACGAGGTTGCGCGGCTGATGGAGCAAATGTCCGACGCCGCCAAGGTCGGCCAGCTTTTCCTGGTCACGTTTCCTGGGAGCGAGCTCACCGATGACGCGGCTATCGCAGAGTTGATCCGCGATTATCACGTCGGCGGCGTGGTGCTGCGACCGGAGAACAACAACATCGTCAATGAGGGCGACACGCCGGCGCAGGTAGCTGCGTTGATCGGTCAGCTCCAAGGAGCCGCTTGGACAGCTACGCAGCCGGTGACGGATACGTTCACTGAGGAGGAGACGTTTTCTGAACCTTTCGTTCCTCTCTTCATCGCTGTGAACCACGAGGGGAACGGTATGCCCTTCACCGCCATTGTCAGCGGGACGACGCCACTGCCCTCCGAGATGGCGCTGGGAGCCACGTGGAATCTGAGCTACACCGAGACCATAGGCCAGATCGTGGGGCAGGAGTTGAGCGCTCTGGGCGTCAATATGCTGCTGGGACCCTCACTGGATGTGCTCGAAAATCCGCGTCCGACGAGCGCCGGAGACCTGGGAGTGAGGTCCTTCGGGGGCGAGCCGTTCTGGGTCGGGCAGATGGGAAAGGTGTACATTCGAGGCGTCCACGCAGGAGCCGAGGGGCGAGTTGCGGTCGTGGCAAAACACTTTCCGGGCCTCGGATCGTCGGATCGTTCTCTCAGCGAAGAAATCTCCACGGTACAGCGCACGCTGGATAAACTCAAACAGGTAGACCTGGCCCCCTTCTTTGCCGTGGCCCAGGACGACAATCCGCTGGCGCGACCGGACGCATTGATGGTGTCTCACATCCGCTTCCGGGGACTGGAGGGCGGCCTCTATGTCACCACTCGCCCCATCAGCGTGGACAGCCAAGTACTTCAACGATTGTTGGGATTGCCAGAACTGGTTAGCTGGCGCGAGCAGGGTGGAGTGACTGTCTCCGATGGGCTGGGCGTGCGGGCATTACGGCGCTTTTACGATCCTAGCGAGCAGAACTTCAACAGCCGCCGTATCGCGCAGGAGGCTTTTCTCGCCGGAAACGATCTCTTGCTGCTCTCCCAATTTACACCTGACGGCGGCTGGGAGGATCAGATCGCCAACGTCAAGTCCACCATCACCTTCTTCCGCGAAAAGTATGAGAGCGACCCTTCTTTTCAAGCGTTGGTGAACGCGGCGGTAGCGCGCATATTGCGGCTCAAGCTGGCGCTCTATGGCGACACATTTAGCCTCCCGACCACCCAACCGGACATGGAGGCCATCAGCGAGATCGGACTCGCTGTCGAGGCGGTAGCGGCCATGGGACGCGACGCCATCACCTTGCTTTCTCCACCGTCGCCAGATCTTGTGCCCTCTCCTCCTACCCCTGATGACAGCATCGTTATCTTTACCGATGGCCGAACGAGGCAACCCTGCGCTGCGTGTGCTCCCGTGCCGTATATTGATCCCTCCAAATTGCGAGACACGATTATTCGGCTCTATGGCCCGAACGCAACAGGGCAGGTCGATCCGACATTGGTGAGCAGTTTCACCTTCAACCAGTTGGAGGAATATCTGAGCGCGCCCCCGTTGCCTCCAGCGCCGACGCCTGCGGCTGGAGAAGAGCTTACACCGACCCTGCGCTCTCCTATCGAAGCAGCACTGGGGGAGGCCGACTGGATCATCTTTGCTATGCTCGATCCTGCCGACGATCCGCCCCAATCAAGTGCCGTGCGGCATTTTCTGGCCGAACAAGCGGATACGCTGCGTGGTCCGCACGTGGTCGTGCTGGCTTATGGCGCTCCTTACTATCTGGATGCGACCGAAATCAACAAGTTGAGCGCCTACTATGTGGCCTACAGTCGGATCGAGCCTTTTATCGAGGCCTCGGTGCGCGCCTTGTTCGGCGAGTTTGCGCCTGGAGGGGCGTCACCCGTCAGCGTGAGCGGCATCAACTACGATCTGTTGACCCAGACTTCTCCTGATCCCGCGCAGGACATCCCCCTCTATCACTATGTGGAGCCATCAGAAGAGGAGGAGCAGCCCACGCCGGAGCCGACGGAGGAAGGACAGCCCACGCCAGAGCCGACGGAAGAAGGACAGCCCACGCCAGAACCACCTAGCCTCGAGGTCGGCGACAAATTGAGACTGTACACCGGCGTGATCGTGGATCACAACGGCCATCCAGTACCGGATGGCACGCCGGTCCAGTTTATTTTCAGCTACCCCCAGGAAGGTCTGGGAGAGCATACGAAAACAGAGACCACTCGCGGCGGCGTGGCCGAGACTAGAATCACGCTGGAACGCACAGGCCAACTGGATATCTTTATCCAAGCCGATCCGCTTGCGCGTCGGATTGCGATGCAGGTCACGATCCAGGAAGGAGGGGCGGCTACGATTGTGACGCCTACGCCGCAACCCACGCCCACGCCACTACCGCCGACGCCAACGCCCACCGCAGTTCCAGAACCGGCGGTCGAGGAGACGCCAACGCCAATGCCTACTGTGCCGAGCGAAGAAGAGGTGATTCCTCTGCCACTTCCAGAAGCGCAGGTGGGAGCGTCGGACCTGGGCCTGGCTCTGCTCAGCGTCATGATCGTCGGTAGTTTGGGATACTATGCGATGCGTCTTAGTCACAGGTCGGTCAGCCTGGCCCTGCGGCTGGGACTGTGGTGTGTGATAGGGGGGCTTGTAGTCTACCTGGCGTATGTTCTGTTCCTTCCGGATGTCGCCTGGCTGCAAGAGCGAGGCGGCTTGTGGATCGCTGCAGGAGCCACATTGGTCGGCGGCACTGTGCCGCTGCTGGTGGCGTGGATTATTGATCAGTGGAGGTGGCAGTAGCCGTCGATCACTGTCAGGAATTCGAGGTAGATATGGCTGCCAGCGCGAGGTATGTTCACACCAATCTGGTCGCTCGGGACTGGAAGAGGTTGGCTCAATTCTATGAACAGGTTTTTGGATGCACGCCGATACTTCCTGAAAGAGAGCTGGCCGGCCAGTGGCTGGAAGAGGGTACGGGGGTCGCCGATGCCCAAATTCACGGCGTGCATTTGAGACTTCCAGGTTACGGCGACGACGGACCTACTCTCGAGATCTTTCAGTACAACCACCTGGCAGAACGGCCGAACACGGCAAGCAACTGTCCCGGCTTTGCGCACATCGCTTTTGCGGTTGACGACGTTGAATCTGCCCGAGACGCTGTACTGGCAGAAGGTGGTGGAGTGGTTGGCAAGGTCGTTTCTACAAAAGTTCCTGGTGCGGGTACGGTAAAGTTGGGTATAATTCAGAACTCTGGGGGACAGGTTTCTTTTTTCTCCAGACTGTATCTTTTCAATAAAACGGGGCTATGTAGCCGAGGTTTCCATACCTCGCGGGCCTGCGCGCTATGGAAAGCGCGGCTA
>DAOTUB010000370.1:0-38415 GCA_034437455.1 Anaerolineae bacterium | reverse complement strand
TGCGGGTAAAGAAAGGCTTGTCTAGGACTTGAATCCTGAACAGACAGGCCAAACCCCTATATATACCGGTTCGCCAAGCGAAGAACGTATATGTGGTGGTAGGCTAAAAACTTTTATCCAAAGTCCAATGATAGTGAATACCACTTTTATAGTTGGTATGAGAGAAAACGTTCTGGGGGTGGTGATCTTTATGAAACACCGGCTGTTTCTTATAAAGCGGGAAGCGAATACAACACTGGACGGTTTGACGGTAATCCTCAAAGTCTCAGCTATTTCACCTATTCCAGCCGCTCACAGCAAGGTGAACCAGAGGCGCTCTCTGTAGTCACCCCTTACAGCACGACTATCTCCGCCGGTCAGTTTCCAATTTGTGTCCAGGGAATTGAAGGAGCTTCTCCTATGAAAGTGGAGATGGATTACTCATTGCAAAGTGGTAAGGCACTCGCAGTTTATGCCAGTTGGGCTAGTACATATCCTGTCGCTGAACTGAGAAAAGCTGATGTTAAACAAGCTCTGGCTGTTGTCACTTTCAACCAGCCTGTTCCACCGGACGAACTGAAGAGATTACTTGGTCACGTTAAACCGCTTCCCGTTGAGATCGTCAAAGCGGTCTACCTGGATGTGAGTGACCTTGATCCTAGCACCAATGTATGGACGTTCCAAACCCAAACTGAAATAGGCCGGGATTACGTCGAGAGCCTGGACGATTTGGTTGACGACGTCGCAGCGAATGGCTTTGACAGAAAAACTGGACAACACTTTAAAATGCAGGGGATCGTAGCGTTCACTATCTGGCTTCCTTTGGATACGGTCGATACTCTCAATAATCATGAATTGGTTTACTTGGCCGATGCTTCACCGAGCTATCTGCGTATGGTTGCCTCTGAAACAAAAACGAATCAAGGTAGTTTTGCGAAAAATGAATTACTCCGTGACGGTTTTTCGTCTCACATCTATACATCGTCAACGATGTTTATCCCGAGCTCCGACTATTCTTGACCGAGGAGCCAAAGTAAGTATCTCTGCAACAAATTTGTGGGAGCGAGACTGTTATCAAATGGTCTCGCTCCCCCTCTTTTTCCGAGCAAGAATTGAAGTTATGAAAAGATCGTGTACTCGCATTCTGCTGGTTCTGGTCATTGGCATAGTCGCATTTATGGTATACTGGTTCATAGCTCCACCTACCCAGCTTGAGGCGCGCATCTTTTTCAGACGCTGGCAGAGCGCGACCGAGGCCGGTGATTGGGATGCCGTTTGGTCACTGATGGGACCGCCTTCATCTGGAATTGAGCCGTCTACCTGGCATCCAAACTATAGCGAAGAAAAATCGAGCTTTATTAGAGAACGGCAGGCCAGTCGTCCTGGGGTGCTTCGTCGGGTCCGTGCAGATGGACAACTTGTGAGACGTATGACCCACGTTGATGACCCATATACCTTCCTGGTGACGGTACACATCGATTATATAGACCCACAATTGAACACAGTCACAAGTGGGAAACCCTTACAGTTTTATATAACCAAAGAGGCAGGGAGACTTGGTATTTGGGGCTTTGACGCTCCTGATTGGTAGTCGTGGGATTCTTGAATCCTGGCAGAGACGAGCTTCTCCTCAAAGACCTGCTTGTGGTGAGGCGAAAACGTGGTAAACTTGGTTCATCTCCGGTAACAGAATTGCGAGGAGGGCGGGACTGATGACATCGCACAAGACGGACTCTGAGATTCCTGACGAGACGACTCCACAATCATTGGCGGATGAAAGGCGCGGTCCCTGGACCGATCAACCCATCCGCGGTGTCGAGTACGACAAGCTCAACTTTTCTCACTATGCCGACGTGTTGACCGATGTGGTGCTCTCCACGGGCACGCCGATCACTATCGGCGTCTTTGGCCCGTGGGGCAGCGGCAAGACCAGCCTGATGTGGCTGGTCGCTGAAAAGCTGCTCAATCGCCGCACCGAGCGCCACCATTGGGCGCGAGTCGTCTGGTTCAACGCCTGGCGGTACGAACGGGACGAAGGGGCGTTGTGGCGCTCGCTTTTGTTGCGCGTGCTGGACGCGCTCGAGAACAAGCAACTCAGCGAAAAGGACGCCGAGCGCATCGCGGACTGGCGGTCGCGGCTCTACAGCGACGTGCAGCGCACGGAAGAAGGCTCGCTCCAGATCGATTGGCCCACGTTGGGCAAAGGCATGCTGCGCTTGGGCTTTTCGCTGGTTCCTGTCCCCACGACGTTCTCCCAACTGACGGAATTGCTGGAAGGTGAAGTGGGTACGGTGGAGCAAATTGTCTCGGCCTTTCAGCGCGAGCGCACCGAGGTCTATCGGCGCCAGTTGACGTTGCTCGAGGAATTCCAGGGCGGCTTTGCTTACCTGGTGCGAGAGTACATCTGGAGGCGTAACGGCCTGCTGGTGGTCTTTATTGACGACCTGGATCGCTGCCTGCCGGAACGCGCGATAGAGGTGCTGGAGGCGCTCAAGTTGTTCCTTGACGTGCCCGGCTGTGTCTTTTTCATCGCCGCCGACCAAGACGTCATTGAACGAGTGGTGAGGGTGCAGTACGCCGGTTATCTGGTGGGAGCCGACGAGAAGGAAAGGGATGTGCCCATCACCGGGCAGAGTTACCTGGAAAAGATCGTGCAGCTTCCTTTCCACCTTCCGCCGCTGGAGGAAGAGCGGATCGCCGACTTTATCGGCCAGCACGACGACCGGCTGACGCCGGGCTGCCGGGACATCCTGGCGTTGGGCCTGGAATCGAACCCGCGCATCGTCAAGCGCACGCTCAATATTTTCCGCCTGCTGCTCACGCTGGCCGAGCGACGGGCGGGGGCCGGCACGATAGAGTCTGTGGTGCCAGAATTGCTCGCCAAGATGGTCGTCATCCAGGTGCGCTACCGCGATCTCTATCGCGATCTGCTCGAGTATCCCAATCTGATCCAGGACCTGGAATGGGCCGCGCGCGAGGACGCGCACGCGGCTCGTGGCCTGGCGCCATTGCTGGCCGAAAACGAAAAGATCGCCCAACCCTCCACGACGTTGATGGAGCGATATCTGAGCTACCGGCCGTTGCTGCGGATGCTGCGGCAGGAGCCGACGTTCGCCGATCTGACCCGCGATCAGATCAACGGCTACATCTATCTGACCCGCACGACCAGCCGGGAGGCCGGGCGGGCGCCGAGGATGGAGGCCGGGCGGATCTGGCAGGACTTGATGAGCAACGATCCCACGCGCATACAGGCCGGCGTGACGATCGTGCGGGCAGAGGGCATGGTGGACGAATACGTCAAGGCGTTGACGCGGCTACTCGAACCAGGGACGGACGCCCCTCCCTTGAAGCGCATCTCGGCGGGTACGGCCCTGGCATACCTGGGCGATCCGCGCGACTTTGACGAGATGATCGAGATCCCCGGCGGCGAGTTCAAGTACAGCGAGCAGGGGGAGTCAACCTACGTGATGGCCTATTGCATCGGTCGCTATCCGGTCACGAATGCGCAGTACGCCCGCTTCCTGGCCGAAAATCCCTCCCATCCCGTGCCTCGTCTCGACGAGGATTGGGCCAGGCCGTACAATTGGAACCTGCACCGGCGCACTTACCCACAGGGGAAGGCGAACCATCCCGTGGTGCTGGTGAGTTGGAAGGACGCCCTCGCGTACTGTGAGTGGGCCGGCGTGCGGCTGCCCACCGAGGAGGAATGGGAAAAGGCCGCCCGGGGCGAGGACGGGCGCGCCTATCCCTGGGGAGACGTGTTCGACCCGATCTGGGCGAACGTGCGCAAAAGCGGCATCGGCAGCACGACGCCGGTGGGGGTCTATCCCGAAGGAGCCAGCCCCTACGGCCTGCTCGACTGCGCGGGCAACGTGTGGGAGTGGACGTCTTCTCAGGCGGGCGCGGGGTCGTCTGATGGTTCACAAAGCCATCCGGAGGGCCAGGTCATCATCCGTGGGGGTTCGTGGAACTTTCGCGCCGAGGACGCGCGCTGTTTCGCCCGCGATCATAGCCAGCCGGGAAATCGCTCGAACCGGATCGGTTTCCGCGTCGCCACCGGCCCTGTGCCAAAAGAAGCACCAGAGGAGGAGCAGGAGGAAGGGGAAAGAGAGGAATCGGCTGAGGCTGTTCCCTCGATCACGCCGCACCTGCTCTAACACATTGTGCGTATACCAGATAGATCATAGCTGGCTATTCGTCAACGTCTCGCGGCTCAATGACCAGGCGAACGCCGTCCAGGATTTGGCAAATTCGTCGCCGAGGAAGCATTCCGATCTTTTCGTCCAAGTCTTGCTTGTCCACAGTGAATATCTGAGACACGTTCACCACGCTCTGCCTGGGTAGATTTGCTTCTCCTTGTTCCAAAAGTACATTTCCGGGGGCTTGCGCTCGTCCAAGATTGGATGTGAGCGCGCATACCACCACCGTGTTGATGCGACTGCGGTTGAACAGATTGTTCTGGATCACTACATGGGGATGCCGGTAGCCCGGCTCGGACCCGGTCGGCTCGCCCAGGTCGATCCAGAACACGTCGCCCTGGTTGATCACCATTGCTCCTCTACCAACTCTCTGTGCTGCTGGCGCATTCGTCCGCGCCAGGCTTTCTCGTTCGGGTCTGGCGCGTCGGCATAGGCTTTGTTGAGGGCTTCGAGCAGCTTGTAATTCTGGTGTCGCCTGACGAACTCTTCGACGGCCAGCACAAACAAGCGGCTACGAGGCATCTGCAATTCTTCGGCCAAGCTGTTGACCTGGTCAAAGAGAGATTGTTGGATCGAGATGGCAGTTTTTACTGTGGCCATTGGTTATACCTCTTATACTTTCTGTTAGTATAACCGAATGGTTGAGAATTGTCAATACTTGTTTGGAGTCATCATGGGCTATTCCACGCGAATCCGCTCATACACCTCGTACGCATTGCCATCCAGGTCCTCGACGATAAAGCCAACGATATAGTCGCCTGGAGCGGCGTACAGCTTTTCCCACGCAAACATCTGGTCCCCAAAGGTCAGCGTGTCCCCTTCCTGCGTGGTAGCTTCCGCCACGTTGCCCCGTTGGTCCAGATCCAGCCACTTTTCCAGCACAGTGAACGTGTCGCCGGGTTGGGGAATGATCTCGCGCGGCGCGCCCGTGCCGCTCTGGCCGGTGAAGCCGAACACCTGCCTCAGCATGCCATCGCTAAAGTAGAGCCGCGCGTAGCGGGATTCGCCGCCATCGGCGTAGGTGTAGATGCCATCCACAGTATAGACCGCTTGCTCGAACGACGCGCCGTAACTCTGCGGCGTAAAACGCGCCACCACCGAGTCCACGCCGTCGTTGATGGCAAACACCAGCGGCTCCCACTCAAACTCCATCGTGAACGCCTCTTCCTCCCAGACCGGGTAATAGACGCCGGATATTTCGCGGGTGTCGGCGCTTTCCAAATAGTCCATGTCGGCGAGCAAGATCGAGCGCGCTTCTGCATCGTAAAAGCCGACAAAGAGATAGACGTAGCCGATATTCTGGCCGCTGATGTCAACGCTCAGGAGCACGGGGCGGTCGGGCGTGGCGGCGCTGTCTGATAGACGGATCGGCGAGACCTGGATCGCGCCCAACCCCGGCACACGCGTCCTCGTCCCCTGCTCTGGAACGGCGATGGCGCTTATCTCCGGCTCGAAGGAGCGCCCGGCATAGTGATAGGCCAGGAAATCGTCCCACAGCGACTCTTCAGCGAAACGGCGGGCGATGGCGGTATACGATTCGGGTCCGGCAGCGGGCAGCCGGTAGAGCTGAGAGTTGGGGAAATAGATCGAGATGCCGGCCGCGCCGGGCTTTTTGGGGCCGTGCTTTTCGGCGACGACCGCCTCATCTATGCTGGCGAGCACGCGGTCGGCGGCCTGCGCCACGTTTCTGTCGCCGCTTTCTCTTTGCAACAACTGGGCAAAGTGACCCAGGTCGATGTAGGAGGGCGGCGCGTTGCCGCCAAAGACGCTGGTGAACGATTGGGCATAGGTTCGGGCCCGCGCCACGACGGATTGGTCTGTCTCCTGCAGGGTGAACGCCAGGTCGTTGACACTATCGGTCAACTCTGGCATCGCGGCCAGGTCAATGGCTGCGAGCGTGACGTTTTGATCCATCTGCCGCGCTAACTGTTCGGCCGTCATCCCCCCGCCCAACATGCCGAACAGTCCTCCCATCGGCGAGCCTTTCTGGAGAAACTCGGCCCGGGCTTGCTCGTCGACGATGCGCTGGTCTTTATAGATGTAGCTCTCGACGATCTGCCAGCCCAGGTTCGCGCCGTCTAGGTCTGGATTCTCTTTCAATGCCGCCAGGAAACCGGTGTAGGCCCAGCCGAGCGCCGGTTCGGTCTCTTGCGAGGCCACAGCGTAACGGGCGTGGGGCGCCAGGGCGCTAAAGACTTCCAGGTGGCCCATCAGGCAGGCGTCCATCCCGATCAGCTCGAATTTTTCCAGGCCGGTCTGGGCGCGGATCTCTTCGAGCGCCTGGTCCAATTCCATCAAGTACAACTCGTCACCCAGTGCGGCTGCCAGGGGGATGCTGGGGTCGCCCCTGCCGCCGGGGTCAGGGTCGCTCCAGCCGCCCGGCCAGCCCATGCCGTGATCCGACAGGATCAGCGCGTGCTTGTCCGCCGGAAAAGTCTCGATGGCCCAGACGACGAAATCGACGAGCGTTGCGCCGTCGGACATGTTCACCTCACCCAGGTCCGCCGCCTGCTGCGAACGGACCCTTTGCAAGTCATCATCCTGGGTGATGTAAAAGCGTTTGGCGGTGGTCCAATCCCCGTCGCCCTGATACCCGCCCCTGAACCGGTCCACCTGGGCCACGATGTGCACGCGATCGCTGGAGCCGACCCGCTCGGCTTCGTTCAGGTCCAGGTAAATGTCCTGTTCCAATATCTTGTCATCGGCGTCCTGGTAGAGCATCACCAACCACGTTTGCCCTTCTGCCGACGTGGGGGGAGGCGTGAAAGGTTTAGGGGGCGTCGTCGGCTCCTCGGAGATGGAGGGCGCGAACGGAACAGCCGTCGCCGCCGGAACACCATAGTCGATCTCACTGGGCAGCTCGAGATCGCCCGGTTCTATGATCGTCATGACGGCTACGGCACAGATGACGATGATGATCAAGAGACCGACAGCCGGTAACGACAACCGAGGCATCCCCCCACTCGGAAGCGACGGGGGCCGATACGATGGCGTTTCCTGGTCATCAGGCCGTTGGCGACGAGGCGCCTCGGCTCGTTCTTCGGGCTGCGGCGGCTCGCCGCGCCGTCGCCGTTCGACTCGCACCGTCTTTTTCTCGTCTGGATTCTGTGACATATTTTTGCCTCCTGTATGTCAGACTCGTCAGGTCTGAACTATCGTCACCGTTTCCGTCCCCGGAACAACAGCCGCAGCGGCGTGCCGGGGAATCCATAAGCCTCCCGCAGCCGGTTCTCCAGATAACGCTCGTAACTGAAATGTACCAGCTTGGGGTCGTTGACGTGGAACACAAAGGTCGGCGGGTCCACGCTGGGCTGGCTGGCGAAATAGATCTTGAGCCGCTTGCCCCGCTTGCTGGGCGGAGCGTGGCGATCCAGCGCCTCTTGCACCACCCGGTTGAGCGGGCCGGTGGGGACGCGCATAAAGCGCGCCTCTCGCACCGCCAACGCTGTCTCTAGCACCTTATTCACCCGCTGCCCCGTGAGCGCCGAGACGAACAGCACCGGCACGTAATCGAGAAAGCGGAGCGCCTCCCGCACCCAGCGGGCGTACTCGACCATCGTGTGCGTGTCCTTCTCTACAAGGTCCCACTTGTTGATCACGACGACCACGCTGGCCCACTCGTCGAGGATCGCGCCGGCCACGTGCGTGTCCTGCGCCTTGACGCCCTCGAAACCGTCTATCACCAGCAGCGCCACGTCGGCCCGTTGGATCGCCCGCAGCGCCCGCAGCACGCTGTAATATTCCACCCCTCGCTCGACCTTGCCCCGCCGCCGGACGCCGGCCGTGTCGATCAATGTGATCGGCGCGCCCTCCCACTCCAGGTGCGTGTCCACCGCGTCGCGGGTGGTGCCGGGGATCGGGCTGACGATCACCCGTTCCTCCCCAAGTAACTTGTTCAAAAGCGACGACTTGCCCACGTTGGGCCGCCCGACGATGGCGAGCTTGATGCTCTCGTCCTCCCCTCCCTCTGTCCCCCCCAATGGGGGGGAGGAAAGGGGTGAGGGGGAGAACGCGTCGACCACCGCGTCCAGCAGATCGGCCACGCCGATGCCGCCGTGGATGGCAGAGATGGGGTAGACCTCGCCCAGACCGAGTGCGTAGAATTCGAGCGCGTCCTGCTCCAGGCGGAGGTTATCCACCTTGTTGACCGCCAAAAAGACGGGACAACGGGCCTGCCGCAGCACCTCGGTGACCTCCTCGTCGGCGGCGGTCAGGCCGCTGACGACGTCGGTGACGAGGATGATGGCGTCGGCCTCCGATATCGCCAGCTCGGCCTGGGCGCGCATCGAGGAGATGTAAGGGGCCGAGTCCTGGGCCAATACCCGTTCCGGTCCTGGCCGTCGCCCGTCGGCGACCGACGGGGCCAGCACCTCGATGCCGCCGGTGTCCACCACGGTGAAAGGGACGCCGTTCCATTCGGCGTTGGCGTGCAGTCGGTCGCGGGTTGTCCCTGGCTTTTCGTCCACCACCGCGATCCGCCGCCCGACGATGCGGTTAAACAGGGTGGACTTGCCCACGTTGGGCCGCCCCACCAGCGCCACGATCGGCTTGTTCTGCGCCGCCCTGGGAATCTCTTCTATCACCGGTTCATCCATTGTTGTTAATTGTTCATTCTCCATTGTTCATTGCTCTTGTTCGGTTGGGGTGGGAGTGGGCAGAGCGACGATCTCTACCTGCGCGGTGGCCGGGTTGACGCTCTGGACGGTCAATCCTTCGGGCGCTACGATCAGCGGCTCGATCTGGTGGATTCCGGCGGGGAGGCCGAACAGCTCCAGGATGATGCGCACGTGTTCTGCCTCCAGGGTTTCCAGCCGGGGCAGCGGGCCGCTCAGGATGACCTCGACGGTGTCCGGCGAGACGGTGGCCGTAAAGCTCGGTTCCAATCCCTGAATGCCCGGCGCGACGTTCACGGTCAGGCTGCTCTGGATGGCCTCGATAGAGACCTCCACCCGCACCAGTTCTTGTCCGGGCACGACCATGACATCCGGCGACTTGTTCAACACGGGCCGCTCGATCACGTCCTCTTGCACCCCGTCCACGTTGATCGGTTGGGTCTCGATAAAGCCCGCAAGCGCGTCGAGAATGTCCGGAGCGCCAAAGAGGGTGATGGTGGGCGGCTCGACGGTGATGTCGGTGACGCGATAGCCGGGGGCGACCTGGCCTTCCAGGACGACCCGGATTGGCAAGGAGCGGTAGTAACTGGATTGCTCGATGGGGACGCGGGCATTGACCACCTCGGGCGTGAATGTGACGTGGGGGATGGACTTGCCCTCGCTGTCCCGTAGCTGCAACTGGAATCTCCCCTCGACGTCGGTGCTGACGTCCTGCACCGAGATCGACGCGGTCGCCTCGACCGCCCGGGTGGCGTAGGTACTGGGGCCGATCACCGTCACCTCGCTCGGCTCCAGGATTAACGCTCGCCGGAGGTAGCCCAGCGCCGGTTTTCCTACCACCTGCACGTGTATGGGCACGGCTCGCTCGATTTGGCGATCCAGTGACAAAGTGACGGACTGGGGTTCGACCTCCAGCACCCGCGAGGGTTGTTTGTCCAACGTCCACTGGACAAACGCCTCGTAGGTTCCCGGCCCCAGACCCGCCAGGTTGATCGAGGCGGTAAAGTCATCAACTTCGAGCGAATTCCAGACCGATTGGGGGGCGCGGACGGTGAACTGTACGTACTCGGTCCGCTCTACATCGTCCACGACGACCATTCCCTCCGGCAATCCCGATAGCTTGATGGGGACGGGCTGGGAAAACTGTTCCTCAATGGTCGGGTCCTCCTCCTCCACGGCCACGAACCAGACGAGGGGGGCCAGGATAAGTGCCAGTATCATCAGGGGAAGATTGCTTGCGAGCCAGCTTAGCGCCGCTTTCACGACTTGCCTCTCCTTGTGGAAGTGTCGCCCCTTGCAGGGCCGTGCTCCACGATCTGGCGCAGCCGGGCGAGTCGGCGGGGCCAGGGTCGCTCCAACACGGACTGGTAGAAAGCGCGCAACATCGTCTCCAACCGTCGGGCATCGAGGTTGCGGACGATGCGACCGTTGTGGGTGACAGAGATGGAGCCGCGCTCCTCAGAGACGACGATGGCGATGGCGTCGCTCTCCTCCGTCACGCCGATGGCCGCCCGGTGGCGCAGTCCCAGTTGTCGGTCTGCCAGGTAGGCGGTGGAAAGAGGCAGCACGCAGGCCGCTGCCAGCACCCGTCCCTGCCGCACGATGACCGCCCCATCGTGGAGCGTGGTGTGAGGATCGAAAACAGTTACCAGCAGTTCGTAGGTGAGGGCCGCGTCGAGGTAAACCCCGTTATCCGCAAACTCCTGCAACCCGGTGTCCCGCTCCAGGACGATCAGCGCGCCATGTCGTCGCTCGGCAAGCGTGCTGCTGGCCTGGGCGATGGTAGTCAAGGTCTGTTCCAGCGTGACGCGGTTCCCCGTCATCCGCCCCAGCAAAGCTCCGGGCCGCCCCAACCGCTCAAGTGCCCGGCGCAGCTCGGGCTGAAAGACGACCGGGATGGCCACGAGCAACGCCGGCAACGCTCGCTCGGTCAACCAGCCAAAGGCGCGCAAGGGGATGGCGCCGCTCAACAGGACGACGACGATCGTAAACAGAAGCACGCCGCGCAACAAGGGCACAGCCCGGGTGCCACGCACCAGGTACAGGAGCCAAAAGATGATAAAGGCTACGAGTAGAATGTCGAGGACATCTATCGAATCGAGTCGTTGCAAGTACCACAAAAGCTCGGTCACTATTCAAATCTCGAATCTCTGAGGTGCAACGCACTTGCCAAGGGCGTTGCACCTGACTTTGTCTAAACGTTTACTCGGCGCTTGCTTCGCTGAGATGATCCAGCAGTTGCTGATATTCCGCGACGTTGGGCGGGTTGAGCGCGATGATCGCCCGGACGGTTGCTTGGGCCTCCTTTCGCTGTCCGGCCTCCAGTTGCAGGTCGCCCAATTTGTCCAGATGCTCCAGCGCCTCCTCGACGCGCCCCGCATTGAGATAGACCTGCGCCAGACGGGCGCGCAGCGGGATACTGTTCTGCCACTGGCCGACGGCTTCTTTGAGGACGTCAAAGATGCGCTGCGACTTGCCGCTCTTGCGATAGATTCCCAGCAGGGCGTCAAGCTCGCCGATCGCCTGCCGGGGCCGGTTGAAGCGGTAGTGGAGATCCATCAGCATCAAGCGCGCTCGCTCGTCATCGGGGGCCAGATCGCGGATACGTTCATAGATCGCAAAGGCGTTCTTCCAATCCACGTGCTGCATGTCGATGTCGGCCATTCTGTGCAGAATGCGAACCGCCCACTTGTGTTCCGGGTCGCTTCGCTGCGCGAAACGCAGGGCTTGCTGGTACACCTCGCGCGCCTGATCCATCTGCGCCAGATGGTAGTAACTGTCGGCCAGATCCAGGTAATGTTTCAACGCCCGATCTGTATCCCTGTGACTGACGAGCAGATCGATCAACGTGGTCCGCACCCCGGTGTCCATCGGCGCCAGTTTCAGGGCTTGTTCGTACATCGTCGTCGCCTGGCCAACGTCGCCGCGCACCTGATAGGTGTTGGCGATGGTGATGAACTTGAGCACAGCCTCGTCTATTCTGCCCATGCTCAGGAATATCTGGGCCAACTGTTGATGGAGGGGCAGGTAGCCAGAGGATTGTCCCAGCGCGTGATAACATTCTTCCAGCGCGGAGTAGAACACGCCTTGCTCGATGTACTCTTGCGAGATGGCGATGGATTGCAGGATGTCTCCCCCGCCGGGGACGGCGAGCATCTCGGCCAGGCTCAAACCGGCTCCTTCGCGGACCAGCTTGTCGAGTCGCTGGCGCGCTTGCCTGACCGCCTGTTCCCAATCCTCCTCGCCGAGAAATGCGGTCAGGGAGTTGATGAACGAGATCGCTTTTTCCTCCCCCTCGGCAATGTAGGTATCGGTCAGGTGGGTGTAGTGCCGGGCCAGTTCGCTCGCCCGCTCGCGGGGGACGGTGCTCATATCCACGAGCTTGAGACCCTCGATGAAATGTTCCAGTGCTTCGTACACGCTGCCGCGCGCCCGATAGCACTCGCCCAGGGCGAAACGGCTGCCCAGTTCGTAATCGGGATGGGAGACCACGCGATTGAGTTGGGTGATGGCCTCGTCAAAGCGCAGCTTTTCCTGGTAAAGCACGCTCAGGTTAAAATGGACGGCGGGCCGCTCGGCCCCCACGGCGATCACTTTTTCGTAGGCGTCGATCGCTTCGTCGACTTTGTCACGAGTCTGGAAATCGATCGCCCGGCTGATCAGGGCGTCGATCTCCATCTTGCTGAGTTGAGCAGTCGCCGGGGCGATCTCCTCCTCTTCGTCCGAAAAGATGCTCTCGGCCAGATCGGCGAGCGCCTTCTGGCAGGTCGACTCGACCGGGCCGATGCGCTGCACGACCACCGCAACCTCTGGCGGGGCTTTGAGATGCACAGCGTCCAGCGCGTCAAGGGACTCCAGGCCCGCCAGCAACCCGGACTCTTCTCCAAACTCGTCCGGCTCCGCGGCTGCTCGCTCGCCGTGGCGTAGATTGTCGAGGAGCAGCAACACCTGGGGATTATTGGGCGTCAACTTGAGGGCGTGCTGGCACACCTGGATGGCATACTCATCCCGTCCCTGATCGTGATAGATGCGCGCCAGGGCCAGACATTCCTCGACCGTCTCGCTCACCTGACTATGGCGCTGGTAATATTGAAGCAGCGCCGCGTGAGCCTGGACGTTGTCGGGATAAGCGCGCACTGCATCCTGCCAGCGCTCCAACGCGAGATGTTCCGCCTTTTGTTGCTTGAGATAAATGCCGGCGGAGGAGAGAAAAGCCTCGGCGGCGGCCGCTCTCTGGCCCAGTTGTTCCAGCGTCTCGCCGATGCGCTCCCAAAGCATCGGGTCGTCTGGCGAGAACTCGCTGGCCCGCCGATAGGATTCCAGAGCGTCCTCCAATTTGCCTGCTCCAGCATAGGCCTCGCCCAGGCCGGTGAGCGCGTTGGCATCGTTCGGGAACTCGGTCAATGCGTACCGATAGGCTTCGATAGCCTGGCCCCACTTTTCCTCCCAGACGGCATTGGCCGCGATCCGCATCGATTCGTCAAAAATTTTGCGGTTCTGTACCATGCTTCTCCCTCCTCGTCGTCACTAACCCTTGCGAAGGTTAATCGGAACTCGCAACCTTCGCAAGGGTGGAGTACTAAGCTACAGCTCCTAACAACTTGACCAAGATAGCTTTTTGCGCGTGCATGCGATTTTCGGCCTGATCCCACAGCACCGAATGGGGGCCATCGCAGACCTCGTCGGTGATCTCGTGTCCCCGATGGGCGGGCAAACAGTGCATCGCAATGACGTCCGAGGCGGCTTTTGCAAGCAGTGCCTCGTTGACCTGATAGGGCGTAAAGATGCGGGCGCGTTCCTGTGCCTCCTCTTCCTGGCCCATCGAGGCCCACACGTCGGTATAGATCACGTCGGCTCCGGCGACGGCTTTGTGCGGATCGTCGGTGATTTGCAGCTCGCTGCCGCTGGCTGCGGCGAGTTTTTGCCCCAATGCCCACACGCCGGGGGGCAATTCGTATCCCTTTGGCCCGACGATGGTAAAGTTCATCCCCAGCATGGCGGCCCCAAAGAGGAGCGAGGCGGCCACGTTGTTGCCATCGCCGATGTAGGTCAGCTTCCGTCCTGCCAGGTCCCAGCCCTTGTTTTCGACGATGGTCAGGAAATCGGCCAATCCCTGACACGGATGGTTATAGTCGGATAGGCCGTTGATGACCGGCACGCGCGAGTATTCCGCCAGCGTGAGCACGTCGGCGTGGGCAAAGACGCGCGCCATGATGCCATCCACGTAGCGGGAGAGCACGCGGGCCACGTCGGGCACGCTTTCCCGCTCTCCCAGTTTGATCTCAAAGGGAGAGAGATAGAGCGCTTGCCCTCCCAGATGGATCATGCCCATCTCGAACGAGACGCGGGTGCGCAGAGAGGGTTTCTGAAAGACCATACCCAACGTCTTGCCTTTGAGCAAGGGAGGGTTGCCGCCCTCTTTCCACTCCTCCTTCAATTCGACCGCCAGTTTGAGCAATGCGCGCAGTTCGTCTGGTGCAAGATCCGCTAGACCGAGAAAGTGATTCACTTTTAATCTCCTTTAGTTCTCAATGATTGGTTGGTTACAAGTATACCACAAGCGACGGAAGAATGAAAGCAAGGACGAGGAAACCCGAACGGCCCGATCACGTATACGCTGCCGACTTGGTACAAACCGCTGGTCATGGTATCATTGGCATTCACATCGAGTAGATTTAGAATGAAGGAGTGTGTGGGAACTATGAGGAACATCACCGTCATCGGCGCGGGCTACGTGGGATTGACCACCGGGGTCTGCTTTGCCGATCTGGGGAATCGGGTCGTTTGTGTGGACATCAGCGAGGAAAAGATCGCAAAATTGAAGCAGGGCGTGGTGCCTATCTACGAGCCGGGCCTGGAGGAATTGATCGCCCGCAACGTGCAGGCGGGGCGTCTCAGCTTTACCACCTCGTATGCCGAGGGATTGAAGGACGCCGAGTTCGTCTTTATCGCCGTGGGCACGCCCGAGGGCGTGGACGGCGAGGCGGATATGCGTTACGTGCGCATGGCGGCCCGTTCCATCGCCGAGTTGATGGATCATCCCCTGATCATCGTCAACAAGTCCACCGTCCCGGTGGGCACCGGCGACTGGGTGGCCGACATCATCCACGAACATCGCAACGGCGGTATCGAGTTCGCCGTCGTCTCGAACCCCGAGTTCTTGAGCGAAGGCTCCGCCATCCGCGACTGCATGAACCCCGACCGGGTTGTGTTAGGTTCGTTGGACCGGGAGGCGGCGGAGAAGGTGGCCCAGTTGTACCTGCCGCTGCGGACGACGATCATGATCACCGACCTGCGCACCGCAGAGATGATCAAGTACGCTTCGAACGCCTTCCTGGCCACGCGCATCTCGCTCATCAACGAGATCGCCGCCATCTGTGAGGAACTGGGAGCCGACGTCAAGGAGGTCGCCACCGGCGTGGGCTACGATAGACGTATCGGCAGCGCCCACATCGACGCCGGCATCGGATACGGTGGCTCTTGCTTCCCGAAGGACATCAAGGCGCTGGCCTACATGGCCGAGATCAAGGGGCGGCATCCGCAATTGCTGCGCGCCGTGATGGAGATCAACGCCGACCAGCGCCGGCAGGTGGTGCGCAAACTGGAACAAGCTCTGGACGGCCTGCGGGATAAAACGATCGGGCTGCTGGGATTGGCCTTCAAGCCCAACACCGACGACATGCGCGAGGCGCCCGCCGCCCACGTCGCCCGAATGCTGTTGACCGCGGGCGCGCGCGTGCGCGCCTACGACCCGGTGGCGATGGATTCCGCCGCGCGGGAGGTGCCCGAAGTGACGCTGGCCCCAGATCCCTACACCATGGCGGAAGGATGCGACGCCATCGTCGTGGCCACCGAGTGGAACGAGTTCAAGAACCTGGACCTGGCGCGCATCCGGGATCTGATGAGCCAACCGGTGCTCATTGATGGGCGCAATATCTACGATCCGGCGATGATGAAGGAGCTGGGCTTTTACTATCGAGGGGTTGGCCGGGGGTATGAGGTTTAGGAGACGCAATGGAGAAAACCGCAAGTTTTGTCAAAACGCAACTGTCCAACCAACTGACCGTGCTGGTCAAAGAGGCGCACACCGCGCCCGTGGCCAGTTTCTGGATCTGGTACCGGACGGGGAGCCGCAACGAGCACCTGGGCATCACGGGCATCTCTCACTGGGTCGAGCACATGCTGTTCAAGGGGACGCCGACGTTCCCCAAGGGCGTGGCGGAGAAGGCGATCGCCCGCGAGGGCGGCGTGTTCAACGGCATGACCTGGTACGATTTCACCACCTACTTTGCCACGCTGCCCGCCGCCCGCATCGAGTTGTCGTTGCGCATCGAGGCCGACCGCATGAGCAACACGGTCTTTGACCCCACCGAGGTCGCCGCCGAGCGCACCGTCATCATCAGTGAACGGCAGGGCGCCGAGAACGACCCGGGATTTTTGCTCAGCGAAGAACTGATGGCGGCCGCTTTCCGCGTGCACCCCTATGGCGCGACCACCGTCGGCCACATGTGCGACCTGGAGACGATGACGCGCGACCAGCTCTACGCTCACTATCGCACGTATTACGCGCCGAATAACGCGCTGGTCGTCGCGGTAGGCGATTTCAAGGCCGAGGCCATGCTGGGGCTGATCGAGCGGCATTTTGGCTCGATTGCGGAGGGTTCGGCGGTGCCGCCGGTGACGGCCTTCGAGCCGCCACAGCGAGGAGAGCGGCGGGTGGTCGTCGAGCGGGAGGGCCATGTGGCTTACTTCAAGATGGTCTTTCGCGCCCCCGCCGTCCGCGAGCCGGACTTTTTCGCTTTGGCCGTGCTCAACGCCATCCTCACCGGGGCGAGCGCAATGACCTTTATGGGCAGCGGTCTGACGAACAAGAGCAGCCGTCTCTACAAGGCGCTGGTCAGCGAGGGATTGGCGGTCGGTATATCTGGCTCTTTGCTTCCGACCATCGATCCTTTCGTCTACGCGCTCTCGGCCGTCGTGCGCCCGGGTCGTACCCTGGCGGAGGTGGAGGCGGCTATGGAGATCGAGTTGGCGCGCGTGATCGCCGAGTCGGTGACGCGAGAGGAGGTGCTCAAGGCGATCAAACAGGCCAAAGCGCAGTTCGCTTACTCCAGCGAATCGATCACCGGCCAGGCGCTCTGGCTGGGTTTCAGCGAGATCGTCGCCGATCAGGACTGGTTCGAGAACTATATCGCCAACCTCAGCGCCGTCACCGTCGAGGATGTACAGCGCGTGGCGCAGAAATATTTCAAACGGTCGAATCGCACCGTTGGATGGTACGTACCAATTATCAATGAGCCAATGAATAATTAACAATGAGTAAAGTTGTTCATTGTTGATTGATTCATTGTTCATTGCTCGGAGAGAGTCAAAATGTCCCTACCTGGACCACAAGATATTACGAGACACGAACTCGACAATGGAATGGTCGTGCTGATGCGCGATGCCGCCCGGTACCATCTCAGCCCCTCGGTGATCGTGGCGGGCTACCTGCTCGTGGGCGCCTACGACGAGCGACCCGAGCAGGCGGGCCTTTCTTCCTTTGTCGCCGATGCGTTGATGCGCGGCACGACGAATCGCACTTTTGAGCAGATCTATGAAGAGCTGGAATCGGTGGGCGCCAGTGTGGGCATTGGCGGCAGTACGTATACCACCGGCTTTGGGGCCAAAAGTCTGGCCGAGGACTTGCCGCTGGTGCTTGACGTGCTCGCCGACGTGTTGCGCCATCCCACCTTTCCCGGCGACGAGGTCGAAAAGCTGCGCGCCGAGATCCTCACCGACCTGGCGGAGCGCGATCACGATACCCAGCGCATGGCCGGTCTTGCCTTCCGCGAGTTGGCCTATCCCCAAGGACATCCGTACGCCCGCAGCACCAGCGGCTATACTGAGACGGTCAGCGCGCTCGGCCGCGACGATCTGGCCGAGTTCTACGCCGGCGGCTACGGTCCGTCGGGGATGGTCATCGTCGTGGTGGGCGCGGTGAAGGAAGCCGACGCGCTGGCGCAGATCGAGGATGCCTTTGGCGGTTGGATGGGCCACACCTACGAGCGCGCTCCCCTCCCCGACGTGCCCCGCATTGCCGAGGTGCGCAAGCAGACGGTCGCCATTCCTGACAAGACGCAGTCAGACATCATCCTGGGCTATCCGGGACCCTCTCGCACGGCACCTGATTTTCTGGACGCCTCGGTCTGCAACATCATCCTGGGCGTCTTTGGATTGATGGGCCGCCTGGGAGAAAAGGTGCGTGAGGAGCAGGGATTGGCTTACTACTCCTTCAGCCGAGTGAGCGGCGGTCCCGGCCCTGGCCCGTGGCAGGTCATCGCGGGCGTCAACCCGGATAACGTCGAGCGCGCGCTCGCCAGCATCCGCACCGAGATCCGCCGCATCTGTGAGGAGCCGGTGGAGCAAGAGGAACTGAACGATAGCAAGGCGTTTATCACCGGCAGCCTGCCTTTACGCCTGGAGACGAACGAGGGAGTGGCGCAGGCGATCCTCAATATGGAGCGATACGAACTGGGGCTGGACTATTTGCAGAATTACGCAGATCTGATCGGCGAGATCACTGTCGAGCGGGTGCAGGCCGTCGCGCAACGCTGGCTCGACCCCGACGCCTATGCGCTCGCCGTCGCCGGACCGCCGCCCGCGTAGATTTCTGGGTCATGCTCACTACCGGCGTTGACATGATCGAAATCGCCCGCGTCGAGCGGGCGCTGGCGCGCTACGGCGACCGTTTTCTGGAACGAGTCTTTACCTCGGTCGAGATCGCCTACTGTCGGGCGCGCCCGGCAGAACTGGCGGCTCGCTTCGCGGCCAAGGAGGCTGTCTCCAAGGCGTTGGGCGTGGGCGTGCGGATGATGGCCCGCGATGGCGTCCGTTGGCGAGAAGTAGAGGTCATCGGAGACCGGCGCGGCAAGCCGCTCATTCGTCTGTCTGGCCGCGCCGCCGCGCGCGCCGACGAGCTGGGCCTCGCCGAGTGGGCCGTCAGCCTCTCCCACACTCGCGAGCACGCCATCGCTTTTGTGGTGGCGCAATAGTATCATTGGTATGAGATAAGGAGTAATATGTTAAAAGAGTTAGAACTTGACGACGATGCTTTGTGGAAACAGCGTTTTCGCGCCCCGGCGATTTTCGCGACCAGGATCGCCAGAGGAGCGCCGACCCGGGGGCTGGTCGTCACGAATCCGACGGGTGTACACCAGCTATATGCCTGGGATGTGTCCAGTGGCGAACTGACCCAGCTCACCGATCATCCTGAGGGCAAGGTGCTCGGTTTTATCGCCTCGGACGGGAGCCATGTCTATTATTTGGACGACGAGGGGGGGAACGAGATCGGTCACGTCGTGCGCGTTCCCTTCGCGGGGGGCGAAAAAGAGGACGTCACTCCCGATCTGCCCCCCTATTCCCTGGCCGGCATGGTGGGTTTCAGCAGAGCGGGCAACCGGATCGGGCTGACTGCCGGGACTCCAGAGGGCTTTCACCTGTACGTGATCGACCGGGCGCCAGACGGGACGCTGGCATCACCGAGATTGTTGCACCAGAGCAAGCCCCTCATGCGGGGTCCGGTCCTTTCCCACGACGGGGATGTCGCCGTGATGGCCTCCACCGCGCGCGCGGGCAAGTTTCAGTTCAGCTTGCTGGCTTTCGATACGGCCAGCGGCGAGCAGATGGCGGAACTGTGGGATGGGGAGGAGACCAGCTTGCAACCCGTCTGCTTTTCGCCCCTGTCCGGCGACACGCGCCTGCTGGCGACCACCAACCGCACCGGCGTCGAGACGTTGCTTCTGTGGAACCCGCGCACCGGCCGGCGCACTGACCTGATCTTTGACGTGGAGGGAGCGGCGAGCGGGTTCGATTGGTCCCCCGATGGAGAGCGCATTCTGTTCTCCACCTTCAACAAGGCTGTCCAGCAATTGTACGTTTACGATCTAGCGAACGATGCCCTGATCGAATTGGAGCATCCCTCCGGCAGCCCGGGCGCCAGTTACATCCCGCCTTACTTTGGGCCGGAGGGCGATATTTACATTCACCTGCAAACGGCGACGCACCCCTCCCAGTTGGTCGCCCTCGATAGCCAGACCGGCGCCCAGAAGCGCGTCGTGCTGGCAGCGGGCGAGGTTCCGCCGAGCCGTCCCTGGAAGTCGATCACATTTACTTCGTCCGATGGGCAAGAGATCCAGGGTTGGCTGGCCGTTCCCGAGGGCGAGGGTCCTTTCCCCACCATCCTGGAGACACACGGTGGGCCGAGCGGTGTCACGGAAGAGGAATTCTCTCCGGAGAGCCAGGCCTGGCTGGATCACGGCTTTGCCTATCTGACCATCAACTATCGCGGCTCGATCACTTTTGGCCGCGAATTCCAGGACAAGATCGTGGGCGATCTGGGCCATTGGGAAGTGGAGGACATGGTCGCGGCGCGCGATTGGCTGGTCGACGAGGGGATCGCCAGGCCCGATGCGATCCTGCTGACCGGCTGGTCCTACGGCGGCTACCTGACGTTGCAGGCGCTCGGCACGCGGCTCGACTTGTGGGCGGGTGGGATGGCCGGTATCGCCATCACCGATTGGACGGTGATGTACGAGTACTCGGCGGAGGCGCTGCGAGGGTATCAAGTAGCCATGTTCGGCGGCACGCCGGAGGAGAAACCCGAGGCGCACGTTGCCAGTTCGCCCATCACCTACGTCGAGAACGTGCGAGCGCCGGTGCTCATCATTCAAGGCCGCAACGACACCCGCACCCCGGCCCGTCCGGTCGAGATGTACGAGGAACAGATGAGAGCTTTGGGCAAGCCCATCGAGGTGCACTGGTTTGACGCGGGGCACACGGGCGCGTTTGCAGACGCCGAGCAGGGTATCGAACATCAGGAGCTGATGCTCCGTTTCGCCTATCGCGTTTTGGGTGGATAGTTGCACGCCGTGATCTGTAGACGGAACCTGAAATTTCACTATCGCTGAGCACCTGGTAGGAGACAGACAATTATGGATGTCGAATTCAAGGTCGGAGATTTGATCGAGAACCGCTACCGGGTTTTGGACGTGATCGGGACAGGTGGGATGGGCACCCTGTACCGCGTCTTGGACGAAGCACGCGAGGGCGAGGTCGTCGCGCTCAAGACGGTGCGTTTGAGAGGCGCGGCGGCGGAGGCGCCCGAGAGCGTGGAGCGTTTTCAGCGCGAGTTCCAGTTGCTGACCCAGTTGCGCCATCCCAACCTGGTCTCTGTCTACGAGTACGGCGTCACGAGCGAGGGAGAACTCTATTTTACGATGGAGTGGGTCGAGGGAGAGGATCTGGCGCCTAGCCTGCGCCCCTTGGAGCCAGGGGCGACCATCCCGGTGATCGTGCAGGTTTGCCGGGCGTTGGCCTATTTGCACGCGCGGGGCGTGATCCATGGAGACCTCAAGCCGCGCAACGTGTTGATGGCGGCTGATGCCGGGGAGCAGGTAAAGCTGGTGGACTTTGGCGTGGCTTACGAGATCCGTGCGCCGGAGGATCGAGCGCGGTACTATACGCCGGGCTACACGGCGCCAGAGACGAGACAGCCGCAACCCGTTGACCAGCGGGCGGACCTGTACAGTCTGGGGGCAATGTGGTACGCGCTGTTGGTGGGAGAGGCGCCGATGTTCATGCCAGGGCCGGGCAGGGAGCGGTTGATTCGGTTTGCGCTGGACGAAGTATTGGCGGAGCAGAACCAGATTCCGAAGGGGATCGGGGGTGTGATTGCCCGGTTGATGGTCGAGTCTCCCGATGCTCGCTACCGGAGCGCGAACGAGGTGATCCAGGCGGTGAACGAGGTCACCGGGAGCGCGTACGAACTGGAGACAAGGGAGACGGCGAGCAGCTACGCCTTGCGCACGCGCTTTGTGAACCGAGAGGCCGAGTTCGGAGTACTCCAGACAGCATGGGAACAAGCTCAGGCAAGTGAGGAAAAGTTGGTGCTGGTGAGCGGTGAGGGTGGGGTGGGCAAGACGCGCTTGCTGGAAGAGTTCATCGTGCGGGTGGAGCTGGAGGGCGCGCGGGTAGCACGTGGGCAGTGTGTAGAGGGCGGTGGCGCGTATCGTCCGTGGCGTGAGGCGCTGCGGGTGTTGCTTCGCTACGTGGAAGGCGCAGACGATGCGGGGTTGGAGCAGGCAGGGCCGGTGCTGGCGACGATCTTGCCCGAGTTGTGGGGACGGAATTACATGCAAGCGCTTGCACCGCCGGTAGATTTGGAACCGCAGGCGGCACAGTTGCGTCTGAACCGCGCCATTGCCCAGGTGTTGCGGGCGGCGGCAAAGCTGCGGCCCACGGTGATCGCGATCGAAGACGCTCACTGGGCTGACGAGGCCACGCTGGAGTTGTTGCGCTTTCTGACGCGAACGCCTGGAGCCGTGGGGTTGCAGGTGTGCGTGACTTACCGTGATGACGAGGTTGGCCCAGAACACCTGCTGGCGATGTTGGGGGGAGAGCGGGTCCAACGTATCCCGCTGCAACCCCTACCGCCAAAAGATACCACAGAGCTGGTCCGTTCGATGTTGGGTTTAGACGAGTTGCCCGCGCTTTTGACGGAGCGGGTACAGCGAACGACGGGGGGCAACACCTTCTTTGTGCAAGAGATGATCTGCGCCCTGGCGGAGGATGGCGTGGTGCTCCAGCGGACGGTGGAGGGTTGGCGAGTAGATCACAAAGCCCTGCGAGAAGCGCGCTTGCCGGAGAGCATCCGTCAGACGGTGTGGCAACACCTGAACCGGCTGTCTGCAGAGACACGTCAGGCGCTGCGCTGGGCGGCGATCGTGGGATCGGTGTTCTGGGAAGGAGGCGTGGCGGAGGTGGGACAGGCGCCCTGGCAGCGGGTTCGAGTCGCCTTGCGCGAAGGGGTGGCGCAAGGGTTGGTGGAGGAACGGGATGAGTCGGCCTTTGCGGGGGAGAGAGAGTATCTGTTCAACAGCCCCATCGTGCGGGAGGTGAGCTACGAAAGCATCCCAGAAGAGGAGCGGCAGGAGGTTCACAGCCGGGCGGCGGCCTGGCTGATGGCCCGCAGCGATGAGGAGGTGGGTGAGCATCTGGGCTTGATCGCCGATCACCTGGAGCAGGCCGGTGAGATGGAGCAGGCCATCGTTTATCTGACGCGAGCCGGGGAACAGGCGGCGGCTCATTTTGCCAACACAGAGGCGCTCAACTACCTGAGTCGCGCCCTCGACCTGATGGCAGAGAATGAGTGGGGCAAACGTTACGACGCCCTGTTGACCCGAGAAAAGGTGTACGATTTGCAGGGCGCGCGCGAGGCCCAGGATCAGGATTTGACAGCATTGGGAGAACTGGCCGAGGCGCTGGATGAGGATACTCGTCGGCTCGAGGTAGCCTTGCGCCGGATTAGTTATGCCGAGGCCGTCGGCGATTACGCAGCGGCGATTGCCAGCGCACAGCGAGCCATCGGCCTGGCACAAGCCTCTGGCGATGTGGAGAGTGAAGCGACAGCATATCTGCGATGGGGGCGGGCGCTTTGGCGTCAGGGGGATTACGCAGCCGCCCAATCGCCCCTGGAGCAGAGTCTGGCCCTCGCCCAGGCGGCAGGATTGCGCCAGGTGGAAGCCGGCAGCTTGCGCGATCTCAGCCTAGTGACCTCTTATCAACGGGGAGATTTTACCAGGGGCAAGCTCTATTTGGAACAGTCCTTGCGCATTAGCCGCGAGCTTGACGATCGGCAGGGCGAGGGCGAGACGCTCAACCTGCTGGGCGGCTTTCACCGGGAGAACGGCGACTATGCCGAGGCCCAAGCTTACTACGAACAGACCCTGCGCATCGCCCAGGAGATTGGCGACCGGCGGGTGGAGGGATTTGCGGTGGGCAACCTGGGCATGCTTGCCAGAGAACGAGGCGACTATGCTCAAGCGAGTCGCTATAATGAACAGTCCCTGCGCATCTTGCGCGAGACTGGTGACCGCTTGTACGGGGGATTTGCGGTGGAACAACTGGGTCTTCTCGCCAGAATTCAAGGCGACTATGCCCAGGCCCAAATCTATTTTGAACAGACTCTGGCCATTGGTCGCGAGCTCGATGCCTTAATGCTGGAAGTGTTAGGGTTGAGCGATCTGAGTGTGCTCTACCGTGATCGGGGGGATAGTCAAGCTGCTCTGGAATATGCTCAAAAGGCGCTGCCCCTGGCACAAAAAAGCGGCAACCTGGTCGACCAGGCGATCGCCTGGGTAGCTCTGGGCTATGCTTGGGAGGGCGAGGGTCGCCTGGAGGAGGCCGCCAATGCCTATCGGCAGGTTTTGACGTTGCGGGACGAGTCGAGACTGTATGATCTAACCATAGAGTCTCTGGCCGGTCTGGCTCGCGTGAGCCTGGCCCAGGGGAACCTGGCGCAAGCCCAGGCCCACGTGGAGAAGATTTTGAAACGCCTGGAAACAAGACCGCCGGACGAGATGGCGGAACCCTTCCGGATGTACCTGACCTGCTACCGCGTTTTGCGCACCAATCAGGATTCTCGTGCTGAGGACATCTTGAATACCGCCTACCGGTTGTTGCAAGAGCGGGCTGCGAAAATAGACGACGAGGAGATGCAGCGCTCTTTCCTGGAAAACGTACCCGCCCACCGCGAGATCATCGAAGCGTGGAAAAGTCGGTAGGTGCTGGTAGAGGAGGGTTGAATTGGATCGCTCCGTGCAACGTTTCGCTTACATCTTGCTCATTCTGATGGGAATGGCTGCCGCGCTTATGCTCGGAAGGGACGTATTCAACTACATCCGGGCGGTCAAGGGCGCGCGCGGCTTGAATCTCGCGATCATCGACCTGCAAGTCATCGACGACGAGAACCCCCGCGCTCACGTCCGCCTCCGGGTGCAGAACGAATCGCCTCTGGATATGGATATCAGGCGGTACCGCTTTGAGCTTTTTCTCAACGGCGAGCGGATTAGCGGCAGCTACAGCACGTACCTGGGCACGGACCCCGACGCGGTAGACACCGTTGCCCGGCGAGAGAGCACGAACATCGAGCAGGTCTTGGCTCCCGACCAGGGACTCGACCTGGAATTCACTCTTTACATCTATTCCACCCAGATGGAGATCGTCCGGCAAGCGCAGCGTGTTGGCTCAATGTCCTGGTATGCGAGCGCCAGGTTCACGACCATGTTGCCTTACTCGCGCGAGGAGAGCGAGATCCGGTTGCGCGCCGATTTCGAGGAGTAAAGCGTATGCATCCAAAAGTGCGGCAATGGACGGCCACCATCGCGGCGGCGTTGGTGCTGGCCTACGTGGACACGATGACGGTCTCGGAGATAAAGGATTTTGCCCTGTGGCAGGGTGGGCTGGTGTGGATGGGGGTCTTTGCCATCGGCTGCGGTGTTCTGTTGGCTCTCGTCAACGAGGACGCCTTGTGGTCGACGGTAGCAGCGCCGGTGTTGGCCGTGCTGATATTTGTCGGCGTGTGGAGTTATGTATTTTGGTCCTTCCTGGGCGAGTACTTTTCTTACTTGGAGCTGATCGTGTCCACTCCCTTTCTCTCTCAGGTACTTCCCCAGGGATTCGTGATCCTGGTCACGACGATTCCGATGGGGTTGCTCGGCGTCGTGATCGCGACGATTCTTCGCCGTTGACCGTCCGTAATTTATGTTGGTTAATGTGACAATTTCATTTCGGTTAGAGGTAGTCGCGCTTTCCATACCGCGCGCTATGGAAAGCGCGGCTACTCAACCCATTTGGAACACACCCATATGACAACTCAACTGGAGGTATAACAACTTATGAAATTCGACGACGTACTCAACATTCTCAACGACGTCCCCGACTACCAGACCTTTCTCACCGTGGACGAATTGAAAGCCAGCACGCGCCGATTGACAGACAAGTATCCCGACGTGGTCGAGATCCTGCCCGTCGGTCACTCGCGTCAGGGCGATCCCATCGAGGCGCTCAAAATAGGCAATGGCCCCAAAAAGGCGCTGCTTTTTGCCATGCCCCATCCCAACGAGCCGATCGGCAGCATGATGCTCGAATACCTGTCGCTCCGGCTGGCGGAGGACGACGCGCTGTGCGAGTCGCTGGGCTACACCTGGTACATGATCAAGTGCATCGACCCCGACGGCACGCGCCTCAACGAGGGTTGGTTCAAGGGGCCCTTTTCGGTGGGGAATTATGCCCGTAACTTTTACCGCCCGCCCGCCTACCAGCAGGTGGAATGGACCTTCCCCGTCGAGTACAAGACGCTCCAGTTTAACAACCCGCTGCCCGAGACCAGGGCGCTGATGGAGCTGGTCGAGCAGATCAAGCCCGACTTTGTCTACTCGCTCCACAACGCGGGCTTTGGCGGAGCCTACTTTTACATCTCGGAGGAGGCCGAGCCGTTGTACGAACCGTTCCACAAATTGGTCGAAAGCCAGGAACTCCCCATGCACCTGGGCGAGCCAGAGATGCCCTACGTGACCGAGTACGCCAGCGCGATCTACAAGGTGCCGATGGTCGCCGAGGGGTACGACTTTATCGAGGAGCACACCGGCGGCGACCCGGCAGAGATTATATCGGGGGGCACGGCCAGCTTTGACTATATCCGCCAGTTCAGCGATCCCTTCTGCCTGATATGCGAGATGCCCTACTTTTACGACCCGGCGATCCACGATACCGCGCCGTCGGATCTGACGCGCAGAGAGGCGATCTTGCAGGGGCTGGAATATGCCAAAGAGTACGTCGGCTTTTTGCAGGAGCAATACGAGGCCGTGAAGGATGATCTGACGGTGACGTCTCCTTTCCGCGATGCGATCGCGGAGACGTTGCGGACGTTCGAGCGGCACCTGGTCGCCCACGAACACTGGGCCAAGACGGACCCCAAGACGGACGAGACGGCGACGATGGCAGAAAAGTTCGACAGCCTGGTGATCGGCCGTTTCTACCGGCTGTTGAGCCTGGGGATGTTCGTCCGCCTGCTCGATGTCCAGATCGCCGAGACGGGCGAAACTCCGTCGTTGGCCGCCGCGCGCGCGGCGGCCCGGGCGACCTTTGAGGCACGCAACTCTGAACTGGAAGATGAACTGAATTACAACGTCATCCCGATCCAGCGGTTGGTGCGCGTGCAGTTGGGGAGCGCGCTGCTGGCGGCGGGTTTCGCCGCCGGGCGGTAGGTGCATCAGGTGCAACGCACTTGCCAAGTGCGTTGCACCTTACTTGTCAAAAACTCAGACGCGCAAGCGGGGATCGAGGGCGTCGCGTAGGGCGTCGCCCACGAAGTTGATCGACATCACCGCGATCATGATCGCCATCCCTGGCGCGATCGCCATGATGGGATAGTGGCGCAGGTTTTTCTTGGCGGCGAACAACATGGCGCCCCATTCTGCCGTCGGGGGTTGTGCGCCCATCCCCAGGAAGCTCAACCCAGAGGCGGCCAGGATAGAAGTAGCCACTCCAAAGGTAGCTTGTACGATCACCACGCCCAGACAGTTGGGTAGAATGTGGCTCAAGATGATGCGCCCGTCGCTCGCGCCGACCACGCGGGCGGCGTCGACGTATTCTGCCTCGCGCAGAGAAAGGACCTGTCCCCGCACCAGCCGGGCGTAATAAATCCAGTTAACACACCCCAACACGATCATCATGTTCGTCAAGCTGGGACCGATGATGGCCACGACTGCGATAGCCAGTACCAGAAACGGGAAGGCGAACAGCACGTCTACCAGCCGCATGATGATCTGGTCGATCACGCCGCCATAGTAGCCGCTGATCGCCCCCAGCGTGACTCCGATGCTGCCCGCGATGCCGACGACGATCAGCCCCACGGTCAGCGAGACGCGAGCGCCGTAGATCAAGCGGGTCACGAGATCGCGTCCCAGTTCATCGGTGCCCAGCAGATGTTCTGGGGGGTTAGGCGGTTGCAGGCCCTTGGCCAGATCCATTGCGTATGGGTCGTGGGGCGTGATCCAGGGCGCGCCGATGGCTAACAGGATCATGATGGCGAGAATCACCAGGCCCACGACCGCAAAGCGATTGCGCAGCACCTGGCGTATCGCATATCGCCACGGTGAACCTCTGCCTGACCGGTAACTTTCTTTCGTTGGTTCTGTCATAGGTTCCTCTCAGTCGTAGCGTATGCGCGGGTCGATGAGAGTGTACAGGACGTCGACCAGCAGGTTGACCAGCACAAAAGTTACCGAAAAGACGAGCACGGTTCCCATGATCACTGGATAATTGCGGCGCGAGAGAGCGTCGATTGCCAACCGCCCGATCCCAGGCCAGGCAAAGACGGTCTCGATGATGACGGTTCCGCCCAGCAAGGTGGCAAACTGCGCGCCTACGACGGTCACCACCGGGATGAGCGCGTTCCGCAGGCCGTGCCGGAGCAGCACCAGCCGCGGCGCCAGACCCTTGGCGTGCGCCGTCCGCATATAGTCCTGGCTCAGGACCTCCAGCATGCTCGATCTCATCAACCGCGTCACCAACCCCATCAGCCCGGTACCCAGCGTGATTCCCGGCATGATCAAGGCTTTGACCGTGCCCCAGAAGGTGCCGTCGCCCCGGCCGGTGCTGGGCAGCCAGCCCAGCTTTAGCGAAAAGAGGAGCATCAGCATGATGCCGAACCAGAAGGATGGCATGGACACTCCCAGTAGCGCCCCTCCCATACAGAGATTATCCACCAGTGAGCCGCGTTTCACCGCCGAGATGATGCCCAGTGGAATGGCTACGATCAGCATAAAGAGCATCGAGGCGACGGTTAGTTGGAGGGTGGCCGGGAATCGAGAGGCGATCTCCTCGCTGACCGGCGCGTGAGTGGTGAGCGAGCGGCCCATGTCGCCCCGCAACAGATCTTTTAGATAGCGGAGATATTGTATGGGCAAAGGATCGTTGAGGCCCAGTTCCTCGCGGATTTGCTCGAGCCTCTCCGTCTCCATCCGTTTGACGTCCAGGCCAAACCGCGCCATGACCGGGTCGCCGGGCGCCAGGTGAGCCAGGAGAAACGTGACCATCGAGATCGCGAGCAGCAAGGGGAATAGAATCAGCAAACGCTGTAGAATATAACTCCTCACAAAAGCCTCCTACAAAAAGGGCCGGCCGGTGCGACGCCCGACCGGCCCTGATGTCTCGATTGCCGCTCGACTATTCGGTCACCCAGACGTTGTTGTTCTCGGTGCAGACGTTTGCGGACCAGAAAATCCCTAGCCAATCGTGTACTCGGGAACGGAGGGCCGAGTAACCCGTGGAGTGGCGCATCGGGATGGCATAGTACTGGGAGAACATGGTCTCCTGAGCGTCGCGGAGGATGTTTTCCCGCTCGCCTGGATCGATGGTGATGTTCGCCAGATCCAGCGCGTCGTGGACGTCGGGCATGTCGTAGCCCAACGCGACGGAAGTAGCGGCTTCTCTGCCAAAGACGCCGTTCAGGCCGCCATCGGTGCAGAACCCGGACGCCATCATGGCCTTCTGGGGACCCGCGAACAGGTCGTCGATCCAGGTGCCAAACTCGACGGTCTGTAGCTCTACTCCGATCCCGACCTCTTGCCACTGGATGGCGATGGCTTCGCCATATCGAGGCATGGGGTCCGTGTTCCAGATCTCCAGCTCGAACGACATCGGTTCGCCGTCCTTGTCCAGCACGCCGTCCCCGTCGGTGTCCTCCCAACCCAGTCCCGCGAAGAGTTCCTTCGCGCCTTCGGGATCGTAAGGAAAGTATTTGCACAGGTTGGGGTCGTAGCCGGGCACGCCAGGGCCGGCGATGCCGCAGCCGCCGGCGTACAGCTCGCCCTCGACGTTCCGGGTAATGCCCTCAATGTCCAGCGCGTAGGCGAGCGCCTGGCGAAAGTCTTGATCCTGGAAGTACGGTACCGTCATGTCGAACATGATCCACGGACCGCACTCGAGGCCGCTGGTCTGGAGAATAAAGCGCGTGTCGTCCTTGAGGCGCGCGACGTCGTCCTTGGGCACACTGCTCAACCAGTCGATCTCGCCTGTCTCGAAGGCGATCAGCGCGGCGTCTTCGTCAGGGATGACCTTAAAGACGACCTCGTCGAGGTAGGGCTCTTTCCAATAGTCTTCGTTCCGCTGCAGGATGACGTGCTCGTCCGGGCTGTACTCGACGAACTCGAACGGCCCCGAACCGACGGGGTTCAGGCCAAAGTCCTCACCATAGTACTCGACTGCCTCCTGGGGGATGATGGCGATGTGCCCCAGGCCGCGCGATCCAGATGTGAGAAGCGCGTCAGGTTTGTTGAGGTTCACCTGGACGGTATAGTCGTCCAGGGCTTCTACCGATTCAAAGGCACTCAGGAACCCGGCGGAGAGGGTCGAGCCTTCCATGTTCACGCCGTACTCGATGGAATAGACCACGTCGTCGGCGGTCACTTCTCGGCTCTCTCCTTCGGGAAAGACGTCGTTGCCGTCCTGCCACATGACGCCCTCGCGCAGGTGCAGGATGAAGGTGGTGTCGTCCTCGTACTCCCAGGAGGTGGCCATGTCGGGGAAGAGGCTCCTGTCCTGGTTGATGCGATAGAGCATGCTGTAGATGTTAGAGATCACCCACCAGGAATTGTCGTCGGCGCACTGGGCAAAGTCGAACTGAATCATGCCTGCGGCCTGGATGGTGAGCGTCCCGCCGAACTTGGAGGTGTCCTCTTCCTCCACGGGACCCGGCGTCGCCGTGACGACTTTTTCCACGGTCTCTGGTGTGCCCTCGACGATGACCGTCTCTTTGACGACCACTTCCACCGGCACCTCTACCTCTTCTACAATGGGCGTGGGCGCGGCGCAGGCCGCCAGTACCAGGGATGCTACGATCAGAATATTCGCTGCTAGAATTAGCCGTTTCATTTTTCTTCTCTTTCTCCTTACTTGTGTGGAGGCTAGCAGGCGAGTTGCCGCTAGCCGGTGTACCCTAACGAATGCCACAGTTCAAGATCGAGTCGTATTTTCGTTGATTTCGAGCCAGACTTTGCCTCCTCTCAATAGGGGGTACCGCGTTCTCGCGCGCGCCTATTGCTGAGCCTTTGATTTTGCGAGAATCAGACTCCCATTTTGGTCAGTACTTGCATCTGGCGCGACGCCGGTCTGTTCTTGCAGAAAGCTGAACAGAGCGTCCAGGCTGGCAAATCCCTCTCGTTCGCCGGTATGCGAACTTTCGAGAGATGCCCGCCAGGACGTCTCTTCCTCACTCACGCGCCACAGCCGCAGCAAGTACGACAGGTAATCCGGTTGTTCTCTTTTGTTCTTCTGGGGGCTGTCCATGACCGCTCCTTGCTCCCACACTGCTCACAGTATAGCAGGCGCGCGTGGCGAGAACGTCCCGAAAACGTCCCGAAAACTTGTAGTGGACGTGAAACTTGAATCTAACCCCCATTGATTGTATAATGTATGATACTTGCTATTGTGTCTTTTCAATATGTGAGGGACTTGACGTAGCCGCGCTTTCTATAGCGCGTCAAGCTCACGAGGTATGGAAACCTCGGCTACATGGTCCTATCCCTTGATTGTTTACTCGCTTCGCTGTTCGAATGGGAGAGTCGTGGCCCGCCTATCGATCCACTTGCTTGGCTCGTTGCAGATAACCCTGGGTGGAGAACCCGTCGTCGGTTTTCACTCCGATAAGGTGCGGGCTTTATTGGTCTATCTGGCCGTCGAAGCGAAAGAACCGCATCGGCGCGAAAAGTTGTCCGGGCTGTTGTGGCCGGATCGGCCAGAGCGAGCCGCCCGCGCCAATCTGCGCCGCGCCCTGGCAGATCTTCGCGTGGTGATCGGCGATCATCAGGCAAAACCTCCTTTCATACATATCTCCCGGCAGACGATTCAGTTCAATAGCGCCAGCGACGCCTGGATCGACGTGGCGGCACTGAGTGCGCTCCTGAAGACGAAAGGTCCCCCTCAGCAGATGATCCGGCATCTGGAAGAGGCGGTCGCGTTGTATCGCGGCGGTTTTCTGGAGGGGTTCTCCGTCGGCGACAGTTCCGCTTTTGAAGAGTGGATGTTGCTGAATCGGGAGCGGCTCCATCGGTTGGTGATGGATGCTTTGCGACGTTTGGCGGAGCAGTACGAGGAGCGCGGCGAGTACGAGCGCGCGCGCCCGCATGCCTGGCGACAGGTGGAGATGGATCCCTGGCGAGAGAAAGCGCACCGGCAGTTGATGCGCTTGCTGGCGCTCAGCGGCCAGCGAGGGGCCGCGCTTGCCCAGTACGAGAACTGTCGCCGCTTGCTGGCCGAGGAGCTGGGGGTCGAGCCGGCCGCCGAAACGACGCGGCTGTACGAACAGATCCGGGATGGACGACTGGAAGCTCGTTCGACGTATCCGCCGGACATTCCAACCCAATCTCCGTCTTTTCTGGACGAAGACGCGCCGGTCTGGGTCGAACAGCCCATCTTTGTCGGTCGGGAGCGGGAGCTGGGGCGAATGAGTGAGCTGCTCGAGACGGCGCTGGGAGGCAGAGGGCAGGTGGTCTTTGTCACTGGCGACGCCGGGCGGGGTAAAACGACTCTACTGAGCGAGTTTGGCCGACGTGCCCTGGACGCGCACTCCGAACTGCTGCTTGCCACGGGCAGTTGCAACGCCTACTCTGGCGTCGGCGACCCCTACCTGCCTTTCCGCGACGTCATCGCCATGCTCACCGGTGATTTGAGCGCCAAGTGGGCCGCGGGCGTCGTCACCCGAGAGCACGCGGCGCGGCTGTGGAAAATGCTGCCCAACGTGATCCAGTTGTTGATGGAGCGAGGCCCAGAGTTGATCGGCATCTTTTTGCCCGGAAGTGAGCTTTTGGATCGGGCCGTAGAAGCAACGTCTGGCGGGACGGACTGCTTGGAGCGGTTGAAGGAGCTGGCTGAATGGACGCAGGCCAGGTCTGGTAGCCTGGAACAAAACCAACTCTTTGAACAGTACGCCAACGTACTGCGTGGCTTGGCGGCTCAGCGACCCTTGCTGCTGGTGCTCGACGATCTACAATGGGCCGACGACGCGTCCCTCAGTTTGTTGTTTCACCTGGGCCGGCGCATTGAGGGCAGTCGCATCCTGATCGCGGGTGCTTACCGGCCTGAGGAAGTGACCCTGGGCCGGGATGGCGAGCGCCACCCGCTGGAAATGGTGTTGACCGAGTTCAAGCGATATTATGGGGACGTCTGGATCGATCTGGCGAAAACGAAAGAAACCGAGGCGGAAGAGTTCCTGGACGCTCTCCTCGCCGCCGGTCCCAGCCGGTTGAGCGAGGGTTTTCGGCGGGCGTTGTTCCGGCGCACGGGCGGGCATCCGTTGTTCACCGTCGAACTGCTCCGCGCCATGGTGGAGCGGGGCGATCTGGTGCGGGACGAGCAGGGTCGGTGGGTCGAGGGAGCGGCAGTGGACTGGCAGACCTTGCCCGCGCGCGTGGAGGGGGTGATCGAGGAGCGCATCGGTCAACTCGGGCCGGAGCTACGCGAGATCCTCTCGGTGGCCAGTGTGGAGGGGGAGGAGTTCACGGCCCAGGTTGTGGCTCGCGTGCAGCAGGTGGGCGAGCGAAAACTCTTGCGGGCATTGTCTCAGGAGTTGGAAAAACGTCACGGTCTGGTGCGGGAGGTGGGCGAGGTGCGGATCGGAGACAGGCATCTGTCACGCTATCAACTCGTCCACGTTTTGTTTCAGCAGTATCTGTACCACGATCTGAGCGCGGGGGAGCGCCGGTTGCTGCACCGTGAGGTGGCCTCGGCGCTGGAAGAGCTGTACGGAGACCATACCGACGAGATCGCGGTGCAGTTGGCGCGTCGCTATGCCGGAGACCCGGAGCGGGAGCGACACTATGCCCGGATCGCGGGCGAGCGGGCGGCGGCGCAGTTCGCCAACGCCGAGGCGTTGCGCTACTTGAGTCGCGCCCTCGATTTGACGCCGCAGGAAGACGTCGCCGAGCGGTACGCCCTTCTGCTGACCCGCGAAAACGTGCTCGACGTGCAGGGAGATCGGAAAGCTCAAAAGCAAGACCTGGAGGCCTTAGAAGCATTGGCGGACGATCTTGGTGATGAATGCCGCCGGGCCAAAGTCGCTCTGCGCCAGGCGCACTATGCCTACGTGACCGGCTGCTATCCGGCGGCTATCGCGGCGGCGCGATCTGCCATCCGCCTGGCCGAAATGGCCCAGGATATGAGCCAGAAAGCAGCCGCTTACATGCGGTGGGGGGGGACACTCTGGCGGCAGGGCGACTATCAGGCGGCCCAGCGCCAGCTTGAGCAGAGCCTTATACTGGCCCGGGCGGCAGGGTTGCGCCGGGTCGAGGCGGACAGCTTGCGCTACCTGGGTCTCCTCTCCTGGAATCGGGTCAACCACACGGGAGCCAGGGCTTATTTCCAGCAGGCGCTGTACATCTACCGCGAGCTTGGCGACCGGCGGTTTGAGAGCGGGACGCTCAACAATCTCGGTCTCATTTCCATCGAGCAAGGCGACAGCGCCGAGGGCCGGGTTTATTACGAGCAGGCCCTGCGTATCTTTCGCGAGATTGGCGCCCGGCGGGGCGAGGGCATTGTACTGGGCAACCTCGGCGTTCTTTTCGGTGAGCTAGGCGACTATGCTCAGGCCAGGGCCTATTACGAGCGATCTCTGTGCATCCGTCGCGAGATTGGCGACCGGAATGGCGAGTGTCAGGCGCTGTCCAATCTAGGCTCGCTTTTCCACAGTTTGGACGACGACGATGCCGCTCGGGAATACAGCCAACAGGCGCTATCTATCGCACAGGAAGTCGGTGACCCGCGTTGGATGAGGTTTGCTTTGACCAACCTGGGCCTTGCCTGGGAGGGACTGGGCTGTCTGGAGGAGGCCGCCGAATCTTATCGACAGGCGCTGGAGATCAGGCGCGAGTTGGGCGAGTCCTGTCTTGCCCTGGAATCTGTAGCTGGCCTGGCTCGCGTCTCCCTGGCCCAGGGGGACCTGGATCGGGCGCAGAGTCGTGTCGAAGAGATTCTGGCTCACCTGGAAGGTGACGCTCTGGTTGGCATAGAAGAGCCTTTCCAGATCTATTTGACGTGCTATCACGTCCTGCATGCTACCTGCGATCCCCGCACCCAGCCGATCCTGGACGCGGCTCATCGTCTGCTGCAAGAGCGGGCTGCTCGAATAGATGACGAGGAGCTGCGACGTTCATTTTTGGAAAACGTGCCTGGGCACCGCGAGATCATAGAGGTGTGGGAGAGCAGGTAGATGAAGCTGAGCTTGGGAGCCTTGCAATGGGGAAAACCATATTCAAAACTGACCTGTTGATTGAAAACCGCTATCGCGTCCTAAAGTTGGTTAGCCTGGATAGAATGGGCGCCCTGTACCGCGTCTCTGACGAGGCCAGGGAGGGAGAGGTCGTTGCTCTCAAGACGGTGATATTGGATGTTCCGGCGGAGGAAAAGCCCGAACATGTGAGACAATTCCAACGCGAGTTCAAAATCCTGACCCAGTTGCACCATCCCAACCTGGTCGACGTCTACGACTTTGGCGTCACGACCGAAGGGGAGTTGTATTTTACGATGGAGTGGGTTGAGGGACAAGACCTGGATGCGCTCCTGTGCCAGTTGGAGCCTGCCGCCGTCACCTCGGCGATGGTGCAGGTCTGTCGGGCGCTGGCTTATCTCCACGCCCGGGGTGTGATCCACGGGGATCTGAAGCCGTCCAACGTGTTGTTGATGGACGGCGCCGATGACATCAATGACGCTGGCCATACTGGCGACCGGCGTCATCGGGTCAAGCTGGTGGATTTTGGCGTGGCGCTCGAGATCAGGACTCGCGAGGTTCGAGCGCGATACCATACACCGGGCTACACCGCCCCCGAGATCAAGGAGCGTTGTCTTGCCGATCATCGGGCGGACCTTTATGGCCTGGGAGCGACGTGGTACGCCGCGTTGGTGGGCGAGTCACCGGTGTTCATGCCCGGGCCGGGCAAAGAGCCACTGGTTCAACTCACGTTGGAACAAGCTCTGGGAGCCGAGAGCCGCTTTCCCGCCGAGATCGGCCCGGTGATCGCCCGGTTGATGGCGCGGTCTCCGGCGGAGCGGTACAGCAGCGCGAACGAGGTGATCGAGGCGGTGAATGAGATCACGGGAAGCGCGTACGAGTTGGAGACGGAGGAGACGGCCACGAGTTATGCGCTGCGAGCTCGCTTTGTCGACCGAGTGGCTGAGAGCGAGATGCTTCAGACGTGTTGGGAACAGGCCCAGGTTGACGAGGGGACATTGGTGCTGGTTAGCGGAGAGGGTGGGGTGGGCAAAACCCGTTTGGTGGAAGAGTTCGTTGTACAGGCGGAGCTGGAGGGGGCGTATATAGCACGCGGGCAATGTGTGGAGAACGGCGGCGTGGCGTATCGCCCGTGGCGCGAGGTGTTGCGGGTGTTGACGCGCTACGTGGAAGGAGTGAGTGGGGCAGAATCAAAGATGGAACAGGTGGGGCCGGTGTTGGCGACCTTGCTTCCCGAGTTATGGGAACGGGATTATATGCAGGGGCTTGCACCGCCTGTGGACTTGGAACCGCAGGCGGCGCGACTGCGCCTGAACGATGCCATTCTCCAGGTACTGCGAACAGCGGCCGAGGTACGGCCAACCGTGATCGTGATCGACGATGCGCAGTGGGCGGACGAGGCCACGTTGGAACTGCTGCGCTTCCTGGCGCGGAGTCGTGGATCCGCGAGATTGCAAGTCTGTGTCACCTACCGCGACGACGAGGGAGGCCCGGCGCAATCGTTGACAGAGCTTGCGGGCAGCCAGATCGAGCACATCCCGTTGCACCGCTTGCCGCCGGAAGATGCCACCGACTTGGTACGCTCCATGCTCGGTTTGGAGCAACTTCCAACATCGTTGACGGAGCGGGTGCAGCGGACGACGGAGGGGAATGCGTTTTTCGTGCAAGAGTTGATTCGCTCGCTGGCGGAGGATGGGGTGGTGCTTCAGCGGACGGTGGAGGGTTGGCGCGTGGATCGCGCAGCGTTGCAAGAGGCCCAACTTCCAGAGAGCATCCGACAAGTGGTCTGGCGGCGGTTGGCCCAGTTGTCGGAAGAGACACGGCAGGTGCTGCGCTGGGCGGCCGTGGTGGGAGTGGTTTTCTGGGAGGGGATATTGGAGGACATCGGTCGGGTTCCCAGGGTGCAGGTGCGGGTCGCGTTGCACGAGGGGAAAGAGCAGGGAGTGGTGACGGAGCGGGAGGAATCGGCCTTTGCAGGAGAGCGCGAGTACCTGTTCAGCAGCCCCACGGGGCAGGCGGCGACCTATCTGCACCGGGCCGGAGAGCAAGCGGCGACCCGGTTTATCAACGCCGAGGCGGTGGCTTACTTTGACCGCGCCCTCGACTTGGCGCCGGTGGACGAACGAGCCGATCGGTATACCCTGCTGTTGGCGCGGGAAAAGGTGTACGATCTGCAAGGAGCAAGAGAGGCTCAGATCCAGGATCTGGTAGCCATGAAAGAGTTGGTCGAGGTTCTCGCTGACGATCGACGGCGGATCGAGGTCTCCTTGCGCCAGGCTCACTATGCCGAGGCGACCGGTGACTTTCCGGCGGCTGTCGCGGCAGCCCAGGAGGCCATCCAACTAGCTCAAACGATCCAGGATGTGAGCAGCGAGGCGAGGGGGTATCGGCTGTGGGGTGAGATTCTCTGGAACCAGGGAGATTACAAAGCCGCCCAATCCCAACTCGAACAAGCCCTGGCCTTGGCTCGGGCCGCGGGGGTGCGCGAGGTGGAGGCGGGTAGCCTGCGCGACCTCGGTGTGGTCTTTTGGTTTCAGGGCGACTATGCCGGGCCCCGGGTTCACTTTGAGCAATCGCTGCGCATCTACCGCGAGATGGGGGATCGGCAGGAGGAATGTGGCGCGCTCAACAATTTGGACATTGTCTCGGTATTTCAGGGGGATTATGTCGGTGCCAGAGCTTATTATGAGCAGTCTCTACAGCTCTCGCGCGAGATTGGCAGCCGGCGGGATGAGGGTATAGCACTTAACAACATTGGCGATATCTTGTGCTACCAAGGCGACTATGCTGGAGCCAGGGAGCGCTTGGCACAAGCTCTGTGTGTTGGGCAAAGTATCGGCGACCGTGCCAATCAGGGGTACATCATGGCGAATATGGGCCGCGCCCTGGTGGGCTTGGAGCACTGGGCAGAAGCCGCCGCTGCCTACCAACAAGCTCTGGCTCTGCGACAAGAGCTAGGTCAGCAGAATCTGGCTATAGAGTGCCTGGCTGGTCTGGCTACTGTTTCTCTGGCCCAGGATGATCTGGCCCAGGCCCAAACACTTGTTGAAGAAATATTGAACTATCCGGACCTGGAAGATGTGGGGGAGCTTTTGGAAGTTTATCTGACCTGTTACCACGTTCTGCGCGCTGGCCAGGATCCCCGGGCTCAGACTATTCTGGAAAAGGCCCACCACCTGTTGCAAGAGGAGGCTGCCAAAATCGCCGACGAGGAGATGCGACGCTCGTTCCTGGAAAACGTGCCCGCGCATCGGGAAATTATGGAAGCGTGGGAGGGTGGGTAGATACTGGCGTTTGAGTGGGCTGGAGGCGCAAGGGTGTGCGCGCGTCGCATGGCGATACCCAGATATTTTTTCTGATTTCTGCATCCCCTGTGAGTTGAGCACTTTGATCGGGTATAATTCAGAACTCTGGGGGACAGGTTTCTTTTTTCTCCAGACTGTATCTTTTCAATAAAACGGGGCTATGTAGCCGAGGTTTCCATACCTCGCGGGCCTGCGCGCTATGGAAAGCGCGGCTA
>DAOTUB010000369.1:0-15474 GCA_034437455.1 Anaerolineae bacterium | reverse complement strand
GGGTTTGGCCTGTCTGTTCAGGATTCAAGTCCTAGACAAGCCTTTCTTTACCCGCATATATACGGGATTGGTATTTTCAAACCGGCATATATAGGGGTGTAAATTTATCCAAAGTCCAATCACTCCGTCTCGCTCCCTTTGCAAGAATTCAAGGTTCACCTTTGATCTTTAAAGGAGTTCACTTTTCAACTTTGCCTAACAGTTCTGTCTTTGTCGCGGGTATAATTCAGAACTCTGGGGGACAGGTTTCTTTTTTCTCCAGACTGTATCTTTTCAATAAAACGGGGCTATGTAGTTTCCATACCTCGCGGGCCTGCGCGCTATGGAAAGCGCGGCTACGTCGAAAGCTCCCCAGACTTTTGAATTATACCCCTTTGTCGCTGGATGCGAGAAGCGGTTAACGCTCGGGATAGAAAGCGATGCCGACGGTGCCCGGCCCGCCGTGTGTGCCGATGACGGGGCTGAGAACGGTGCGATAGACCGGGGAGATGGCAAAGCGCTCCCTGACCTGTTGGGCGACGGCATCTCCTTCCTCGGGGCTGTTCGCGTCAATGATGGCTACTTCTGCCATTTGTCTATCGCCCAGTCGCTCCTCGGCGATGTCCAACATCCGCGCGATTGCCTTCCGTTTGGTTCGTACCTGAACCAGCGGTTTGACGATTCCTTCCTCAATGTGCAGCAACGGCTTGATACTCAAGGCTGTCCCCAGGAGCCGCTTGGCGCCGCCAATGCGCCCACCACGGTGCAAATATTCCAGCGTGTCCACAGTGAACAGAAGGCTCATTTCCTCCTGTACTTTTTGAGCCGCAGCGATGACCTCTTCTAGCGAGCCTCCGTCCGCGGCAACGCGAGCCGCCGCCAGGGCGATAAAGCCTTGCGCCATCGAGGTCAGGAGTGAATCGATATTCACAATGTTGAGTTCAGGTAACTGCGCCCGGGCGGCTTCGGCCGAGGCCATGGTGCCGCTGAGTTTGCTGGTGACATAGATGCCCACGATGGTATCCGTCTGTGCCTCGTCGGCGACGTTGCGGAAAAAATCCACAAATTCCCCGGCGGAGGGTTGGGACGTGGTGGGGAAAGACGCGCTGGTCTGCAACCGGTGGTAAAAGCCCGGAGGGTCCAAGTCCACGCCGTCTCGAAACCGCTCGTCGCCCAAAAAGACCCAGAGAGGGATCACGGGAATGCTCAGGTCCCCCAGTGCTTCTGGGGGGATATAAGCCGTGCTGTCTGTCACCACTGCGATGTTCTGATTCATAAGTACCTGCCTTGCCGTAGACGTCGAGAATACCAATAAGAAAAACACTTTTCTCGTGAGAAGGTTACGTCTACGTACCTTTGATGAGCGCGCCACAGTAGGGACACTCGGCCGTATACAGATCTAGTTCTGTCGACCGTTCAGTAAAAAGTTGAGCACGACGGCTACAATGCCCGCAGCCGTGGTGCGCAATCCATAGCTGATGAGGCTGCGTCCAGAGATATGGCCCAGAAAGGTTCCCAGTCCGAACAGACTGAGCAGGCCGATGAGCAGAGAGAGCGCGTAACTGATCGTGATGTTGCCGATCATCGGCGCAATGAAAAAAGGGATCAGGACGATCAGCGAAGAAACCAGCGGCGACAGGCCATCTACCAACGACACGACGATCACGGCCATCCGTGATGCGCGGCCGATCTTGGTATCGTTCAGGTCGGTGAGCGATAACCTTTCCAGTTCGGCCAGCTCGCGCCCGCGTTCCGCCGACTCGGCCAGGTAAGCGCCCGACAGCCCCGAAACTCCGATAGCGATAGAGGCGGCGACGCCGACCTGGATCACGGTTCGGGGATCGGTCACATTGGCCAGGTACTGGCCCGTCATGACGCCGACCATGGTCAGCACGCCGTCAAAGGAGTTGTTCGCCAGGGCGCGGCGCGCGATCTTGGCAAAGCCGGCGATACGTTCATACTCACGCACCTCATTGATGCGCTGCGCTATACGTTCATACGGGTTATCCATACGTTATACCAGATTAATCCTGCGGCGTGATGACGTCCTCGATGAGCACATCGCCCGCCGCGACCTCATCAATAGAGTGGATGGCGCCGCCATTTTCCTCGATCAGGGCGGCTATGGTCTCGTAACGCAGGTCGTGTCCTTCGATGGTTACCTTGGCGTTTTCTACGCGCCGATCGATCTCATAGATCGAGATGTTGACGCCATCTACACCATCCAGATCGGCCAACATTTGTGCCAGTTCAACGATGCTTGGCTCGAGTGGTTTCAATACATCTAATACCAATCGTCGCAGGTTTCCCATAGTTTCTTCATTCCTCCAATGGTATGAGTTACTGTCAGAACGCTGGTGCCGGTTTCGAGCACGCGGCGTTTCTTCGGAGCATATTTGAGGTTGTACGCGAGGTCATTGGTGGGGAGGGGGAACGATGAGTGTGGACGATCCCTTTGGAGGTATGGTCGCATCCCCAACAGGATCGCTGCCAACTCGTCGTGGGGTCCTATGCCCTGGTAGACGGAAAGTTGTGCGCCTGGTTCCAACCGGGTGATGAGCGGTTCACAGTTGTGACCAACCAGCGGGTCCAGATCTTCAGGTTGCGAGGTTTTCTTAGTACTCAAGATGTCCTCACACGCTAGCAGTTAGCGATCAGCGGTACACGGCTATCCACGGCCGACTGAACGCTATCGGCTAATCTTTGCGCATGTGGTATAATTATAGCGCACTCTCACCACAGCGCAACTTTTGCCTGAGGGTGTCTTGGCAATAATTCGGGGCAGTAGCCGCGCTTTCCATAGCGCGCTAGGGCGAGGTATGGAAACCTCGGCTACATTCCCCGACTTTTTGAGAAGGTGCACCTGAGGTGTTTGTGGGCCGAAGGCCGAATCCTCGAAACAGTTTGACTTGAAGGCAGGATAGTGGTACACTAGGGAGTGTCGGCTCCAACCGTACGATGCTTTGATCCACGTCGCTTTGCTGGCGAGAGATGATGATGATGCTAGAGGGAGGATTTCTGAATGGCGAAAAAGACAGTCGTCTGCGTTGAAGATGAACCCGAGATGATCGATCTGATCAAACTAATTCTTAGGCGTAAGGAGTTTGAACTTGTCGGCGCTGTTGGCGGCCGTGAGGGCTTGAAGACGGTACGTGAACTCAAACCCGATCTGGTGCTGTTGGATCTGATGATGCCGGATATGGATGGGTGGGAGGTCTACCGGCAGATGAAGGCCGACGATGAACTGAAGCAGATCCCCGTGATCGTCGTCACCGCCAAGGCGCAGAGTATTGACAGAGTGTTGGGACTGCACCTCGCCAAGGTGGATGATTACATCACCAAGCCGTTCAGTCCACAGGAATTGCTGGAAAGCGTGAGCGATATTCTGGGGATTGACGAGACTCCGGCTTAACGATTTGTAAGCACGTTTCTAGGGGCTATGATCCCCACGACGAAGCGTCCCTGTAATCGAGGGATAGCGGTGGTGTTTCGGACGTTGGGGAGGTTCTGCCATGGTACAAGAGGCGGTGGCGATGGGATAGCCCCAGAACCCTCGCTGCTTGATTCCTGAAGTGTTGTCTGCTCCATAGAAAAGCGGGAGGTGGCTTGTGGAACTGAAGGTGGTGCAGATTGAAAGGCCAGAGGCCGTCAATCTTATTCTGGGCCAGTCGCACTTTATCAAAACAGTGGAGGATCTGCACGAAGCATTGGTCGGCACCGTGCCCGGCATCAAGTTTGGATTGGCTTTCTGCGAGGCCTCTGGTCCGGCGTTGGTGCGCGCCAGCGGCACCGATGACACATTGATCGAGCTGGCAAAGCGAAACGCGCTGGCGTTGAGCGCAGGGCACAGCTTTATCATTTTCCTCGGCGAAGGTTTTTACCCCATCAATGTATTGAACGCGGTCAAGATGACGCCCGAAGTCTGTCGCATCTTTTGCGCCACGGCCAACCCGGTCGAGGTGATCCTCGTCGAGACCGAGCAGGGGCGGGGCATCCTCGGTGTGGTGGATGGCGTCAAGACGAAGGGCATCGAAACGGAAGAGGACGTCGCCCAACGCAAAGATTTCCTGCGCATGATCGGGTATAAAGCTTGACGGATCGGGCCGTGGAAACCGATGCTCTGTTGGAGTTGCTTCTTCACGCCAATCAGTTGAAGCGCGTGCCGCGCGCCGGGTGGGTGATGCGCGGCGTGGCCGATGCCGAGAGCGTGGCCGATCATAGCTTCGGCGTGGCTTTTATCTCGTTGATGATGGCCGAGCTGGTGGAGCCATCTATAGACAAGGCCAAAGTACTGACCATCGCGCTGCTTCACGATCTACCGGAGAGTGTGCTCAGCGACGTTCCCACACCTGCGGCGCGTCATTTCCCTCCTGGCGCCAAGAGCAAGGCGGAGTTGGAGGTGTTGGGCGCTTTGCTGCAAGGCGTCCCCAATATAGCAAACGAACAATGGCGCGATTGGTGGCAAGAGTTTGAGGACGGAACGAGTGCCGAGGCGCGGCTCGTCCGCGATGCCGACCGGCTCGACATGTTCATCCAGGCATATGTCTACGAGCAGACGACAGGCAATCGCTGGCTGGAGGAATTTTGGTCCTCGCCAGAGGCTGCGTCGTTTGAGTCTACTGCTGCGCGGGCGCTGTACGAGGCATTGAGGGCACTGCGCTAATTAGTGATTAGTGACCAGTGGCCAGCAATTCCCGTTATGGGAAAAAACGAGAGTTGTAGCCGCGATTTCTATATCGCGAAGGATGTTTCATGTGGCAAAATGCACGCGCTATGGAAAGCGCGGCTACAAAACGGGAATTGCTGACCAGTGGCTAGTTGGCGACTAACCACTAACAACTAACCACTAACCACGAACGACTGGCAACTAATATGTCCAATCCATTGACGTCTAGCGAGTTGGAATCTCTGCAACGCTACATGCCTCCCGGTTGGCGGGAGCGAGTCGAACTGCCCCTCGCCGCAGATGAGATGGTGGATTGCATCTCCCATCTGCGGGCGCTGCTTTCGACCGTGGGCACCTATTTCCCGCGGGCCGTCCTCGTCAGCGAGCGGGAGGAGCAGGTCTGCCGGGGCGAGTTTCGCTACGGCACGGCGTTGTTCGCCGACGTCTCCGGTTTCACCACGATGACGGAGCGCTTCTCCCGCGAGATTGGCAAAGAAGGGGCCGAAGAGATCACCGCCATCGTCAACAGCATCCTCGAGGTGATGAACGGCATCGCCATGCGCTACGGTGGCGACCTGCTCCAGTTTGCGGGCGACGCGGCGCTCAGTTTCTACCAGGGCAAGGATCACGCCGCGCGCGCCTGCCGCGCCGCTTGGGAGATGCAGCAGGCGATGGGGGAACAGTTCGCCCACGTGGCGACCTCGTTGGGCGAGTTCCCGCTCCGCATGTCCATCGGATTGGGCAGCGGAAACGTCTTTTTGGTCAGCCTGGGCACGCCCGACAACGCCGATTATGCCGTGATGGGGCCAGCGCTGGCGGCGATGGGCCACGCTGAGCACCTGGCCCAGGCGGGGCAGGTTTTCATCGATCGGGCGACGCGCGAATTGGCCGGCGAGACCATCACCGTCATTTCGGGGGGAGAGGAAGGCGTCTTTGAGCTGCGTGGGACCGAGCTGCGTTCCAGCGCGATCGAGCGCCCTGACCTGCGCCTCACGCCGCCGGATGGTGTGCCTCACAACGTGCTACGCTGGCTGCTGGCGCGACTCGACGATCTGACGCCGTGTCTGACGCCGGGCCTGTTGAGAAAGCTGATCCCCACGCCGGAGGTCATTACGGTCGAAAGCGACCACCGCTGGGTGACCACTGTTTTTATCGATCTGCGCGGGATAGACGAGTTGGTCGGGTTCCTGGGATGTGAGCGCGAGGGATTGCTCACCCAGGTGGTCAACCGCCACTTTATGGCCGTGCGGGACGTGGTCGAGCGATACGAGGGTGTGCTTCACAAAGTGGGGGCCGGACCGGCTGGACCGCATCTCCTCGTCACCTTTGGCGCGCCCATAAGCCACCGCGACGACCCCGAGCGGGCAGTGCGGGCGGGGCTGGAGATGCAGGAAGCGCTCGTGGAGGTCAACCGGGAGATCGACGCCCTCATTGGCGACGCCCCGGGCTTGCAGCGTCCTCTGCTGCGGCAAGCGATGGGCATGACCACCGGGTTTGTCTTTGCCGGGAGCGTTGGCTCGACCCGGCGTTGGGAGTATACCGTGATGGGCGACATGGTCAACCTGGCCGCCCGTTTGATGGCGTCCGCCGCCGACGGCGAGATCCTCGTCGCCGACAACACGGTGCGCCACCTGGGGAAACGGTTCGAGTTGCGTCCCCGCGAGCCGATGCGGGTGAAGGGCAAGAGCGAGCCGATCCCCTACTCGCAGGTGCTTGGATTGGCCCAGTTGCCTTCCTTGCTGGGGACGGTCGAGGGCCGCATCGTGGGCCGCCAGGCCGAGTTGGACACGGCCCAAGGTTTGCTGGATGGAGCGATCCAGGGCGCAGGCGGAGTGTTGGCGGTACACGGTGGAGCTGGGATGGGCAAGACCCGCCTGACCCAGGAGATCGCACAGCGGGCGCAAGAACAGGGGATGGAGGTGATCGTCGGCTCGTGCCTTTCCTATGGCGGCGACATCCCCTACCTGCCGTGGGCCGACGTGCTGCGCGCGTTGCTGGGAATCTCAGCGACAGAACGGTCGGCTCAGTTGCAGCAGTTGGCGCACGGGCTGGCGGAGGCCGGGCTGACCGGGTGGGAGGCCCTGGTCGCCGAGCCGCTCGATCTGGAGGCGGAGGAGACGGAACTGACGGCCTCGCTGGACCCCCGGCTGCGGCAACAGCGGTTGTTCGACATCGTGCTCGAACTGATCCAGCGCCACGCTCAGGCACAGCCGCTTTTGTTGGTGATCGAAGACGTCCACTGGACCGACCCCACCTCGCTGGAGTTGCTGGATTACGTGGCGCGCAACGTGGCCTCTTTCCCGGCGCTGGTGTTGATCTTGCACCGACCGGAGGAGTGGTTGGATGGGCGCTGGCAAAAGTTCGAGCACGCGGCCGAGATTACGCTGGAGGAATTATCGGATACGGCCTCCCAGGCGTTGATCGCCGATCTGCTGGAGACGAAAGACGTGCCGGAGCGGCTGGTCGAGTTGGTGGTCGGCAAGGCGCAGGGCAGCCCCTTCTTCACCGCAGAGGTGGTACGAGCATTTATTGACGCCGAGGTGCTGCGGCGGGATGACGGTCGCTGGGAACTGGTCGCCGACCCGGATCAGGCCGGCGTGCCCGACACGATCCACGGCGTCATCCAGAGCCGCATCGACCGGCTGGAGGAGACCGCCCGGCGGGTGCTCCAGGTCGCTTCAGTCATCGGGCGCATCTTTAGCACGCCGGTGTTGGGTGGCGTCTACCCCTACGACGACCTCGATGGCACGCTGCCCTGGCGCTTGAGCCAGTTGGGCACACTGGGCCTGGTGATGATGGACGTGGAAGAAGCGCTCGAGCCGGAGCAGCGCTATTTGTTCCAGCACGCGCTGACGCAGGACGTGGCCTACGAGAGCCTCTCTTACGCGCGGCGGCGCGAGCTGCATCGCCGCGTGGGGACGTTCGTCGAGGTGGAAGGCTGGGAGGCGTTGAGCGAGCGCCTCGGTTTCCTGGCCTACCATTTCTTCCAGGGGCGGGCCTGGCGCGAGGCGCTGCGCTACTCGCTGGAGGCGGGCCGCAAAGCGCAGCGGGAGTACGCCAACGAGGTTGCTATCGCTCACCTTGAACGGGCGCTGCAGGCGGCGGCGGAACTGGATGAGCCATTTGAGGAGAAGCGGCTGGAGGCCCACGAGACGCTGGGCGAGGTGATGACCATCGTCGGACGCTACGACGAGGCGCTGGAGCATCTGGGCGCTGCGCGAGTGTTGGTGGTAGAAGCCTGGCCGTCGTCAGTGGAGCGGGAGCGGCGGCTGGCGGATCTGTTTGGCAAGACGGCAGGAGCTTATGAAGCCAAAGGAGAGTACAAGGCGGCATTCTCGTGGTTGGAAAAGGGCCTGGAACTCCCACGCATCAAAGGGCAGATTGAAGAAGCTCAGCTTTACATTGGAGGAGCCCGGATTTTTAATCGTCAGGGAAATAATGATCAAGCAGCGAGGTGGTGTAAGCGGGGCTTGATGACCGCTCAACAGGTTGGCGGCATAGAGGGACAAAAGGCGCTGGCCTGGGGTAACTACTTGCTGGGAGCAATCCTCGTGAGCTTTGGCGACGTGGGTACTGCTGTCCAACACTGTCAACAAAGTCTTGCGCTTTATCAAGATCTTGGCGATCTGTTGGGACAAGCTCAGGCTCATACAAACCTGGCCATGGCCCACTATTTTCAGGATGCCTGGAGGTTGGCAATCCGTCATCATACAGCGGCGATGAATCTGGCTGAACAAATTGGCTATGCAATGGGAATGGCTCGCTCAAGCACGAACCTGGGTGAAGTGTACTTGATTCAAGGAGATCTGGAACACGCCCAGGAGCGGTACCAGCAGGCTTTGGAGATTGCGCAAAGATGGGGAATGACCTATGGTGTAGCATTGCTGCACAACAATTTGGGTGCGGCATATGCTCGGGGCGAGGAATGGCATGAGGCCGCGACACATCTGAAACAGAGTTGGGATCTGTTTGAGGAAATTGGCTCGGAAGAATTTCTGGCCGAGCTTTTTCGCCACCGTGCCAACGTGGCGCTGGGGCTGGGGCGGTTGGATGATGCGCTGGCCCACGCGGAGCGTTCACTGAACTATGCCCAGACCCACGACATGCGATTGGAGGAAGGAATGACATGGCGCGTTCTGGGCCGTGTGCATCGGGAGCGCGGGGCGCTGGATCTGGCCGAGGAATCGCTGGCGCAGGCGCTGGAGATCGCGCAGGAGGCGGATAAACGGCACGAGATCGCGCTGACTCACCTGGAACTGGCGCGCCTGCGGTTGCAGCAGGGCAGAGAAGTGGAGGGAAAAGAATTGGCCCAGCAGTCCGCGCAGGTCTTTGGCGAACTGGGCGCACGGTTAGATCTGGAGGAGGCGGAAAGACTGCTTGGTGGCTAGTTATGACGCGAGGAGGAGGGGCGACGCCGACCTGCACATCAGAGGAGGTGATGCCCTTGGAGTAGTTGAGCATTGGTGGAACTCGTGGTTTGTCAAAACTCGATTAGGTTGGAGAGGAGGATGAAACGATGAAAATCAGACACGTGTTTATTTCATTCGTTCTGGGTTTGGGCTTGGTGCTGAGTTTGTTGTGGGTGTTGAACGGGCAGCCCACACCGGTTACCGCCGCGCCGGCGCCGAGGACGGCGGTTGATGCGCCTGTGCCAGGCCCGGCCCGCGAGCCAATGCACCGGCCGCAGCAGAGCGGCGATACCATCACCGTCTGCCTGAGCGGCTGTGACTATGCCGTCATCCAGTATGCCGTGGACGCGGCCAGCGATGACGACGAGATCCTCGTGGCGGCCGATATCTATGACTCTATCCATCAGCGGGCCGGCATTACTCAGGTGGTCTATATCAGCAAGAGCGTCGCCATCCGGGGCGGCTATACCACCACCGTCGGCCACAGCAGCTACTTTACCGGCACACCTGACCCGGACGCCAACCCGACCACGTTGGACGCCCAGGGAAAGGGACGGGTGATCTATATCACCGGCGATTCTTCGGACGTCACGGTCGAAGGGCTGCGCATCACCGGCGGCGACGCGAGCGGGTTGGGCGGCGGCGGCTGGTGGGGATCGGATGATGCCGGCGGCGGGGTGTACGTCGTCAGCGCCACCGTCACGCTGAGCGAAAATCGTATCTACAGCAATGTGGTGTACAACATCGAGGGCAACGCTTACGGCGGCGGGGTCTATATGAGTTCCAGCGCCAATGCCACGCTGAGCGGCAACTACATCTACAGCAATGATGTGAGCGGGTACTACTATGGCTACGGCGGCGGGGTCTACCTGGGGAGCAGCAACAACGCCACGTTGAGCCACAACGTCATCTCCACCAACACGGCGGAGTCTGGCAACGGTGGCGGGATCTACCTGGAGGGCGGCTTCAACGCCACATTGAACGGCAACCAGATCTATAGCAACACGGCGGAGTATGGCGACGGCGGCGGGGTCTATGTGGGCTACAGCGCCAACGCCGCGTTGAGCGGCAACACCATCATCAACAACAGGGCGGACAACCGTGGTGGTGGAGTCTACATAGAAGGCTCCGTAGAGTTACGACAGGGGCCGCTGCAAATCTCGTCCACCGACGCCTGGTTGGTGAACAACGTCATCGCCGACAACCAGGCAGGTGGGTATGGAAGCGGGGTGTATCTGAGTAACAGCACCGTCGAACTGCGCCACAACACCATCGCCCGTAACACCGGCGGCGATGGCAGTGGGCTGCACGTCGCCGGTGGGTCCAACGCCACGCTGGCTAACACCATCCTGGTCAGTCACAGCGTGGGCATCACCGCTCCGGGGAGCGCCACGCTGGACGGTGTGTTGTGGGGAAACGCGAGCAGTGGATGGGCCAACGACGACAACTGGAGTGGAAGTGTCACCGTTGTCGCGAGTCACGAGATTACCGGCGATCCAGAATTTGCCGCTGCCGATGCCGCTAATTATCACATCACCGGCGCCTCAGCCGCTATTGACGCGGGCATACGTGCCGGCGTGGGCCACGATATAGACGGCCAGTTCCGCCCGCTGGGCTGGGCCTGTGACCTTGGCGCCGACGAGTTTGGTGACGCGGGACTGGACATCATCAAGGATCCGATAGGGAGCTTTGTGGACCCTGAAGAATTGCTCACCTACACGATCCAGGTCGTCAGCACCGGAACGGTGAATGCCACCAACGTCGTCCTGACCGACACGTTGGACGATTGGCAGACGGCCATCGACGTCGCGCACCCCGATGCGAGCTGTAGTGTCGTCGATCCCTTGAGCCGCACCATCACCTGTACGTTCGGTCAGATATCCACCTCCACGAAAGAGGTGCTCACGGTCACGGTCAAGATCTCGACGGCTGTGGGGATCGGCCAGCAGATCACCAACGCCGTCGTCGTGACGTCGGACGAGACGATGAACCGCGTCGAGGTCGCCAACACCATCGGCGTCTGCCACGCGCGCGTCGAGGGCCTCTCCACCGACTTTGCGAGCGTGCAGGATGCGGTGGACGCGGCCAGCTCCGACGGTCTGGTCAAGGTGGCCGGGTATTGCGCCGGTGCGGAGTTGCGCGACGGCGTGATGCAGACGGTCTATATCAGCAAGAACCTCACGCTGCGCGGCGGTTACAATGCCGACGACTGGGCCGCGCCGCCTAACCCGGAGACCAATCCGACCACGCTCGACGCGCGGGGACAGGGACGGGTGATCTACGTCGCCGAGGATGCCGACGCGGTTACTATCGAGGGGCTGCGCATCACCGGCGGCGACGCGAGCGGACTGGGCGGCGGCTGGTTGGGATGGGATGATGCCGGCGGCGGGGTGTGCGTCGTCAGCTCCACCCTCACGTTGGGCGACAGTCACATCTACAGCAACACCGCAGAAGGGGGCGGCGGGGTCTATTTGAGGCACGGCGACGATTCGGTGTTGAGCGACAACGACATCTATGACAACGAAGCGAACGACGATGGCGGTGGAGTATGCGTGGAGGAGGCGAACGACGTCCTCCTGAATGGCAACGTCATCCGCGACAATCGTGCTGAAGACGCGTCGTATGGTTATGGCGGTGGGTTGTTCATCAATCAAGTTCTGGGCACGCTGACGAACAATGTCGTCGCCGATAACTATGCCGGCAAACAAGGAAGCGGTCTGTACATCAAACTTGGTGACCTCAGCCTCTTGCACACCACCATAGCCCGCAACACAGGTGGAGACGGCAGTGGAGTACACATTACTTATGAGGGATCGAGTCGCAGCTATGTCGTCCTGACCAATACGATCCTGGTCAGCCAAACGGTAGGGGTCACCGCCACGGCCGGCGACACCGGCATTCTCAACGGCGTCCTCTGGTTCAACAACGGCGCGAATACCAGTGGGGCAGGCAGTATCAACGTGACCAATGAGTACACTGGTACTCCCGCTTTCGACGCCGATGGCTACCACTTGACGGCCAGCTCGACTGCCGCGATCGACGCGGGCGTGCCCGCGGGAGTGTCGAGTGACATAGACGGTGAAAGTCGGCCCCAGGGCGAGTACCCCGACCTAGGCGCGGACGAGTATGTAGTGACGGGATGTGTGGACGTCGTGCGCCACTATCTGTACCAGTACTCTGAGTATTCCATACTCACCGTCGAATCCTTCGAGGTGGGCGGCCAGGTGACCGTCGAGTTTCGCAGGCAATCGGATGGTGCGTTGGTTTGGGTAGAGACCGCCTTCATCCCCGAAGGCGGCAGCGAGCAGTTTGACCTGTCTGGTATGCCTCAGCTGGGTTCGTACTTTGACGGTACGGCGTGCGTCACACCGGATGAGGCGCAGGTTGTCCAGGTCAGCGTGAGCACCGTCGTGGAGGGCGAGGAACCATCGTGGGATGATGTCCCCGAGCCGAACAACTATCCTGAGGATGAGCAAGTCGTCATCCTGACGCCCACCGTGCCGTTGACTTCCTGGATCAGCCACGACGAGGATATAGACTGGTACCGGGTCGTCATCACAGAGCCGTCGTATCTGACCGTGACGCTCGATGACCTGCCCGAGAACTATGACGTGTTCGTCTTTGGCGACTTTCCGAACACGCCGGAGGTAGCTGGTGAACAGGTGGTTTGTGAGCTAGTTGATGCCAGCAACGTGAATGCCGCAGGAGCTCTAGACGTGGCTGGGCATTGGTCAGCGGCTGGGCATTGGTCAGCTGCCGGGCACTGGTCGGCGGCCGGGCATTGGTCGGCGGCCGGGCACTGGTCAGCGGCCGGGCATTGGTCAGCGGCCGGGCACTGGTCGGCGGCCGGGCATTGGTCAGCGGCCGGGCATTGGTCAGCGGCCTCGACCAACTCCGGCATAACTCCAGAAACAGTCAGCACCATCGCCTTCTATCCGGGCACTTACTATGTGTTGGTCTTTGCCCCGGACGGCGATTTCTCCGCAGACGACTATCACTTGCGAGTGCAGACCGCGCCGTTGCCCAAGATCGGATGTGGTTGGTCGCCGTACCAGACAGACTCTCAGCCCACCGGGGTGTATACCGGTACATCGGTGGGAGATGAGCCGTGGACGCTCATCCTGTACAACAAGACGCGCCTGGATCAGGTCTATGGTGTGGCGAAAGGCAATGCCATCTCGGAAGCACTGGGTGCCCTGGCAGACGAGCCTACGGTGCGCGGCCTGGTCGTGCCGGTGGACAGCAACGAGATCGTCTCTAAAACCTACGCGGACTGGAGCGTTTCTCCGAATTACTGTAACGTGATCAGCGCCAACGCCGTGGCCGACGCCATCCGCAACGAGATTATCAGCCCCACGCTGGCGGCCCACGGCACCATCACCTACGTCGTGCTGGTCGGCAGTGACGAGCAGATCCCCTTCCGGCGCGTGCCCGACTGGACGCCCATCGCCAACGAGCATCATTATCGAAAGCGGCTGGAAGTGGAAGAGAGCGCGCTCGACGCGGCTTTCTTACAGGGCCACATCCTCACCGACGACTTTTACGGCACGCCGCCAGGGGAGGAGCTTTTCTGCTTCAACTATGTGTGGCTGCCAAAGCTGGCGGTCGGCCGGCTGGTAGAGACGCCGGGCGAGATCGTGGGACTGGTCAACGGCTACGTCACGAGCAACACGCTCACGGCGACGACGGCGCTGGCGACTGGGTACGACTTTTTCACCGACTGCGCCCAGGCCATCAGTACCACGTTCGGCGGGCAGGATTTCGCTGACATAGACACGCTCATCTCCGAGACCTGGGAGGGCGACGAGCTGGGGAGCGCCTGGGCAGAAGATCCGCCGGACGTGGCCGCGGTCAACGTCCACGCCGAGCACTGGCGCGGTCTGGAGGACAAGAGCGTTCCTTTCACCAACACCGAGATCGTCAATGCCAGTGGCGATTTCAGCGGAACGGTGAACTTTTCGATAGGCTGCCACTATGGACTGAACGTGCCGGATGGCGACGTGACCGGGACAAGGACGAGTCCCGACATTCCGCAGGCGCTGGCGAGCAAAGGCGCCTACTGGGTGGGCAACACCGGCTACGGCTATGGGATGGACGACGCCATCGAGGCATCGGAATCGCTGATGCTCGAGTTCGCCCGCGAGCTGGGCCAGCCACCGCGTCCGGTGGCGGCGGGGAAGGCGTTTGTGCGGGCCAAGCAGAACTATCTGGGCAAGCTGTCCAGCGGCGGTCTGACCGTTTTCCACGAGAAGGCGATGATCGAGTCCGTCTTCTATGGCTTGCCGATGTACCACGTGTACGTGCCGTCGGATACAAAAGAGTCACCCGCGTCCACGTATACCTGGGGCGAGTGGGAAGCCGCCGGCGGGGGCTTGAACAGCATCACCGTCACTGCCCAGTTCACCACGACTCCCAACGACGTTGACTGCGGCGACTTTTTCGACATCGGCGGCGTGGTGCAGGGCCTGCCTGGGCGTCCGGTTCAGCCGAGCACTTCCGGGTCTTTCAGCTCGACACAGGTGCCGCACGGAGCGATGCTGGTGGGAGGAGAGTTCACGGATACCCAGGGCTTTGACCCTTGCGTGACCTATTTCCAGACGCCCACACATCGGCTCGAATCGGCGGCCACCCTGGACTTTGACGCGCCTGGTTGGTTCCCGATCAAGCCTTTTGCGGTCAACCGCTTTGGCGACGAATACCGCTTGGTGATCGTGGGTGGGCAGTTCAACGGGGATGGGGACGTCGAGCGACTCTACTCCGAGTTGACATTCGTGGTCTTTAACTCCAGTAGTGATGACTATGTGCCGCCCGCCATCTGGGAGATAAGGGCCGAGCGGGTGGGCGACACGTGGGAATTCGAGATATGGGTCACCGACGATCTCGAGGGCACCGGCGTCTACACCGTGGCGGTGACGTATGAGGGCGACTCGTGGGATACGATGTGGCTGGAGGATCCGGATGCGGATGATCACTGGACGGGCACACTGAACGGCGACGAGGATGGTGAGTTGGTGTTCTTCGTCCAGGCGGCGGATCGAGCGGGGAACGCCACCCTGGTGACGAATGGTGGGAATTTCTTCATGCTGTCTGCTCAGGGTACTCCGGTGGGAGGAGCCACCGAGTGGACGGTGTGGAAAGCTGTATCGGGCCAGGTGGAAGATGTTCGGATGCCCTTCTTGCCGATGGTTCTCAGAGATTACTGATGATCTGTAAAGAGGGAACCCTTGCGAAGGTTGCCAACCCTCCTGTATAAAGGGAAGTGAGGCGGCTCCTTCGCAAGGGTGTTCTTCTTACTAACTTAACTCCTGCGGATTTCAAGTGCGGATTTCAACCATCGGGTGTAAAATAGGGGAAAGCAAGCGCGAAGGAGAAATCCCATGCTCATTCCCGTCACAGGGTTACCCGATGATTTGGCCGAGT
>DAOTUB010000368.1:0-2769 GCA_034437455.1 Anaerolineae bacterium | reverse complement strand
GATCATGCGCTTGTTGTGACAGTGATTTGCGGGACAAATGTCACCTCCAACTGGCATTGATTGTCCCGCTCAGTATACACATTTGCGGCTACTTTACCAGCCGAGGTTTTATGAGAAAGCCGTGTCATCTTGATAGATTGACAAAGAACCGGGTATGGATCAATACATATACTGGCACGCTCCACTTTGGCAAGCGTTGTTGGTGTTCTTGGTCAGCGTGGCATTCCTGGGATGGCTCATCAGGCGCGTGTTGTGTCGTCCCGATCTTTCATCGGTCTTATCTACCATCAATCCAGCACTGAGTGACCAGGCCCTCTTTTTCTTCGACCACGTCAAAGGCATCACCAGCCTCAATGACGCTGCCGAACAGACCCTCGACAATTTACCGGTGTCTCGGCAGCGCTTTCTGCTTGATGCGTTGACGGATACGCTGCTCGAAGCGTATGAAGAAGCTCGCGTCACGCAACAACGAGACTGGCGCTACGGCTACATCGCACCCGCCCCGTGGTGCATGTTAGACGCGCCAGTTCAACGACAGCCGCGGATACCCGATTGATCTGGCGAGAACACCAATTGAGCCACACAGAAGATACATTGCTGAGGTACTTGTTCGGACATCAGGCTGAGGTGAAGACGGCGGAAGTGCTGTTCCGCGTCGTCTGGCCCGATGATCAGGTGGATCGTTACGGCCTGCGCGCCGACCAGAAGGATCGCCTGCGCCGTCTGGTCTACCAGTTGCGCAATCACGTGGAACCTGTCCCCCGCAACCCACGTTACGTGTGTACTGCCCACGGCGCCGGTGCTGTACCTAGAAGAAGAATCAACGCCCCAATGAAACCTCGCTTGTTCAAGATCTGGTCGCGTAGGTTGGTCCTTCCACTGACGCTTGCCTGGTTGTCGATCACGCTGGGTTGGCTGGTGGGGCACAGCGAGGGGCTCGCCGGGCGACCATTAGTCATCGTGTGGGGCTACGAACCGGGAAATTACGATCCGCATCATACTTCTCACCCGGTCGCTCAGTCGGTCTTTCGCCACGTCTGCGAGCCGCTATTCTACGAGGATTTTGACGGCGTCGTGCACGGGCTTCTGGCGGAGGACCCGGTTGAGTACGGGGATGGGGGTCGCCGTCTGACGGTTCGTCTGCGGTCGGGGATCACTTTCCACGATGGAACGGAGTTGGATGCCAGGGCAGTAAAGAGCAGCTTTGAGCGATTGCAACGTCTGGGCGCCTCGCCGCTGCTCAATGACCTGCGCGAGGTCGTGGTGGCGGCGCAACCCGACGGGCGCAGCGTCGTGTTCACGCTGCCCGAACCAAACTACGAGTTCGTCAGGTTGGTGCTGAGCAATCCCTACGCAGTCATCGTCTCTCCTCAAACGAACGATTCTGTCGAGTTGGGGTTCGTCGCCTGCACCGGCCCTTATCGCTTCGCCCCTGGTTTGTACCGGTCTGGCCGCTCGCTGACCCTGGTGCGTTACTCCAAGTACTGTTGGCCGCCAATCTACTTTGCCAACCGAAACCTTGCGCACATCCCACAGATTTGCTTCCACTTTGAGGCCGATCGTGCTGACCGCCTCAACGAGTTGCTGAACGGCGAGGGTTGTGTGCTCAGCCTGAGCCGGGAGCAAGTTACTCCCGTAGCCACGCTTCCCCGTTTCCGGTTGTACGAGGCCACCGGCGGCGTGACCTACCTGGGGGTCAATTTCCAGCGTCCACGCTGGCAAAACGTACAGGTACGGCAGGCCGTGGCGTTGGCGCTGGACAAAACCGCCCTGGCCGAATTGGGCCCTTTTCTGGTCGCCGATACTCCTCTGACATCCAACGCCACCGGCTACGATTCGCGCGCGGCGGCTTTTGGTTACGACTATGATCCCGTCCTCAGCCGGTCGTTGCTGGATCGGGCCGACTTTGACGCTGACGCCGAGGTGGTGTTATTGATCCCCGAAAGCAACACCTATCGGGAACTCGTCGCAGTCGTCCAGCAGCAATTACAGGCCGTCGGGTTGAGCCAGATACGTGTCCGAGAAGCGCCCCGGGCTGACATCCTGACTCAGCGCCAGGATTTTGACTTGCTGTTGTTCGATTATGCCTGGGGCGATTACACGGCGCTGGGCATCTTTCTCGGCTCCGGACCGCGTAATTTGCTCAACTATTCCGGCGGTGACATCGCTAGCCTGGTGGCGCGAGCGCGCACCACGGAGGATCTTGACCTGCGCCAGCAGTTCGTGCTGGAAGCGCAACGGATCGTTCTGGAGCAAGCTCTTTGGCAACCCTTGCTCGTGCGCCAGATCACCTTTGCTGTGGATGGCGACTGTGTAGCTGGCGAACGACAACATCCCCTGGATGAATATCTTCTCTACCACGATGCTGATACCCGCTGAAATGATCGAACCGCTGGGCATCACCCAGAAGTAGTAGCCGCCTGAAATCATAATTTGTCATAAAAAATCATAAATTCAGAGCACTTTTTGTGGTACACTGTCCTCGTCACTGGGACTGGTGAATGTGGACTGGTGGAGACATTTTCTCCCGAGTCTTACTTTCAGGCCCGATTAAAAAGCTAGATGAGAGGAGGTGGTGGATGGTATAAAGTGTTTTGGAACATTGACATGGTAGTTGGAGCATTGCACATTAAAAGAATCTGGCTCTTTAGGATTTCGCATGGGAGGGCCACATATGGGGGTACTCCGGCTGGGCGAATTGGCGATAGCCCTCAAGGTCAAGGTAAAGGCGTTGGAATAGAGTCGCGACCCGAAGGATGCCATAACAGC
>DAOTUB010000367.1:0-16567 GCA_034437455.1 Anaerolineae bacterium | reverse complement strand
GCCAGATTCGCATCGATAATGTACTCCCACACCGGCTTGCGGGGACTGGCGTGAGCCAGGCAGAATTCACCTCGTTCCATGTGAGTGGAGAGCTGGCCCAGATATTCGCGCGCGGCGGGCGTCAGTTCTGACCGAGTCCAGGCATTGGCAGTACGGGCGTCAATGTTGAAATTGCTGAGGTCCAGTTTCCCCAGCGCAGCCCAATCGTGATTTCCCGCCAGGCTGATGTGAGGAAATTCCCGAATGCGCTCGACGCATTCGTTGGGACTGGGACCATATCCTACCAGATCGCCCAGACACCAGATCTCGTCGAAATCTGGCGCGTCATTCAGCACAGCATCTAGAGCCACCAGGTTCGCGTGAACATCGGATAGGATCAAACATTGCATGGCATCACTCCCTGAGATTGACAAAGCTGCCAGATTATAACCCTAATTCGCATTTTGCGCTAGCCAGCTTGTCGAGCTTGAATAATAGTTGTATAATCCTGCCAGATACCAGGAATCTTTTCTGATGACCCCAATTCTCAATCAACACACAGTGGAGTTTGTAAGTCGCAGCCCTGATCAAACGCAGCGACTGGGGGCGCGCCTGGGCGCGCTGCTGCACGCCGGGGCGGTGATCTGCCTGGAGGGTGCGCTGGGTTCGGGCAAGACGTGCCTGGCACAGGGCATAGGCCGGGGCTGGGGCGTGGAGCAGAGGCTCATCAGCCCCTCGTTCGTCCTGGTTCGCGAGTACGCCCGCCCAGAGGACAGCGTAAGGCTCTACCACATAGACCTGTACCGCATCGCCAGCGTGGAAGAAGTGTGGGATCTGGGTGCAGACGAGTTTCTGGGAAATGAGCAAACCGTCTGTGTGATCGAATGGGCCGAACGGGCGCAACCCCTGATACCTCACGAACATCTGCGAATCACCCTGGACTTTGCCGACCACGCCAGCCAGAACCGACGCATCCTGTACTTTACGGCGCAGGGAGAGCAGCACGAGGCCATGCTGGTCGAATTTCGCCGATCAGCCTTTGGAGTGTAGACGATGTTGATAGCGATTGATACCGCCACCGACCACGCCAGCCTGGCGCTGCACGATGGCTTCCAGGTGCTGGTCGAACATACGTGGGAGTCGCCGCGCAGACACACCATCGAGTTGGCGCCTCGCCTGGCAGCGGCGTTGGAGCGGTTGGAGCTCCATCCCAAGCACTTTCGCGGAGTAGCCGTGACGAGCGGGCCAGGCTCCTTCACCGGGCTGCGGATCGGTATGGCGGTGGCCAAGGGACTGACCATGGCCCATAATCTGCCCTTGATCGGCGTGCCGACCCTGGATGTGGTCGCAGCGGCCCAGGGACGGGATCGCCGCCCCTTATGCGCGGTGCTGCAAGCGGGGCGCGGGCGCGTCTGCGCCGCTACGTATCACTGGCAAGATGGAGAGTGGCTCGTGCAGGACGCGCCATACCTCACCACCTGGTCAGCCCTGGCAGAAGCTATCACTACCTCCACCTTATTCTGCGGCGAGATTGACCAGGCGGGCACCAAAGCTCTAAAAGCCGCTGGCGATCTGGTCGTGCTCTTGCCGGCGGCAGCACGGTTGCGGCGGGCCGGCTTTCTGGCAGAATTGGCCTGGCGACGCTTGAACCAGGGCGAAACCGATGACCCGACCACCCTGACCCCAACGTATCTTCAGCACCCCACGTGATGCCCTATACCATTCGCCCCATGCAGCCAGGCGACGTCTCCATGGTGATCGCCATCGAAAAACTCTCTTTCTCCACGCCCTGGCCTGCGTCCGCTTTTTTGTATGAACTGAGGCAAACAGATTCTCATTATTACGTCTTACAGTCAGCAGCAAATGGGAACGTCCACCCTGATCGGGGCTGGCGTCACTGGCTGCGCCGCGTATTTGGCCTGCCAGAAGAAAGCCGAGTGCTCGGCTACGTCGGTTTCAGGTTTCAGGGCGACCAGGCGCACATCAGCACCATCGCCGTACATCCCGACTGGCGCGGGAAGGGGTTGGGTGAGCTGTTGCTGCTGACGGCACTGGAACAGGCACTGATACAACGAACCTGTAGCGTGACGTTGGAGATGCGCGTTTCCAACGACGTCGCCCGCTGCCTATACTACAAGTACGGTTTCCAACCGACAGGCACTATGGCAAGGTATTATCGGGACGGAGAAGACGCCCAGTTGATGGCGGTCGAGGTGGGCAATGGCGTCTACCAGGCCCGATTAACCCGGCTGCGCAGAATCCTGGAGAGGCGCCTGCACAACTAATGAATAGGCATTGGACAAAAAATAAGGGATACACTATAATCGTGATGCGTAAAAATATCTAGTTCATACAGGGGGGAAGCGTGTCAGAGTTGGAAAAGTTGGAGGCGGAGATCAGGGAGTGTACACGGTGCCTTCTGCACCGAGGACGTACCCACGCCGTGCCCGGTGAAGGCCCGGAGCATGCCACAATCATGTTCATCGGCGAAGCACCCGGCTTTCATGAAGATCAGCAGGGACGCCCATTCGTAGGTGCATCGGGTAAATTTCTGGAAGAATTGTTGGAGAGCATCGGCTTGACGCGCGAGCAAGTCTTTATTGCCAATGTCATCAAGTGCCGCCCTCCGGGCAATCGCGACCCACTCCCCGAAGAGATCGAAGCCTGCAAGCCGTTCCTCGACCGGCAGATTGAACTCATCCAGCCTACACTGATCGTCACGTTGGGCCGCTTCTCAATGGCGCGAGCGTTTCCCAAGGCTCGCATCTCACACATCCATGGGCAGCCGCGCAAGATCGGCGGGATCATCTATTATCCCATGTATCACCCCGCAGCGGCGTTGCACCGCCCCAGTCTGCGCGGCACCGTCGAAGAGGATATACGCCGCATCCCAGAATTGATCGAAAAAGTCGCACAACTCGCCGAGTCTGCGCCCCCTCCCCAGGCGGAGCAGTTGAAACTATTCTAGGCCATGATGTGCAACGCACTTCCCAAGCGCGTTGCACCTGGACTTGAAATGATCGAGTTCATCTCCATCGTCGTGCTCACGTTCGCCCTGGCGCTGATCGGGCTGGGATTGGTGACGATGTGGCTGGAACACGGACGCGGACGCCTTCAGGGGATCGCCCTGGCGCTGATCGGGTTGATCGTCGGCGCCGGTTACGCTTTTCTGGCAAGCCGTTTTTCGGTGGCGCTATTCCACCGGCTGATCGTGCGGGTGGATCTACCGGCCCTGATGGCGACCGCCCTCACTTACACAACAGGTGTGTTGGGCGGCGCGGTTTTGGCCGTCGGTCTCTTTCTGTGGGCCACGGGCCGCTTCCGACAGCGGGTGGAGCGGACGGTGGCCGCTTTGATTGTGAGCGGTGTGCTGGTGGCGCTGGCGGCGACCGTGATCGCCATCGCTCTCAGCGCGCGTTAGTCTACGCCAGAGCGACGTTATTTTCGCAGCCACCGCAGCGCCGCCTCGGCCAGGATGGCCGCCCCGATGGGCAAGCAGCGCTCGTCCACATCAAAGCGCGGGTCGTGATGCCTTCGCTCGTCCCCTTCGATCCGACAGCCCAGGCCGAACATCGCCCCCGGAGCCAGGGCGAAAAAGTATCCAAAGTCCTCCGCGCCCATCTCCAGCTTGCCAGGCTGGATGTGATCGACCCCTAACAATTCGCCGGCGACTTTTCGCAGCAGGTCTACCACCTTGGCGTCGTCGTTCATCGGCGGGTAGCCGACGTCAATGTTGAGCGTATACTCGCCGCCCAACGCCCGCGCCACCTCCAGCGCCCGCTCGATCTCCTCGTGGAGCGTTTTCTGCACCTCCGGTTCCATGTAGCGGATCGTGCCCGTCATCTCCACCCGCTCTGGAATCACGTTGCTCGCCTGCCCGGCGTGGATCGAGCCGAGGCTGATCACTCCGGCGGCGGTGGGGTGCAAGCGGCGCGAGACGATGCCGTTGAGCGCCAGGATGACGTGCCCGGCGATGTAGATGGGATCCACCACCTTGTGAGGGTAGGCCCCGTGCCCTCCCTTGCCGGTAATGACGACCTGGAACGCATCCGCCCCAGCCGAGGCGGGGCCGGCGCTCATCATAACGTCGCCGACGGGGGCACTGGCGTCCACGTGGAGGGCGAGTACTGCGTCCACGCCCTCCATCGCGCCGTCCTCTACCATGCGGGGCGCGCCGCTAAGCCCTTCGTCGTCCGTTTTCTCCTCGGACGGCTGGAAGAGCAGGCGCACCGTGCCGGGACATAGTCCCGTAGGGGTCTCCGCCCCTACGGGAAACGTCTCCTCGGCCAACAACGTTGCCACACCCAGCAGGATGGCGACGTGGCAATCGTGGCCGCAGGCGTGCATCACGCCGGGCGTCTGCGAGGCGTAGGGTACGTCGTTTGCCTCCTGGATGGGCAGCGCATCCATATCGGCGCGGATGGCGACGATGGGGGAACCTTCGCCCCGCTCTGCCACTACGCCGGTGCGCCCCACGCCGGTGCGGACCCGGTAGCCCAGAGGCTCCAGCGCCTCCACGATGCGGGCGCCGGTGCGCTTCTCCTGGAAACCGAGTTCGGGATGCATGTGGATGTCCCGCCGCCAGGCGACCAATTGTTCTTCGATGTTGCGAGCGCGTGCTAGCATATCTTCCCTCCCAGGTGCAACGCACTTATCAAGTGCGTTGCACCTTTACCTACAATCAGCAATTCCCATTATGGGAAAAAACGAGAGTTGTAGCCGCGATTTCTATATCGCGAAGGATGCTTCATGTGGCAAAATGCACGCGCTATGGAAAGCGCGGCTACAAAACGGGAATTGCTGACCTACAATCAACGCATCAGCAGGTAATGGTACGCCGAGATGGCCGCCTTGGCCCCCTCGCCGATGTGCACCAGTACCTGCTCCGAAACGTGCGTCACGTCGCCAGCGGCGAACACGCCCGGCCAACTGGTGGCGCAATAGACGTTTACGATGACGTGGCCGCGGTCGTCACAATCCACCCATTCTCGCACTAATTTAGAATTGGGGGTGCGCGTCAGCTTGAAAAACACGCCCTTGACAGGCATCTCGCGCGTCTCGCCGTCGGGCATGGTCGCCACGATGCTCTCTACGAAATCTCCGCCGCGTATTTCCTGGACCTTCGCGCCTTCTACGACCTCGACGTTTGTCATCTGAGGAAGCTTGTGGGCCAGGGGAGTCGTCACCAGCGGTTCGAGGGCCAGTAGATAAACCTGGTGCGCCTTGCGCGCCAGACTCGCAGCCGCCCACTGAGCGCGCCTCCCGTTCCCCACCACGGCCACGTCCTTGCCCAGGAAGAGGCCCGCGTGCGTGTTCGCCGAGTAACTCAGGCCGCGACCGGCCAACCGGGTTGCCCCTGGAACATCTAGTCGTTGCGGCTTGGCGCCCGTCGCCACGATCAGCGTGCGTCCCTCGTAACAATCGCCCCGGACGGTGTGCACGACAAAGTGCTCGTCCACGGGCGCGACTTTGTTTACCGTGTCGAAATCGCGCGCAAAGTCGAGATAATCGAGCTGGCGGCGAAAAGCGTCCAGCAACGTCTCGCCCGTGATCGTCTCCCGTCCTTCCATGTCCTCCAGTTGCATGGCGTAGGTGGTCTGGCCGCCCCAACGTTCGGCGACGATCAACACCTCTAGTCTCTGGTTGATGGCTGTCGCAGCGGCCGTCAACCCGGCCGGTCCGCCGCCGATGATGATCAGATCATACATGGCTTTCCTCCCTTTTACGACCACTCCGCCGGAACCGGCGGGATGATCTCTTTTTCCATCAAGAAGCGGGTCATATCCTGCGCCTGGCCGATCATCTGCTCGGCCTTGTCGAGCAGTTCGTCGCGAGACAGGCTGAGACGGGCCACTCCCTGCTCCTGCGCTTTGATACCGACGGCTGCCGCCTCGCGGGGAAAGACCTCCAGGTCATCCATCGTCGGCACGATCCGTTCGCCATCCAGCCCTTGCTCCTCTGCGAAACGAGCCAGCTCCTCGGCGGCGGCGATGGCCATCTCGTCGGTGATGGTCGTGGCTCGCACGTCCAGCACGCCGCGGAAGAGGGCGGGAAAGACCAGCGAGTTGTTGATCTGATTGGCAAAGTCGCTGCGGCCCGTGCCCACGACGCGCGCCCCGGCCTCTTTCGCTTCCCAGGGCCAGATCTCGGGGATGGGGTTGGCGCAGGCAAAGACGATGGCATCCTCAGCCATCCCCTTTACCCACTCTGGCAGGATCGTGCCCGGACCAGGCCGGCTGGCGGCGATGCAGACGTCGGCCCCGCGCATCGCCTCGGCAGAGCCGCCGCGCCGCCCCTCGGCGTTGCTCTGCTGGCAGATGCGCCACTTGTCCACAAACTCGATCTTGCGCTGTGCGATGTCCTCTCGCTCCGGGTGCAGGATGCCCTTGCTGTCGCAGGCGACGATGTGGCCAAATGGGACGCCGTGGGCCACCAGCAATCGGAGCGTGGCAACGTTCGCCGAGCCGGTGCCGATCACGGCGAATTTCGCATCCGCCATCCGCTTGCCCACCACCTTCAGCGCGTTGATCACCCCGGCCAGGATGATGGTGGCCGTCCCCTGCTGGTCGTCGTGCCAGACTGGGATCTTGACCTGGGGGTCGGTGCGCAGCATGTCGAGCACGCGAAAGCACTTGGGCTGCGAGATGTCCTCCAGGTTGATCCCGCCGAAGGATGGCTGGATCAGTTTGACGGAGAGGATGATGCGGTAGGGATCCTTGGTCTCTAGGCAGATCGGGACCGCGTCCACGCCGCCCAGATACTTAAAGATCAGTGCCTTTCCCTCCATCACCGGCATCCCGGCGACGGGGCCGATGTCGCCCAGTCCCAACACGCGCGTGCCGTCGGAGACGATGGCGACGGTGTTGCCCTTGTTGGTGTATTCATAGGCCAGGTTCTCGTCCTCGTGAATAGCGCGACAAGGAGCGGCTACGCCCGGCGTGTACCAGACGGCGAAATCGTCCAGCCCGCGGATGGCGCACTTGGGCGCGATCTGCACTTTACCCCGGTAGAAAGGGTGCATGCGCATGGCGTCTTGGGCTGGCTTCTTGGCTTTGGCTAGTAATTCCTCTTTGGTAACTGTGTCTGGCATCGTATCTCCTTTTCTCAGGATTGGAACACCTTCAACACGTCTCGTATAGAATCAAAGATGAAATCCGGCTCGATCTCATCGTTCAAATCCTCCTCGCTGAACTCGCCTGTCCTCAGGAGTATGGATTTGATCCCGAACCTCCTTGCCCCTACGACATCAGAGGCCACTCGGTCGCCCACCATGACCACGTCGCTCTTGTCCAGCCCCATCGTCCTCAGCGCCAACTCGAACGCGTACGAGTTTGGTTTTCCCACGTAGGTTGCCTCTACTCCCGCTGCTCGTGCCAACAACTCCACCCACGAGCCGACGTTCAATTCGCACTCGCCCATGCTCGAATCAACCAGTTCCGACTGCATGCCGATCAGTTTCGTGCCCTTTTGCAGCAGCCTCAGGGCCTGGTTCAGATGATCAAAGTCGAACTGGCTGCGGTTGTCCCCCACGACGATGTACTCGGGGTTCTCGGTATCGTGCGGAAAGTTTTTGAACTCGTCAAGTCCTTCTCTCTCCAGCATCACCCAGCAGGAGCGCGGGTTAAGCGTCTCAAGATATGCCGCCGTAGCAGACGATGCCGTGATCACTTCTTTGGGAGACAGCCGAAACCCTCGTTGGCGCAGCTTTTCTGCGCAAGAGGCGCGGCTCTTTAACGTGCTGTTCGTCAGGAGCCGGACGACGATGTCGTGCTCCTTGAGCCAGTTGACGGTTTCGACGGCGCCAGGATAGACCCTGCCCTGGAACTCGAGCACCCCGTCCACGTCAAAGATGATGCCTTTGAAGGTTTCCCTCACGAGGACCCGACTCCTTGTTCAGCAGCCTCGATGAGCTGCTCGACCGAGACAACCGGCGCGTATTTCTCTTTCAGCGCCTCCAGGCCTTTACGTTGCTCGGCATAGATTTCAAACAGCCGGGCCGGGATATTCTCCTCCTTCCTGTACGCCGCTTCCTGTAGATCGATCCGCGCCAGGATGTTGTCCACGTAGAAGGAAAACTGCTTGTCGTACAGTTCCTTCGGATACGCTTTGCCGATCTCGTCGAACAACTCTTTGAGGTCTTGATACTTGGGAATAAACCCGATCGGCGTTTCAATCACCTCGACGTCTCCGTGCGCCCGTAGTTCGAGCCAGCCGAGCCATACTTTCACATCGCGCTTCTGGCCCAACAGCCCACTTCCTTCCCCGCCGCGGGCCTCGTGCGTCAGGAAATAGTTCAGCCCGGCCATGATGGGTTTCTGCTTCAGCTTGTCCGAGTTAAAGAACGTAAACTGTGCATCCATATAGTCGGCGAGCGGACCGGGGATAAAAGGCTCGTTCGCCCAGGGCTGGCGCCTGACGCCCTTGGCTCCCACCTCCGTCGCCGTGGCCGCCGAAAGCACCGAGGCTCCGATGACGACGCCCTGGTCGGGATTCTTGGCGACCAGGACCGGGGGCATGGTGTCGCTATCGCGCCCGCTGTACGTGATCACCTTGACCTCCACTCCGCGTGGGTCTTGTGCCGCGGTTTCGTTATAGTTGCCGATGAAAGTATTATCCACCGTGCATCGGGCATTCGGATTGGAAAGCGGGATCGGTTCACTGTTCTCGTCCGTCTTGCCCTCCCACCACTCGCCCTGGAAGTTGAAGCCTTTCTCGGGGTGTTCCTCTTGGTTGCCGACCCAGTGCGGCACTTTGTTTTCGTCAATCAGCACGTTCGTCCAGATCACCTCCGCGCCTTCTTCTCTCAGGGCTTTCATCAAGTAGGGATCGCCCTCGCGGTTTACGTCTCGGACGATGCCAAAGATTCCCTTCTCCGGGTTGATCGCTCGCAGCGTTCCGTCAGCGATCCACAACTGGGCCAGGTCATCGCCGATGAAATCCGTGCCCACCATGGCGGTCGTGGTCTTGCCGCATCCAGAGGGCGCCGCCCCGGCGCAGAACGTCTTCCGGCCGCCAGGACCGGTCACGCCGGTGATGAACATGTGCTCCGATAATTCCTCTTCCTTGCGGTAATAGGTCGCCAGGTCAACGGCAAAGCGATGGTTCCCTTTCTTCAGCAGCAGCGTGTTGCCCGCATAGGTGCAGAACATGGAGAACGTCGTCAGCCAACTCCGGTCCATAAAGACCCGGGCGTTCGGCAGATCCTCTGTCCGATTTGGCCCTTCGCTGTGGACGTTGTTCAAGAACAATCCCGCGCGTTCGACCTCGGCGTCAAATTGCTCGTAGACGTGCCGGTACAGGATGTTGGCCGAGTGCATCACGTAGGTAGACGTCGTGATCTCCAGTGCGGGAATCGCGGCCTTGGCGCCGATAGGTCCCCGGCTGAAGAAACCCACGAGCAACGTCATCCCCCGTGCGATGCCGGTCATGTGGGTTTTGATATAGTCGTACGCTTCGTCCCGAAGAATGCTCTTGGCCAATACGCTGGTTTTCTCGCCCTCGTTCACGATGTAGTACGTTCTATCGATGATCCGCGCCTGCTCCTGGGCCAGGTCGAAGTGAATCGTGTGGTCTTTCATCGCCAGGGGTTGTTCTTCGCCTTTTTCGATGCTCATCTCCGTGACCCGTTGAACGTCCGCGTCCGACCCGGTGTTCACAAAAACCGCGTCAGGATCCGTCATCGAGATCGCGTTCGCGATTTTCAAGAGCGCTTCCTCATTTTTGATCTTGGCCAACTTGGCTACATCCTCCGGGTCACATCGGGCCTCGAACAAAGCTTTGGCCTCGTCGAGGGTATTGATCCCGCCAATCTCGGTCAGGATATCGGTGCCTTTTTTCAATTCCAACATATTGGTCTCCTTGTCAACGATTTGCAAATACTTTATTGCCCCCAAGGGAGCTGAATAAATCCCACGACGGAAAAGTGGTAATCGAAAGCGAATACCTCCGAGAGTTCCCATTGCTGCATCAGGGCGAAACTCACCGCGTCGGTGTAGCTGAAATCCTGGTCGTCGTAGCGGCGCAGGAGGTCGCGCGCCTGGGATTCCAATTCCCGGTTAGACCAGATGCACTGAACGGAAGATGCCTTTTCGATGATGTTCAAAAAGGATATGGCTTTGTGATGCCCCAACTTCCAGAGCAAATTGGTATACGTTTCGGAAACGATGAGGTTCGAAATCAGAAGCCGTCTCTTCCGAGTCAGGGCGTCGCCGTAGAACTCTTTGGCCGCGAGGTGGTATTTGTCTCTGGGATTGATGATCGCAATCCAGGCCGAAGTGTCTACGAATATCGGGTCATTCATTTTGGAGTTCTTCTACCAGGTAGTGATCGTGATTGACGGACCAATCTGTTGGGAGATCGGCATCTTCTCCTGCCAGCCCGATGAGTTGCCACGCCGGGTCTTCTTTGGCAGGGATTACCTCTCGCGCCAGCGATTCCAGTCCGCGCCGCAATACCTCTGCCTGCGAAACGCTCAACTTTTCCACCAACTGGCTCAAGAGATTGAGATGTCTCCGGCCCAAATAGACCTGTACCGGTTTCTTCAACACGGTCATTACTCACTCCTTACATTTAACAGGATGAATGTAACGCGGTACATTAACTATACTACATTCAAATTCACCTGTCAAATCAAGCAGCAATTCCAATTTTGTAGCCGCGCTTTCCATAGCGCGTGCATTATGCTGCATAAAACATTCTGCGCGATATGGAAATCGCGGCTACAATTCTCATTTTCTTCCATAATTGGAATTGCTGCAAATCAAGGCTCCGGCAGCATCTTTCCCGGATTGAGGATGTTGTTCGGATCCCACGCCTGCTTGATGCGCTTTTGCATCTCGACGGCCACCGGCCCCAGCGCCATCTCCAGATAGGGGAGCTTGAGTACACCCACCCCATGCTCGCCGGAGAGAGAGCCGCCTACCTCGACCGCTGCGCGGAACAGATCGCCTACCGCGCCTTTCACCCGCTTGAACTCCTCTTCGTCGCGCTTGTCGAAGAGGATGTTGGGATGCAGATTGCCGTCGCCGGCGTGACCAAAGATGACGATGGGCAGATCCCAATTGGCCGAAATCTCCTTGATCCTGACGATCATTTCCGGAACGGCGCTGTGAGGCACGGTGACGTCCTCGCCCAGTTTGTTGGGTCGGATGCGCCCCAGCGAACCGGATATGGCTTTCCGCGCTCTCCACATCTCGTTGCTTTCCTGTGGTGTGTTAGCTACGCGCACTTCACGGGCTCCGTTCTGGCGACAGATCTCGGCGGCGGTTTCGATGCCGCGCGCCGCGTCCGCTGCATCGCCGTCGGTTTGCATGAGCAGGATCGCCTCGACGTCGAGGGGCAACCCGATGTGGAGATACTCCTCGACGCTCTCGATGGCCGTCTCGTCCATGATCTCCACCAGGGAGGGATTGGCGCCGCTGGCCAGCACGGCGTTGATGGCTCGGCCGGCATCGGTCAATTTGGGAAAGATCGCCTGGGCCGTGCGTTCAGTCTCCGGCGCAGCGATGAACCTGACCGTCACCTCGGTGATGACGGCCAGCGTGCCCTCGGAGCCGATCAACAAATGCACCAGATCGTAGCCGGTGACGTTCTTGGTCGCCTTGCCGCCCACCCGCATGATGCGCCCATCGGCCAACACCACTTCCAGCGCCATGACGTAATGGCCGGTGATGCCATACTTGAGACAGTGCGCGCCGCCGGCGTTACAGGCGACGTTGCCGCCAAGCGTGGAGTAGTGGTCGCTGGTAGGGTCCGGTGGATAGAAGTAACCCGCTCGGGCCACGGCGTCCGCCAACTCCGACGTGATGATCCCCGCCTCGGCCGTGGCCATCATGTTGTCAAGATCGAGATCCAGCAGGCGATCCATACGGGTCAGCGAGAGAACCATGCCCCCGCCGAAAGGAATGGATCCCGCGGACAGGCCGGTCCCCATTCCGCGAGTTACCACGGGAATCACCTCCCGATTGGCCACCTTGAGGATCTCGGAGACCTCGGCGGTGTTGGCTGGCAACACGACCAGGTTGGGCCTGGCGGAGGTGAACGTAGCGTCGTACGAATACGCCACCAGATCCTCCGGCGAGGTCAGCACGTGCCGCTCGCCGACAATGGATTTCAGCTCATCAATGATCTTTTGGTCAAACATCGTCGCCTCCCTCAAGTTGTCTCGCCACCACCTCGGCCAGGTCCATCGTGCGGATGCGGATTTTCTCGCGTCGGGCAGCTCCGAGCAGAGTGCGCTTGCACTGCTGGCAAGAGACGATGATGTGCTTGGCTCCTGCGTGCTGGGCCTGTCTCAACCGCCGTCGGGGCAGCGCCTGGGCCAACTCCCGATCGTAGGTCTCCAGGTTACCGCCGCCCCCGCAGCACAGCGAGTTCTCGTGATGGTCGGCCATCTCCACCAACTCCAGTTCCGGGATGGCGTGCAGTACCTGGCGCGGCGCCTCGTAGACGCCGCTCTTGCGGCCCAGGTCGCACGAATCATGGTAGGTCACGGTGACCGGCCAGGGTTTGAAACGCAGCCGGCCCGTGCGGGCCAACTCGGCCAGCATCTCGGTCTCGTGCAGGATCTCGAGCCCGTCCGCAGATCCGTCGTCGAGCAGTTCTGGATAGGTGTGCTTCCACATGTGGTAGCAGGATGGACAGGTCATCACTACCTTTGTCGCGCCGGTGGCCCTCACCGCCTCGATGTTGTGCCGCGCCATCTCCAGGGCGCGCTCACTCTCTCCGTTGAGGAAAAGCGGATAGCCGCAGCAGCGCTCGTCGCCGCCTATGAGAGCGTAATTCACGCCGGCCTTTTCAAAGGTCTCGACCAATGACTGGGGGATACGATAACTGGCCGGGAAGAGCGACGATACGCACCCCACAAAGTAGGCCACCTCTGCCCGCCCGCTGTGATCGAGGCCGACGGGCGCCGATTCCATATTCTCGGTCCACCCCAATCGTTGTTCGTTGTTCTCGTTCGAGATGTTGCCCACGGAGACGATGGTCTCGCTCAATCGCCGCAGAGATTCAGGCATCAGGTCACTGTGGGCCAGGTCGGCGCGGACCTGGTTCATGATCACATCCAACTCGACTCCGCTGGGACAGACTTCCCGGCAGGCCTCGCACATCAAACAGGTGTAGAACTTGCCAGCATAAACATCGCCGACCTTCAGCGCGTCCTCGCCGACGGCGCGGTAGAGGGCCACTTTGCCGCGCGGAGATAGCGTCTCGATGCGCGTCTCGCGATAGACCGGACAGACCGACAGACATTCTCCACAGCGGATGCACTTGAGATACAACTCTTCGGCGAGGGCGCCGATGTTCAATGGAGAGGTTTCAATTTTGTTCGTCGTCATTCAATCCTCCGGATTCAGTCGGACTGGAACAGTCCGCGCTTTGCGTCGGAAACGACCGGTAGTGTCAGCAGCGCGTGGGGCACGATCAACACATCCAGATTTTCTCCCAGTTCGTGGGCCGTCAGCGCCAGCGCCTCCTCCATCGTCGCGGCGGGCGTCATCTTGCAGGCCGTCACCACCTCTGGCGTCTCGCTGCCGACGATGATGACGCGCGCTCCCTCCAGCACCTTGGCCATCACAAAAGCCCGCTGCTGGCCTGGCGGGTAGCCGTGCTCGCGGGCGTCGTCCAGAATAAACTGGACGTCGGGCGCGTCTCGCATGGCGGCGAGGAATCGCTGCTCGCCCACGCCGTCCCCCGCGCCCTCCTCGCAGCGGGCGGGGATGATGAGGAATCCGCCCGGCTTGACCACCGGCGTCGGCGCGAAAAAGAGATAAGACGCCGCCCGGCTGGCCTGGTATAGATTTGCGTCCTTGGGAAATCCCACGCCCCCGATGGCGACGTCGTACTGGCGAGGGATGGGCACCTCGTAGATGGAGCGGGCAAACGCGACTAATTGCCGGTGCGTCTCCACCGGCTCCCCTGCCTTCACGCAGACGACGCGCTTCTCGTCGTCCAGCACCACGTTGAGAATGAAACGCAGATTGGCGCGGCGAGCCGCCTCGGTGACGGCCTCGTGAAAGGGATTTCCCTCGATGCGGCCCAATCGGGTGCCGGGATGATCCACAAAGGCCGGGCCGTGGGTGTGGGCGATGAGCGGTTCTCCCGCCGCGCCCACTGCCAGCGTCTTGCGCCCGCCGGAGTAACCGGCGTATTGGTGAGGCTCAACGATCCCGGTGGCGATCAACATGTCCGCCTCCACCGCCGCCCGGTGGGCCGAGACGGGCACGCCGCCGGGCGTGACGCCCAAGTCGACCAACGCGTCGGGGTTCTGCGGCTCGTTGTCAATCACGCGGTAACGCTCGACCACCGCCTGGCCCAGCTTGGTGACCTTTTCCTCGGGGGTGGAGGACCGGTGCATGCCGATGCCGCAGAGAAGCGTGACATCCTCGTCGCGGACTCCCGCCGCTTCCAGTTCGCGCAGGAGCGCCGGAACGAGCAGGTGATCGGGGCTGGCGCGGGTGATGTCGGTGAAAACGATGCAGACGCGATCCCCGGGTTTTGCCATCTCCCGGAGCGGCGGCGAGTCGATGGGATGTGTCAGCGCCTCGGCGATGGCCGCCTCCACATCAGCCAGGGGATCCACCGACTTGGAAACGACCACAGTGCCGCGCATGCCGGGCAGCAGTTGAAACGTTATCGCAGACTTGTCGTACGGAATACGGTACGCAGTCGCATCAGTCTCCATCACCCCTCCAAGTCATACTTCACCCCCAATTCCTCTCCAATCGCCCGCAAATCCGCCGCGACCTTGGGGTTGAGGGGAATGCCTTCGCTGGAACGGAGCTTGGCCTCCTCGTACTCCTTCTCGCCGTGGACGTAAATGCGGTCCTGGCCCTCTGCCCTGGGAGCGTCCCTGAGCCGCCGCTGCAAGTCGTCCATCGCCGCCTTGAATTCGTCCACGGGCCGGAATCCATCCACCCGCCAGGCGCCGAAAAAGTGGCCGATCTTGGAGGGCAGTGGTTTCCCATCGGGGGTCCTGGGGTAGACGGTGTTGGCGTAGGCCGCGCCAGAGAGGATGGCGCAAAAGACGTCCACCCACAGCGACAGGCCGTATCCCTTGTGACCGCCCAGTAACTCCCCGCTCCCGCCCAGCGGAAGAAGGCCCCCGCCGGCGCGCTGCTTGAAATTTTCCAGCACCCGCCCGGTGTCGGTCGTCGGCGCACCGGTCTCGTCGGTGGCCCAGCCCGAGGGGATGGGCTTTTCCAGCCGGTTGTAGACCTCCAGTTTGCCGCGCGGGACGGTGCTGGTCGCCATATCCATCACAAAGTCCGGTTCCTGGCCGGCCGGGGCCGCCACCGCGATGGGGTTGGTGCCCAGCATCGCGTCCCGCCCAAAGGTCGGCACGACCAGCACGGCGGCGTTCGTCATCGAGATGCCGATGCAATCGTGTTTCAGGGCCATCATGGCATAGTACCCGGCGATGCCATAGTGGTTCGAGTTGCGCACGGTCACAAAGCCGCTTCCCAGGTCTCGTGCTTTCTGGATAGCCCGCTCCATCGCCCGGTACGAGACCGGTTGGCCCAATCCTGCTCCGGCGTCCACGAGCGCCGTGGTGGGAGTCTCCGTCACTACCCCTACCTTGGGCTGGGCGATCATCATCCCATCTCGCAGACCGTTTACGTAGCGGCGCAGGCGGGCTACTCCGTGGCTATCCACGCCCCGCAGATCGGCCGCCACCAGCACGTCGGTGGTGATGCGAGCATCCTCCTCTGGGACATCCAATTCTTGTAGCACACGCACGCAGAAATCCTTCAACGGCGCTGCCCACACACGCAATCCAGTTTCCTCTGGCATCGTCTTCCTCCTTTAATCGTTTTTATTACAAGACTAACATATCACGAGCCGACTATCGGGGCAAGTGACGATACTCCCCCCTGGCAAAGCACAACATCACTGTAAACCGTATTAAAGTCATCCCCCTTGAATCATAAGGGTGCGTTTCATTTGAGTTGAAAGTCAGGCAGTTCTCCTGTAGAGTATGTTTACCAAAACAACTCAAGGAGGCCACCATGACTTTCAACTCACAAAGTATTATACACGACATTCGTAAAGAACTCGACAAGCTGATCAATTTCGTCAGCGGCGAACAAGCGCAAACAGCGACGGCGGATCATATGGAGCGGACGCTGTTCAGGGAAATGTTGAAACTGGGCGCGAAACTGCTGTTGCTGTTTTCGTCATACGCTCTCAGAAATGTTCACACGAGCCAATGCAAATGGAAGACGGTCAAGAATTGTCTTATCATAGCGAAAAGAAGCGAGACTATCTGTCCATCTTTGGAAAGATACCGTTCTGGCGGCCATACTTCTACGAAAAAGGATCACAAGGGCGCAGCCCATTGGATGCCGAGTTGAGTCTGGGAGCAGACCGCTACTCCGACTTTGCGCGAGATGACGGAATACCTGGGTGTCTACGTCGCATACAATAAAGCCGCGGACATCGAAGACCGTTTCCTCGGCATAGACCTGGGGTGATGAAAATAGGCTCCGGGATGTCTCCTAATTGGTTCCATTTTTGTTCCGCTTTCCGTTCCAGCACTCATCGCGTTTGAGTGCCAAAAGGACGCTGGTCAGATGCCGTTTTGCCATAA
>DAOTUB010000366.1:0-4504 GCA_034437455.1 Anaerolineae bacterium | reverse complement strand
GTCAGGAGTTTATCGACGCTGGAGTCAAGGCAATCGCCTATCTACCGTTGATCTACCAGAACGATATCAAGGGGATTCTGTATCTCAACTATCCTGAACCACAGCGTTTCACCAATAGTGACAAGCGGGTGCTCCAATTGTTCGCCGACCAGGCCGCCATCGCCATCGAGAATGCACAGCTGTACGGAGAATTGCAACAAAAATCTAACGCACTAGCGCTGCTCAATGAGGCTGCTCGCATCTTTAGCTCACAACTCGATTTAGGAAGCGTGTTTACTAACATTTTGAACCAGATACGTAATCTATTGAAAGTGACTGCCACGTCCATCTGGCTGCTCGACCCAGTTACAAATACACTGACCTGTGAGCAGGCCACCGGAGAACGTAGCGAGAACGTACGCAACTGGCGCTTGAAACTGGGTGAGGGGCTCGCCGGATCAGCAGCGCGCAACCGCGAGAGTATCATCGTGCCAGATACCCGGATGGATAATCGTTATGTCAAAGATGTTAATCAATCAACTGGCTTGGAACTTCGTTCAATACTGACCGTTCCCCTTAAGTCCAAAGAAAACGTAATTGGTGTCATCCAGGTCGTGGACACAACAGTCAATCGCTTTGATAAGACACACCAGACTTTGCTAGAATCCCTATCATCCTCTGCCACGATTGCTATTGAGAATGCACGGCTATACGAGCAGCGCAGCACGGATATAGCCGCCCTGCAAGAGATCAACGAAGCGGTCATCTCTAAAGACCGCGACGAGATACTCCGATTAATTGTAGAAAAAGCAACAGAAGTGCTACACGGAGAGCATGGCGAGCTATGGCTGATTGCGCCAGATACTGGTGATTTGCTCCTCGAAGCAGCGCACGGAGCTGGTAAAGAAGCCGCCGAGAGAATTGGACGGATTGAGGCAGGAGAAGACAGTTTCAATATGCAGGTGGTTCGGACTAGGAAGTCCCACATTTGCTCAGACATTGGTAAAAAAAAGACTGGTTTTCTCCGCATCTATCATCAGGCCCGCTCGTCTGTGACGGTGCCGCTCAAGTACCAGGGAAGGGTGATTGGCACGCTCAACGTCGAGAGCTCGCGCTTGAGTGCGTTCACAGAGGAAAACCGTGATCTGCTGGACAGCTTTTCGGACCAAGCTGCTATTGCCATCCAAAACGCACGGCTGTACGAGCAACTTCAACAGGAATATGAGCAACGCAGCAAGGATATTGCGGCCTTGCAAGAAATTAACAAGGCCGTTGTAACGGAAGAGTACAGTAAAACGCTCCAACTGATCGTGGACAAAACAACCGCGATCACTGGGGCCAATTACGGTGTTCTGCGGCTCGTTGACGATTCCGACCAACTTTTGGTATTACAGGCGTGGTCTGGTCGGGAAAGACGAAAGGATCCCCTGCCGATAGGTGGCCAAAGCTTCACAGGGCAGGTAGCGTTGAACCAGAAGTCAGAACTATGCCCTGACGTCAGACAGAACAAGTATTATCTCAAGTGGTACGACGAGGTTATGTCTTGTATGGCTGCGCCACTCATGTATGGAGAAAGGCTCATCGGGACATTATACGTCGAAAGCGAACGGCTTGGTGCTTTCTCTGAGCAAAGACAGACTGATCTGCTGCAATCTTTTGCCGACCAGGCAGCCGTGGCCATAGAAAACGCTCGGCTATACGAACAACGAGTCGAAGACATCTCTGCACTGCAAGAAATCAATAAAGCCATCACTAGAGAGCCACCTGAAGAAATCATGGACCTAGTGGCACAAAAAGCCCAAGAATTAACAGGGGCAGCCTATGCCAGTTTGTGGCTTGCAAATGAGGAACGAACACACCTAACCCGGCAGACGATTTGTGGGCGAGAATCCACAGTTGATGAGTTGCCACTTGATGAAACCAGTGCAAATGGATGGGTTTTAATAACAGGTCGGCCGCAAAGAATCCGTGACATTGAGAGTGTAACGGGGGAAAATATACACTATCTTCGATATAGTCAGGAGTGGCGATCAGATCTCGTTGTACCTTTAAAGATTGGAAAGCAACCTATAGGCACCATTAACGTTCAAAGTCCAATTCCCAATCTTTTTTCTGATTACCATGAGCGATTGTTGCAAACCTTGGCCGATCAGGCTGCCATAGCCCTTGAGAATGCCCACCTGTACGAGCAACGCAGCAAGGACATGGCCGCTCTGCAAGAGATCAACGAAGCGGTCGTCTCTAAAGACCGCGACGAGATACTCCGATTAATTGTAGAAAAAGCAACAGAGGTGCTACACGGAGAGCACGGCGAGCTATGGCTGATTGCGCCAAATACTGGTGATTTGCTCCTCGAAGCAGCGCACGGAGCTGTTAAAGAAGCCGCCGAGAGAATTGGACGGATTGAGGCAGGAGATGACAGTTTCAATATGCAGGTGGTTTGGACTAAGAAGCCCTACATTTGCTCAGAAATTGACAAAAAAGAGACGGGTTTTGTCCGCCTCTATCATCAGGCCCGCTCGTCTGTGACGGTGCCGCTCAAATATCAAGAGCAGGTGATCGGCACGCTCAACGTCGAGAGCGCGCAGCTGGACGCATTCACAGAGGAACACAAAAACTTGTTGGTCAGCTTTGCCGACCAAGCCGCCGTTGCCATCGAAAATTCCCAACTGTACGAGCAGCTTCAGCAGACAAACGCACAACTGGACCGCAAAGTCCAAAATCTACAGGCGCTCTACGCTATGGGCCAGCGCTTGACCTCAGGCCTCCAACTGAGCGAGCAGGAGATTTTGGATCTGATTCACGAGACGGCTAGCCAGTTAATGGACACGGCCAATATGTATATCGCGCGCTACGACGCCTCGACCGATACCGTCAGCTTTCCCTTGATGTACGTGGATGGCGAGCCAATGGAGGTGGCAGCTCGATCGGGGGGCGCCGGGCGCACGGAATGGATCATCCGCAATCGCGAATCGATCCTGATTTACACACGAGATGCCTCTGAGGCGTGGTATAAAGGACACCGCACAGACTACATCGACGAGCCATTTGCCTCCTGGGTGGGTGTGCCGATGCTCAGCGGCGACAACGTATTGGGCGTCATCGCCGCCTACCACAAAACGGACGATTACGTCTACGACGAGAATGACCAGGAGATTCTCAGTTTGATGGCCAACCAGGCCGCGGTCGCGCTCAAGAGCGCGCAGCAGATCGAGATTATGAAAGACCTATCGGTTGATCTGACTGCCGGTGTGTTGGGGAGTTAGGCTGGTATTGGATCAATCGGAGGAATTCAAGTGATTAATCAGACGGATGCCACTTCGAGATCAAACAGCACGCGCGATATTGGAGAGCAATTTATCCAGTTCTACGCCACCTGTGGGTACGCCTCCATACCGGGTAGTTCGCTCCTGGACGAGTCGGTGCCCATGTCCTTTGTGATGAGCGCCGGGTTGGCGCAGGTCGAAACCTCCGCCAGGGCGCACGATGGGCAGCGGGGAAAGCGCTATGCCCTGATCCAGAACTGCTTTCGCTACTTCGATCTAGCCAACGTCGGCGCCAGCGACGTACATCTTAGCCTGTTCAGGATGCCCGGGGCGTTTACCTTTGGCCCGGTGGATCGTTATGAGATGATCGAGCAAATCTGGCGCCTGCTCACCGGTCGCTACAATCTGCCTCCCGAAAAGCTGTGGGCGACTTACTTCGCCGGCGACCAAATTTCAGGACACGTGTTCGGCCCTGATTTGGAGACTCACGACGCCTGGCTGCGGGTCGGCGTACCTGTTGAGCGGCTGGTTGGCCTGCAAGCCAGCGACAACTTTTGGAAACAGGGCGCCAGCGTGGTCGGTGAGCGGGACGCGCCCAAATGCGGCCCCAACACGGAGGTCTTCTTCGATCGCGGCGCGCACACCGGTTGCGGTCCGACCTGCCGACCGGGTTGTAGATGCGGGCGCTTCGTCGAGTTCCTCAACACGCTGTTCATCACCCAGCATGTTGACGAGCAATCGGGCGTTGTCCGCCCCTTGGACGAACCGTTTACCGAGACGGTGATTGGCTTGGAGCGCGTGGCGATGTTGCTACAGGGGGTAGACGCCATTTACCAGATCGACAGCCTGCACCCACTGATAACCAAAGCACAGTCGTTTGGCGCTGAGCCCCTATTGCCGGACGTTGAGCATCTCAGACAGATACACGTGATTGTCGATCACATTCGCGCGCTTCTATTTCTGGCGGCCGATGGCGCGCCCCCACCAGGAAGGGGGGGACGGGCGCGCCTGATGCGTAAGTTGGTCCGGGAGATGATCACGGCGCAGAAGATGCTTGGGATCACGGACTCGTCTTTCTACCCGGTGCTCGTAGACACGGTATGGCGCGTTGAGCCACGACAACAGGCTCATCTGAAGTCCTCCAGGGAGCAATTGCTGGACATGATTGAGACCGAGGGCTCACGCTTCGAGCGGACGCTGCGAGCAGGCCAGCGGCGGTTGAAGCGCATGCTCGCGCGACGCGATGGCAATCAGCTCAG
>DAOTUB010000365.1:0-11325 GCA_034437455.1 Anaerolineae bacterium | reverse complement strand
CCCATACACCAGTTCGCTGATAGCGTCAAAGCGGACGTTGGCTTGCAAAAACAGGTAACCTTCGTGGACAAAGGCCAGGATCAACGGGATCAGCAAAAAGGACGCCAGAAACCGGATGAGCTTGACCATGTTTTGCTATTGTCCTCTCGATGGGATAAACGTCGATTGGGTCGCATCGCCGCGCGCGGCAAGAATCCCCCTACAGTCCCCCTATCTTATACCAGCTAAATAAATTGTCAAGTTTTGTTTATCGCTCTTGCCAGAGTTTTACTCTAGGTCTATACCCGAAAGCTTTCGACCCGCTGCGAAAGCCCAAAATATCCCCAACACTTATTATTGACTAAGAGAACTAACTCTTATATACTATGAACATATTTTGGTTGAGGTGGAATGTTTGCGCCGTGACTTGGAGGTGTGCTTGGCCTTTTATACATTTTCTGATCTGCATTGGAAGGCTGTCCGATTTCCTGTAACAGTGAAAGGATATGAATGTCCGAGATTTTGGTGCCTTCTTTTTATTATCCAGGCAACAATGTGGGTTGCCTGCTTGTTCACGGTTTGACTGGTACCCCCTTTGAAATGCGTGAACTTGGAAAAGCGTTGAATGCTCAGGGATTTACCGTTTCTGGACCTAGGCTAGCCGGTCATGCAACGGATTGTTGGAAAGATCTGGCAGATGCTACCTGGACTCACTGGTATGCGTCCCTAGAAGCTGCGTATGAGCGTCTAAATGTCGAATGTGACAAGGTAATAATTGTCGGCTTGTCTGTTGGAGGAGCGCTAGGTTTATGGTTCACTAGACAAAGGCCACAAGCAGCCTCGGCACTAGTCGTTATGGCAACATCTGTCTCTCCGTCTCTGCTTGCTATATTACCGGTGTTCTCGCAATCGGGCTGGCTCAATCGACCCGCTATCAAACTGTTCAAGCATTTTATCCCTTACTTGAAAAAGGAAGGAAGCGCCATTGCTGACCCAAGCGCGCGAGACTCCCATATTACAGGTCGTTATAAGGCTTTGGCTGCTGTTGACAGTTTTTTTGATTTTACGACCCAATTGCTTGAGATATTCGATCAGGTTGTGACGCCAACACTGTTAATCTATTCACACAAAGATCCCACAGTTGACCCTGAGAATTGTAGATTAATCTTTGATGTTATATCGTCTTCTGAAAAGCAAGTGGTATGGTTAGATAAAAGTTATCACATTGTAACTCGAGATTTTGAGAAGCAAATGGTCTTTGATTATGTGACTAGATTGGCGCAGCGGGTGCATAGCGGTGCTTCGCCTTTGCTGCCACTCCAATGACGTCTTGGTGAAACGGATGCTGGTCAAATGTCCTGCTTTAGATATCCTTCATCCTGACCAAGAGGTCCAGTATGCGGTCACAGCCTATATTCAGATTTCTCAGGATGCCCAGATCCAGATTAACATAGTAGATGTGGCGAAGGTTGGCAAATCAGCTATTTTTCGTGGGGCCATCTCACTCCAGCCGAATTCGGAGTGTAGGGTCGAAAGCGATGGGCCTTAATCCTCGAGTTTCAGCTAAGAAGCGCTTGCAAGTACCTAACTTTTGTGATATGGCTTGTAAAGTGCAGCCAAGGAGTCGTCGTGGCAAAATTGCAATCGAAAAATAACTCACTAGATCATATGACCGCCAGTGAGCTTCAAGAATTTTTTTATTACCACGATGATCTCGATCGCGCCAGGTCCTTCCAGGACGAAAATCTGGGTGAAATAAATCTGAGTCGAAAGGGACTTTCTGGCTCCGACTTTAGAGGGGCACTTTTCAAGCCTGGACAGGATTTACACGAAGCTTGCCTGGATGGTTGCTTTTTCGGACCGACATTGGAAGGATATCCTCGCACTGTATTGCGCCGGGTAAAATTGTGCAAGGCAAGTTTAGAGAATGCGGTTTTAAGGGATGCTGTTCTGGTAGACTGTGAGTTACAAGATGCAATATTGACTAATGCTGATTTATCAGACTGCGACTGTCGGGGAACAGACTTTTCGGAAGCCCACATGGTTGGTATGGATCTTGAAAACGCTAATCTGTACCGAGCAAGGTTTGACAAAACTCGTCTGCAGCAAAATTCGCTCCGGGGTGTGCTCTTGCAGGCGAGCCAATCGCGATGGGAGAAATGGTGCGAGTCGAACAATGAGCAACATAATGAAAGTACCCGGCTGACTCAGGCCCATCAGATTTTTATGGAACTGAAAGAGAATTTTAGGAGCCTGGGGGCTTATGCGGATGCTAGTTGGTCTTATCGTATGGAACGTAAGATGTGGAGAAAAATGCATTGGCCAAGCGTCGCGCATAAATGTTTCCGATCCGAGTTCCCCCAAGGGCGGTTTAGGAAATTGATCTTTTGGGGGCGACATTCTGTGCAATTCGCTGCAGATTTGTTCATTGAAACTTTTACGGGGTATGGAGAAAGTTTGGCGCTGACTCTTTTTTGGACGGTGATTCTCAATTTAATGATTTTCCCTCTACTTTATAGCCTTGCGGGGGGCGTGAAACTATTCGGTGGAGACGCATTGAATTTTACTGTTTCTAAGCAGTTCGTTGATCTCGTTCGCTTTAGCATTGGCACCTTTATTCAGGATTATGCGGGCATGGAAGCTCATGGAGACACTGTCAGAAGCATCCAATTGTTTCAGGAGATACTTGGAAATGTTATGTTGGGTTTTATTGGGTTTATTCTTGCAAACAAAATAAATCAACAGTGAACAGGTATTTGGATGGTGTTTGGTGCAAAATTCATCAAGGATGTTAATGTTTGGACTAGAGTTGTTTAGGACAAGTATTCCACTTTTGTGAGTTTTGCACCAAGAACCATCATAACCGTAAATTTTTTTGTTTGACCCAAGTCGACACTTAATCCATAACAATATGTGAAAGGACATTTGGATGCTTCCATTTTGTGTTGTCTCAATAATACTTTTGATCGTCTTTCTCGTCTTTCAGACTAAAAGTCTGGTATTTGAGCGTCATTATCCTCTATCGGTGATATTTGTTTGGGGGATTGCGTTGGCCTTGTTTTTAAATTTGATACTTTTGAGGGGAGAGCAAGCGAGCGTATGGCGTTGGGCGGGTATCGCAATAAATACTGTATTATTGCTCGTCTTTGTGGCCTTGGGCATTGCCAAGTTGATATTGAGGGACAACTGGACTCAAAGCACACGTCGCTTGCTTAGAACGCCGACGCCGCTAACGCTGCCTCACGATAAGTTTTCGGTACAAACCAGCGATGGTGTCACGATTAGAGGGTATCATGTACGGCGGGACAGTGGCCTCAGAGATCGTGCCGTCATTATTGCGCATGGTGGCTTGCGTTCGAAGGACATCTTTGTGAATGCGCTGTTGTCCTCTTGGCTCTTTGATCGGTTTGACGTGCTGGCTTTTGACTTTCGAGGACATGGCGAAAGTGGTGGCGCTATAACGGGAGATGGCAAAACGCTCAATGACCTTAAAGCCGTCATTGATTATGCTAAGGAAAGGGAATACCGCAAGCTGGGCGTGTACGGTCGCTCGATGGGCGGCTGGGCAGCCATTCTGGAGACCGCTGATTATCATGATGTGGATGCCATCGTCATTGCTGGTATGCCTCCTGGATACTTTAGTGAGGTACCGGAAATCAGCGGCCGATTTGGAATTGGTTGGTTGCGGGTACCTGGGATATCTCTGTTAATACGCATTTTAACTGGGGGACGGTGGAAGCATTTTGAGAATGTCCGTCGTCCGATTGACGAGATGGATCAAGTTTCGCCGGTTCCGCTGTTGATTATCTACAATGAGGCTGATCCTGGTGCAGGTGTGAATAGCCCCACCCCGCATCCAGAGAGTAAACATGGATTTTGGGCCAATGTGCCTTTGCATAAAAGGCCAAGCAGATTTCGACATATCAAAGATTTGCCTTTTACCTTCCAAGAAGTTTACTCGAGAGCCCGAGAACCTAAAGCCTATAGAGTTTTAGAAGGTGCCGGCCATGTTTATACACTTTCTTCTATAAAATCTCTATTTACGTGGATTGAGGATTGGTTTGTGGAGCATTTGAGTTGAGAGCACTGTCTGATGAAAAGTCCGAGACAGTCTCGTTGGGAGCCTATCGATATGCATGACACATCGTCCAATCTGGAGCAGATCGTAGAGCGCGTGCGGCAACACTATCCGCTGCCGCTGGCCTTTGAACTGGATCAGCTAGAGAGTACCGATCCGCAGCGTTGGAAGTTGCGTTGCACTCGTCTGCGCACGCTGATATGGTTCTCTTTTCGCTACCTGACCGCCACCGTGCTGAGTAACTATCTGCGGATGGACGAATTAAGCATCGGTTCCCACGCCTGGAACCCGGAGAACCTCCAAGCGCGCCAGGGGATTCGAGAGCTGATCGATCAAGCGATCCAGGCCGATGATGTCACCATGGCAAGGTTGCAGGAAGCGGTTCAAGTATCCAGGCGGCAAAGGTGGAGCGTCCTGCATCTGCATCAGGTGTTGGACGAACGCTTTGGCCGCGAAGACCTACGCACCCTATGCCTCTATCTCGAGGTAGATTATGATGATTTGCCCGGCGAAGGGCAGGAGGCCAAGGCGAGGGAACTGATCAAGTATCTTGAGAGGCAACGTCGCATTCACGAGCTAGCGACGACCATCCTCGAGAGACGTCCGGATATTTCTCGTCAAGAACTGCTGGACACACAAGAGGAAAATTCGGCGCAAGAAAAAAGGCTGCTTTCGACCTACGACGGTCCCAGTATGTTGGAGCAACCAGGTGACCTGCGCCGGTGGTGGCAAGTCGTCGAAAAGGTGATTGATTTCTGGCAAGTGTATGCCGTTTCAGACTATGCGCTTTTATCTCAACATCTGCCAATGGAGCGGGATGCCAAGCCCTTCATCATGTCAAAGATAATCGCCTGGTTTGAGCCACATAAAGCCTCGGCGGATGAGTTGATCGCCTGGTATGCTCACTACATCAACGTAGACGATAGTGACCTGCGGCAACTTCAAGGCTATTTTGAAGAGGTCTATGACCGGACCCTGACTTTTTTGGACTCTCTTTCCTTGTTGCAGGAATTTCCACTGATCCGGGTGCGAGAACCAAGGAGAGGACAAGCTAGAGCGGGAAAGCAGCAGTGGGAAGCGCTACAATACATGGGCAGAGACCTGCTGCCGAAGCGTGTGATCCTGTGGTGGGGCGAGGGGAGATCCTTTCCGCAGGAGTACATCGACAAGCTGGCTATTGTGGACGGTGCCACGATGGAACCCCCGTTACTGCTGTTGCATCCTATGGCGCTTTTCCATCTTCCTTCAGCAGTGCTGTCACATGAAGAGATTTACATTTTTAACGATCTGATCGAAAGTGGGACCAAGCTACGCTACCGGTGCTTGAGGGACGAAGGCCTGAGACCTACCTTGGTGACCCTTGAGAAATATGTCGAAGCCTTGCAGAAGCTGCTGGAGCGATCCACCGCACCAAAGAAGGTGGAGGTCAGCGATTGGGGGGAGGCGCGAAAGACAGCGGCGCGGATCACCATTCCCAACCGGGAGTCGTTGGCTGAGGGCAAGTATGACCAAGCGCATTATCTGGAGCGGGAGGCCATCGTGGGGCAGCTGAACCAGTTTCGGCAAGCATCCAACCCGGGTTTGATCATCGTGGGCGACGCGGGGGTTGGCAAGACCAGTCTGTTGTGTCACTGGAGTGGTCAACTGTTGCGGGATGCAGAGGTCATGGTCCTGTTATATGATAGTCGGGACTTTCACTCTCCCGACCGCCCGCCCGAGCAGTTGGGTGACGTCATTGCCGAGGACTTGGGGTTTGCAGATGCCGCCGATGGGAAAGGGGGAGACCCTGCACAAACAGCGTTTGAGCGGCTATTGAAGCGTATCGCGGCGGTGCGTCAAGACAATGATCAGCGACAGGTGCTGTTGTTGTTCGACGCGCTGAACGAAAACAGTGAGGCCGATCACCTATTGCGCGGCATCATCAATCAAGTCGCCAAGCCTGATACGCCATCCTGGCTCAAGGTGGTGGTCACCTGCCGGACTGAGCCGTGGGAGCGAGCGATCCGTTTTGCCAAGGGGGTGGATCTCTCTCACTTTTACACTGCCGGAGAGGGGGGCGAGATCGTTCCCTTGAGTCAGTTCGACGATCAAGAGGTACAGCAGGCCTATGAAGAGACCTATGGCCTTCAGCCGCGCTTTGAGGAGTTGTCTCCCCCCACACAAAGGTTGTTCGCGGACCCTTTGATGCTGAATCTGGCTTATCAGGTCTATGGGCAAGAGGGGAAGGAACTGCCCCCGGCCCTGCATCAGAACCAACTGCTGGGACAGTACGTCGACCGCTTGTTGATCCAAGAGCCCCGCGATCAATTTGAGGAAAAGCTGGATCTGTTGCGTCGGTTGCTGCGGCTGATGTACAAGTTGCGCAAAGCTGAACTGACACTGGAAGAGGCGGAGCGGGATACAGAAGTCGAAAAGGTGTTTCGGCAAAAGGGGGACTTGCCGGACTCGCCTTACATCCAGCTTCTGAGCGCCCTGCTGCGAGAGTATCCGCTCAAAGAGATCAAGACAATCACCTTCCGGGTTGAGCGCGTGTTCGAGTTCACGCTGGCCCGCCACGTGTTGCAAGAGGAGGCCCAGGCGGCAGGGTGGTCGCCGCAGTGGATTGAGGATATCTTGCGGGCATCCCAAACCTTCCCCAATCTGTGGGGAGCGACGCGGGTGTTGCTGATCGACTACCTGGAAACGCAGTCGCTGGATTACGCTATCATTGAGAAACTGGCTCGGTATCCGCGCTATGAGGTGGGGCGGATGCTGGCCGACGTCCTGATCATCCTGGTCGGGCAGCACGAGCAGCGCGTCCGGGAAGTTGTGCTGCGCCTGATTCAAGAATCCAAGAGTGAGGAAGATGCTGGGGGGCTGCACAAGGGCGAGGTCGCCATCACGGTGGCCCGTCGTTTTGACTGGACCCAAGTTTTTGAGATTGGGGCCAGTAGTGAGATTCCTGCGGTGCGGTTGGCTAGCGTGCGGGCAGCTTATTATATGTGGCGGCGAGATCGGGAGGAGGGTGTCCAGTTCATCGTGCGCCTGGCCTATCTTGCTCGGCGGGAGGTGCTGACCGCCATTCCCAAGTTAGCAGCGACGGGCGTGGGGGGGTGGATCAGGGGGCGGCTGCTCGGTCGAAGGGACGCAGATGACCAAGATCAACTGCTCGGTTCGTTGCAGATGCCCGAGTCCTTCCTGAACATCTCTTCACTCATGCTTGCCCACTGCTTGCGCGAGCCGGATACGACCCAGGACTTGCACAGGGTTTGGGCGCCTTTGCTGGACTTGCTGGATCGCTTGAAACGTCTCAAGCTCCCCGTTGACCGTATCCTGCAAACCCTGGGGGTAGCGCTGGTCGTGCGAGGCACGGGAGGGACTAGTCATGGGGGGGGCGGGGTGATGGCCTTTGAGGGGTATGCCTACTTTACCCACCGTCCGCTGGATGATCCCCTTCGGCAGGAAGCTCTCCGCTGCTTGGACGAGTGTGCCTATTCACCCGTGCCGTATCAGACGCACTTTTTCCAACGTAAAGATGCGCTTCAATCTTTGCCTCCAAAAGAGTGTCAGAAAGGCTCGCTCAAACCATTTCTCGACGATTTTGTCGAGTTTATGAAAGAGATAGATTCGTACACCCACTTTGTCAGCGGGGCGATGTTCTTGGCGCGGGCACATCTGTATCCCGACGATGTCTTGGCGGTGTGTGAGCGATTGGAGGGTGAGGGTGGTGACCCGAAAAACCTCTGGGCGCGTTATCAAATTACCCACAAGCTGGGTGTCTACCTGTACGTCGATCCCGACCCGCCTGAGGAGCACTTTGAGTTTATGAGACGACACACGCTATGGATTTGGCGCGATTCGGTCAAGTATATGAGAATACCCACTTATAATGAAAGGGAGGACAAGGTTGGAGAGAAGCGGGATCTGGTTCACTCCCTGCGCTACCCCCTCATGCACGAGTGCCGACCAGGCAAGCGAACGCGGGGACGGCTAAAGTTTGTAGATGAGCTTCTGAATCAGCCTTTTGATCGGCCATTGGAACGTGAAATACAAGTGATTGCCAATCTGGGCGAAGCCGCTGTTTTCGGTCACATTGCTCACCACGTCAACGTGATCCCCATTCTGGACACGCTGCAGGGGTGGTTCAATGTGGAGAAGGATGAGGGACTGAGCGCAGAAGAGAATGAGCGTGTGCTGCGTGAGTTGGCCAAAGCCTTGACGCGCATCCAAACTTTCTACCCTGACGAAGTCGAGCGGTATCTGGATCATGCGCCAGCCGGCCTGCGCGAGCACGTGGCTCGGGAAAGGGAACAGCCGATGTACGCCATTGTCTTTACGGCTTGGCAGACGGCTATCCCCTGGCTTTGGGAGCAACGGGGATTCCGTGAAGGCATGTTACAGGCAATGAGGGAAATGGCTCGAGACGCCACTTCGTTCAGGGATGCTGCTGAGGCAATCGCTCGAAATGTGTTCAACTTGGAGAATGTAAAGACAATGCTTGGAGGTATGGAGACTCGATGACCAACTCGCATTTTTCAATTCAACGCGAGAGTGCTGTTGTAACCTTTGCTTGCCATCCCCAGTATAGGTTATGTAGTTTTAGGAGAAGCTTCTATGAATATTTTGAATTTAGTATTTGCGCTTCTGATCGGTTATCTGGTGGGTTCAATACCAACAGGTTATTTGCTGGTGCGCCTGTTCAAGGGTGAGGATGTTCGACACTGGGGTAGTGGTCGCACAGGCGGAACCAACGTAGGACGTGCTCTTGGCACTTGGGCTGGCGTGTTGACTGCTATCTTGGATGGAATAAAAGCCGTTATCGCTGTTATCATAGTGAGACAACTATTCAATCATGATGCGGCATCCTCCGGCATATTGCTTTCGCACTGGATAGAGGTCTTGGGAGGGTTTGGGGCGGTTGTTGGACACAATTGGCCTCTATTTCTGAGCTTTCAGGGAGGCGCTGGAACTTCTGCCAATGTAGGGGCAGCCACAGCACTTTGGGTCTGGGCGTTCCCAATTTCTCTTGTGACGGGGGTATCTGTCCTTTTTTTGAGCAGTTATGCGTCTTTGGGCTCTATCGTTGTGGCATTGTGTCAAACGCTTGCATTTTTGATCAGAGCAGTGCTAGGGGCCGGTCCTTGGGAACATGTTGCTTACAGTGGCGCTACGACATTATTGGTCTTGTTGGCCTTGCGTCCAAATATTCGTCGAATCAAAGCCGGATCTGAAAGGGAAATCCAATTTGGTCTCAAGCACTTGACCAAGTAAAACCTAATCGACATCATCTGACGAAATATAGGTATAACTTTAGATTTTTGCTAGTCATTGAGGTAAATATGAACAAACCTCCGGAGTCAGGCACAGATAATAACATGTTTATCAGTAGCACGCTTGTGGGTCTGGGAGCCGGGATAGCGATTGATCTTACTCGAGGCTCTTTCCTATTGTTTACTATCTTGGGCACTTTGTTTGGATTCATATTTGGATTGGTGGCTTGGCTTTGGAGAAACATCGATGTTTAATGGATTGCTCGTATCAATAAATGGTGCGAGCGAGCGGTGTTGAGATAAACGACAGCGTCACTAGCTTGAGATAGTTGTGGCTTTGTCACTCGTCGGTGTAGGCTACAGATCCAGACAAAGGCGTGAACCTTGTCAGCACCGTTTTTTAGCCCTGCTTGCCGAAATCCTTCTGCCCGATTCGGTCGAACTCGGACTGACTGAAGTAATGATTGAGGAGAACATGATTGTTCTGGCAATGGAAGCGCTTTACCCAACAGCGGTTTGTACAGACTGTCATATCGTTTCGCAGCGAGTTTACAATCACTATCAGCGCGCCATCTTTGACTTACCCTATGTCGGGCGCAACGCGTTGCCACATCTGACCGTTCGTTGTTCCTTCTGTGATAATGCAAGGTAAGCATAGGTGACTATTATCAGTTAGACATGGCATTCAATGGCAAACAGGTCACGCATCTGATAATCTGATAATTGGGACATATGTCACATGGCTCCCCAGACGGCTGAAATGTGAGGGCGGTGTGGGGCGCAAGGCAGTAGATTGAGGCCGTTACGGTGGCACGTCAGGGGGGAGCGACTGGCGGGGCGCCGCCGGTCGGTTGGGGCATCACGGTGGTGCCCATCGTCTCTTTTGTGCGCGAGTTAGGTAAACCTCGTGGCCTTTAGGTTCCTAGATGGAACCCCTGGGGGAACGGGTCGTGGGGGTCTAGCGCAAACTGGTGAAAGCCGGTGACGTACGCGCGCCCGGTGATGCGCGGGATCACGGCGCCAAAGGCCACATCCCCCTGGCCCATCTGCGTCTCAGCCACGGCCTGACCCGTAAAGCGCGTGCCAATGATGCTCTCGGTCACGAACGACGCGCCCAGGTCCAATTTGCCCCGCGCATAGCGCAGCGCCGTCTCGGCCGAGGTGCCGGTGCCACAGGGCGAACGGTCGACCATGTGGTCGCCCAGGATCACAACGTTTCGGCTATCGGCGCCTTTTTCTCCCGGCTCGACGTAGAAGCGCAGGTCGATGATCTTGTCGATGTGTGGCAGGTCGGGGTGGCGCACGTTGACCCGCTCGTTCACCGCTGCCAGGATGCACATGCCCAGGTCGGCCAGGCGGCCAGCATTGGCGGGGATCAGTTCGAGGCCGAGTTGTCCCGCCTCGACGAACACGAAAAACAACCCGCCAAAGACCACGTCGATGGTCAGTTCACCCACTCCTGGCACGGGCAGCGTCAGGTTTGAGCGATAGACAAAGGACGGCACATTCTCAAAAGAGACGGACGCCACCCGCCCCTCCTGGACCTGGGCATAGGCGCGCACCAGGCCCGAGGGTGTGTCCAACGTGAGCTGTGTCTCGGGCGTGCGCATCTCAAACATGCCGGTCTCGAGCAGCGTGGTCGCCGTGCCAATGATGGCGTGTCCACACATGGGTTCGTAGACGTGGTTGTCCATGAACAGCACACCCACATCCGCTTCCGGGGAACAGGGCGCGGTCAGCACGGCGCCAAACATGTCCTTGTGGCCGCGCGGCTCTAGCAATAAAAAGCCCGGCACCCAGGCCAGGTGCTGGCCGGCATAGATCATCTTTTCGGCCATGGTTCGGCCAGGGATCGGCGGCAGGCCGCCGGTGACCAGGCGGGTGCACTCGCCTGCCGTGTGCGAATCTACCGTAGCGATCAACTTTTCAAACCGCATTGAATCCTCCTCCCGCTTTACGCTTCACACCGCTATCCGATACAGCAATCCCTGCTCACTGGTTCGGCAGGCTCACCATACC
>DAOTUB010000364.1:0-8219 GCA_034437455.1 Anaerolineae bacterium | reverse complement strand
CTCTAATGTCTCAACGAGCCTTGGCCTTGCAATTCGCCACCTGCTCCAGGATCTCTTCCGCGCCGAGATAGGCCGCCTCGCCGCTGCCGCCGAGCATCAGGGCCAGCTCCTCCACGCGCGCCCGGCCTTGCAGCGGTCGGATCCGCGTCACCGTGCGCTCGCCCGTCGTGACCTTTTCCACGTGAAAGTGCGTGTCTCCGAAACCGGCCAACTGCGGCAGGTGGGTCACGCACAACACCTGGTGGTTCAGGCCTCCCGACTCCGCCCCCACCGCCAGTCCCCACAGCTTTTCGCCCACCGTCGCCCCCACGCGCCCACCGATCCCCTGGTCGATCTCGTCAAAGACCAGCGTCGCCGTCTCGTCGGCGCGGGAGAGCACCGTCTTGAGCGCCAGCATCAGCCGGGAGGTCTCGCCGCCCGAGGCGATCTTGGCCATCGGCTTGAGCGGCTCGCCGGGATTGGGAGAGACGAGAAATTCAACCCGGTCTATACCAGAGGCATCAAAGGCCACGCGCTCCACATCCGAGATCTGAGGGGCCGACACAGGCGCGCCTTGGGGGTCCTCCTTCCACTGGAAATCGACGCCGAACCGCGCGCCCTCCATGCGCAGGTCGTGCAGCTCCGTCTCGATCTCGGACGCCAGCCATTGGGCCGCCTCGCGCCGCTGTCGAGAAAGCTCCACCGCCAGGTCGCCCAGCTCCACCAGCAACCGCTCTTCCTCCGCCTGCAATTCGGCGATGCGCTCCTCGCTGTGGGTGATCGCGTCCAACTCCTGCGCCGCCTCTTCGGCATAGACCAACACCTCAGGGATCGTCGAGCCGTACTTGCGCTCCAGCCGCCGAATCAACGCCAGCCGTTCCTCCACCTTTTGCAACCGTCGCGGGTTGTGCTCGACCTGTTCCTCATAATCGCGCAGACTTCGGGCCAATTCCTCCATCTGATAGTTGGCGCTCTCGGCGGCGCGCAGTTGGGGCTCGAGCGCCGGGTCGACGCGGGCCAGCTTCTCCAGGGCGCGCAGGGCCATCCCCAGCAAATCGAGCGCCGTTGGGGTCTCCTCCCGGCCCGCGCCCTGCGCATCCAGCGCGCAGAGCGCCTCGGTGGTCAACTCGGCCAGTTGCTCGGCGTTGGTCAGCCGGACCCGCTCGTCGAGCAACTCCTGTTCCTCGTCCGGTTCCAGCTCCGCCGCCCCGATCTCGCCGAGTTGGAACTGCAACAGATCGGCCCGGTGCGCCATCTCCTGCTCGCGGAGGATCAAATCCTCCAGTTCCCGCCGCACGCGGCGCACCTTTCCCGCCAGCTCGGCGACCCGCGTCCGCAGCGGCCACAGCTCCGCGTACCGATCCAGCAGGTTGACGTGCTCGCGCACCCGCAGCAGCGAGAGATGCTCGCTCTGGCCGTGGATGTCGACCAGCCCCTCGGCCACCTGGCGCAGGAGCGTCAGCGTGACCGCCCGCCCATTGATGCGAGAGACGCTGCGCCCGCTGATCCGCACCTCGCGTCCCAGGAGCAAGAGGTTGGGGTCGTCCCCTCTCAGCTCCTCCCGTTCCAGCAGGGGGTTGATGGCCGCCCGCTGCGTCGGGTTGAGCCGGAAGGTCGCCTCAATGCTGGCCCGGTCGGCCTCGGCCCGGACAAACGTGGTGTCGGCCCGCCCTCCCAGCACCAACTCCATCGCATCCACGAGGATCGATTTGCCCGCGCCCGTCTCGCCGGTCAGCACCGAAAATCCAGGAGGAAAGCGCAACTCCAGTTCATCAATGATGGCAAAGTCGCAAATGCGCAGTTCAGCCAGCATGCAAGCCTCCTACACGCGGCGCCCGGGGCGCAGGTTGGCGTAGGCCGCGCCCACCGCCGTCGCCAGATAAACGACCGCCCACAACAATCCCATCAAGCCACCGACCAGGAAATGCGCGGGGCCTGCCGGACTGAACGCCATCCCCACGAGCGACAGGAGCGAGGAGAGCACCTTGGGCAACACTCCGACGGCGATACAGCCACACACGACCAGCCAGGTATACTCGCCCCGCCGCCGGCCGATAGCGCGACGCGCCACCTCGGAGATGCCCATGCCAGCCAGCGGCCCCAGGACGATAGCGTACCACCCCAGGCTGATGACGAGCCAACCCGCTATCAACGACAGGGGCAGCGCGACCGCTGCGGCGATCACATAGTCGCTGGGGCGGGAATCGGCGTAAAAGACGCGCTGCTGCTGATTCACGCAATCACGGCAGCGATAGCCGACCGGCGTCGCCACCACACACTTGACGCAGATGGGCCGCCCGCACTTGTTACAGCGCAGGCCGGTCTCGACGTTCGGATGATTGACACAGTACATCGGTTCGCTCATACATTTGACTCCCGATTTATGGCTTGATTGCGCGGCACCAGCCGCGCGACCAGCGTCTTGTAGAAATACGTCTGCTCTTGCACGCGCGCAAAGCGCGTCACGTGCGGGCTGGCCTTTACGACGACCGCGTCCCCGCTTTCCAGCCCCGCCTGCACCTGCCCGTCCACCGACAACACCGCCGTCCGGCCGCCGCCAATGGCGACGCGCACGGTCACGCCTTCGGCCAGCACGATGGGACGCTCCATGCTCAGGTGCGGCGCCACCGGCACCAGGAGAATGTTGCGCAACTGCGGCGGCAGGATCGGCCCACCGGCCGCCAGGGCATACGCGGTGCTCCCCGTCGGCGTGGCGACGATGAGGCCATCGGCGACGTAGGTGGCCAGGGAACCGCCGTCCACCTCTGTATGGAGGTGCACGGCGCGGCCCTCTTTTCCCCGCCCGACGACCACGTCGTTCAGCGCCTCGGCCTGCCCCAGTATGTCATCGCCCCGCCGCGCCTCGGCCCACAGCATCATGCGCTCCTCGATCCAATAGTCGCCGACCAGCACCCTCGACAGCACGTCCCTCCAGCTAAACGGCTCGGCCTCGGTGAGAAACCCGACCCGCCCCAGGTTGATCCCCAGGATCAGCGTGCCAAAAGGAGCCGCCAGGTGCGCCGCGCGGAGGATCGAGCCATCGCCGCCCAGTGTCACCAGCAGATCGGTCGCCTGAAAATCGAGGACATCCGAAGCCTCCTCGATCTCGCAGGCACACACCTGCCGCCCGCGTCGCTCGATCCACGCCAGCACCTCCTCCACCAAGGGATGGGCCTGGGCGATGCGAGCGTTGTACAGAATTCCAATGTTCTCCAATAAAACCTCTCAAGTCAACCTGTGCTCTATGCCCTCGATTATACCTTATTTCACCCGCGCTACCAATAGAATTGGTGCATTTTATCCCAACGAAGGCACGGCAGGATGGGGGATATCCGCCGCGTCGAAGGTCGCCCCGCAATGTGGGCAGCGACTGTCGCTTGGGCGGACCTCGCCGCCGCACTCGGAGCAAAGCAATGTTAGTTCTGCGCCACAGGCCGAGCACAGGGCATCGTTCTCGCCAACGGCTGCGCCGCAGCCTGGACAGAGCGGGCGTCCACAGGCGGGACACTCCGGCATGCCGGGCGCGATCGCCGCATGGCAAAAGGGACAGGCAGCGCCCCACTCAAACTCGCAGCGCGGGCAGACGCTCTCTTCGGGAAGAAGCACCAGATGGCAGCGCGGGCAGAGCCTCGTCCCACACTCCAGACAAAATCCTTTCGACGGCAGGACGCGGGCTCCACAGATGGGACAGATCACCCAGCGCACGAGCGACGTTTCGACCCGTTGGGAGAGGCTGCGGGCCGAGGCGCGCTTGTGGTGTGTCACCGCCTGTCCACAGTGGGGACAGCGATCGGGAGCGCAAAAGAGAGGCTCGCCGCAGGCCGAACAGCGGCGGGCAAAGACAAGCCCACAATCCGGGCAGATCTCGGCGCCGGCAAAAAGCTCCATCCCGCACCCCGGACAGACAAAGGCCAGCTCCAGGCCGCAGCGGGGACAGCGTTCGACGCTCTCGTCCACAGAAACGCCACAGCGCGGACAGAGGGAGCGCCCACAACTCGCACAGATCGGATCGCCGAGGTAGACGCGGGCGCCGCAGGAAACGCAGGTCAGATCGCACGATTGCCCCGGAACAGACCCGGCCTCGGGTTCAACCGAGTCAGTCATCCTCATCCTCCCTCTCGGCAAACGCCTCCAACTGGTTGCGCATCTCCTCGACGTGGCTGCCCGGCCAGTAGATCCGTCCGCAGCCAGGGCAACGGCGAAACTCGGTCTGCGTCTTGAGCACGTAGGGAGGCAGGCGGTCGGCGACCGCGGCGGGCGAGACTCGCTCCAGCGCGACGTTGCACACGGAACAGCGGGAGAGAGCCGGACCGGGCGGAGGGCCAAAGGCGTCCTGCACCTCCTGCACCTGCTCCTCCAGCGCCTCCGACTGGACCAACAGCGTGCGCAGCCCACGGCGAGCCGCCAGCTCGCGATCGCGGGTGAGCAGCACGCGGCCCTCGGCGCGGGCGCGATGGGCCAGCTCGTGATCCGTGGCTACGTTGTCGTAGGCCGTATCGTAGCCCAACAACCGCAGCCACTTGGTCAGTCGGCCCAGCATACAGTCGGCCAGGAACCGCAACGGGAGATCATCCATCATACTTGGCGAAAATGAACTAGTCTGGTAAGATTGTACGTCGGTAGATTGGTATGTAACTGCTCAGTCTGCGCGGGTCGAGCAGTGCCGGAGGCACATCTTTAGCCCCTTGTCTTGTACTGAGCCTATCGCCTATACTGAGCTTGTCGAAGCGAAATGAAGCAGGCAACCCGCAGAAGGCGAAATCAGCCACAAAAGACGCTCGCTTGGTTTCGATACGCCGCCACAAAAAGCGTGGCGGCTACTCAACCAGCGCTCGCTCCAATGGCCTGAGCGGTCACAACCAATGTACCATTTTACCCGTACCAATGTACCATTTTACTCGAAGGGGACAATTATGGCAATTGAGGTGTGGCTTCCTGCATTGTTGGGTTATCTGATCCCGGTGGGACTGTTCCTGCTGGCCTGGGGCGGGATGGAGCCGCAGCGGGCGCGGCGCTCGGCGACGATAGGCGCGCTGGCGCTGGCGCTGGCGACGATAGGATACTTTGCGGTGGGATTCGCCTTCCACCTGGGCGGCGCGCGCGTGGTGAGCGATCAATCGGGCCTGGAAGGGTTGGACTGGCTCTTTGCCGGTGAGGGAAGATTGCACTGGGGCCTGATCGGCCTCAAGGGTTTCTTCCTGGCCAACGAGGCCGCCACACCCGAGGCCCTGGCTCTGTTCATCACCTACCTGCCGCTGGCGACGACAGCGGTGCTCCTGCTGGTGTTGAGCGCGAGCAAGCGGGCGCGCGGCTGGCAGGTCACGTTCGGCGGGCTGGTGATGGCGACGGTGCTCTTCCCGATCGCCGCCTGCTGGGCATGGGGCGGAGGCTGGCTGGCCAAGCTGGGGATCACGCTCAATCTCGGGCACGGATTTGTGGATCACGCCGGCTCCGGGGTGGTTTACTTGCTGGGGGGGATGGCCGCGCTGGGAGCGTTGGTGGGGTTGGGCCAGCGACTGCCGCGCGGCGAGCCGGGCAAGCCGGAGGAGATGCCGCCGGCCCACTTCCCGCTGCTGGCGAACCTGGGCGCGTTATTGTTCGGCCTGGGGTTGCTGGGCTGGTCGTTGAGCCAACCGTTCCACGTGGCCGGGGCGGAGATGAACCTGCCGCGCATCGCCGTCAACAGTTTGCTGGCGGGGGCGGGGGCGATCTTGACCTCGCAGGTGTACAGTTGGTTCGCGGTCGGTCGCGCCGACGCGCTGATGTCGGCGCGGGGCATGGCGGCGGGGTTCGTCGCCATCGCGGCGAGCGCGCCCTTCGTGCCGCCGTGGGCGGCGCTGTTGACCGGCGCGGTGGCCGGGGCGCTGCTGCCGCTGGTGGTCTACCTGGTGGAGCGGGTGCTGCGGCTCCCCGACGGAACGGCGACCGTGGCATTGGGGATCACGGCGGGGATAGTGGGGCTGCTGGCGGTGGCGATCTTTGCCGATGGATTGTGGGGACAGGGGTGGAACGGCGTGGGAGCATCGGAATATCGCACGGTAACAGATCAGGGAGTGACGGGCTGGGTCACGGCTCCAGATTCGGGCTTTGTGGACGATTTCAGAGGCCAGATGATCGCTCAACTGGTCGGAATCGGAGCGATCGGCCTGCCGGCTTTTCTGATTAGTTGGCTGGTGTTCCTGGCGTTGAACCTGCCGTACCGTCCACCCAAGGAACGCGCGCCCAAAGAAGAGGAATCTATCGAGGAAGAGGCAGAGACAGAAAAAGGCAGCGGGTGGCTGGCGTCCTTTGGGCAAAGCCTGTTCCCACCGAGGGAACGCAAGGCAGAGCGGAAAGAAGACGAGCCTGAAGCCGAGGAGAGAACGAGGAAAGAGGATAGCGGCTGGCTGACCTTCCTGAAGCAAAATCTGCCCCAGCCACGGAAGCACCCCACAGAACCGGAAGAGACCGAGCAAATCCCAGAGGAAGACGTGGAAGAATAGTGGATTAAGGCGACGACGCTCGTTCCCCACGCGCCAGCGCCAGAGCTTGGGCCGCCGCTTCCTCCGGCGTGGCGGCGTAGATGATAGGCGCGGGAGCGTGCCCCTCGCGTTGCATCTTCCACGTCCCCAACCCCACCACCGGCGCGCCGAACGAGAGCGAAAAAGCGATCTCGCTGAGCGTGCCGTAACTCCCACCGACGGCGACCACGGCCTGGGCCGTGCGCGTGATGATCACGTTGCGCGCACAGCGAAGTCCGGTGACGATGGGAATGTCCACGTAGGAGTTCGCCTCGTTTCGGTCCGTGCCAGGGAGGATGCCGATGGTGAGTCCACCGGCGGACTTGGCTCCCTGACAGGCCGCCTCCATCACCCCGCCCAGCCCGCCGCAGACGAGCACCGCTCCTCCTTCGGCCAGCGCGCGTCCCACGGCCTCGGCGGCCGCTGCCTCCTCAGCCGTCGGGGCCGAGCCACCAATGACGCCGATCAGAGGACCGACGCGAGAGAACCCTGACGGCTCTAATCGTCGCACCGGCGCCTCGCCGCCAATTTGGCCTGTTCTTGCTCGATCCTTTCCAGCAGCATGCCCCAGGGATCTGGTTCGTCGGCCAGCGTGACGATCAAGCTATCCAACACCTGAAACCGAGGGTCGCACTGGATCGCCTCCATGAAATCGCCATAGTTATAGTTGGCCTGCACCTTCCAGACCCTGACCACCAGGTCGGCCAGGTCCACGACGGTCATCGCGCGCTCGTGATAGAGCAATCCCAACGCAATGTCGAGACTGCGGGTCAGCATAGACTCTTTGGCAAGCCCCTTGGGCACCTCGGCCCTGCCCCAGCCGGGCACGGCATCCACCGCGGTAGCCTCGCACTCGACGATCGTTTCCTCCTCCCCCATGGTGAGATTGACTTTTCTCGTCTTGTACCGCAGGCGGCGTAGTTCTTCTGTCGTATCCATTCGCATCACCCCCCCTGAAGTGAGAACTTTGCCAACTCGGTATACTCCGCGCCGGTAGGCTTGAGCACACTGCGGATGAGGGCAAAGTGAGCGACTGAAACCTCGGCCAATACGCCCACCGTCGTGTCGGCGACGGCCTCGCCCACCTGCGCCGCGTCGCTGCGAGAGGCTTTGCGATGAACCCGGCCCAGCGTCAGGTGCGGCGTAAAGCCTCGCCCCTCCGGCGGGTAACCGAAGGGCGCCACCACTTCCTCGATAGCCCCCTGCAGCGCCGCCAGCCGCCCCGTCGGTTCCTGCACCCCCACCCAGACGACGCGGGGACGGCGAGGGTTGGGGCGTCGTCCCGTAGGGGCCGACGCCCCTGCGGGAAAGCACCCCAGCTCTCCGACCGTGAAGGAACAGACGGGGACGTGGCGGGCCACGGCCGCCAGCGCCTGCTCGATGTCGGGCAACTTTTCCGTGGGCATATCGCCCAGAAACTTGAGTGTAAGATGAATGCCCCCCGCCCGCACCCAGCGCACGCTGCGAGCTGGAACCTGTCGCTCCAGTTTCCGCTGGAGCGCGGCCAGCCTCTCCAGCAGCGAGTCAGGCAAGGGGATGGCAATGAAAGCACGAATCGTTTCCATATCTGGATTGTACGCGAATATGCGATCTTGTCAACCATCCGTCGAGGCTGGGTATAATTCAAAAGTCTGGGGAGCTTTCGACGTAGCCGCGCTTTCCATAGCGCGCAGGCCCGCGAGGTATGGAAACCTCGGCTACATAGCCCCGTTTTATTGAAAAGATACAGTCTGGAGAAAA
>DAOTUB010000363.1:0-5377 GCA_034437455.1 Anaerolineae bacterium | reverse complement strand
GAAGTGATTCCACTTAGCCTAAATCGTCTTCCCGAACCAAGACCTATACCATGCTGTCGTTCTGATTTACTGAGTCGTCTTGAGCTCCCGTTAGGGTTTTCAATGTGAACATATCGTGCATCGATCTGTTCACGCGCTCGCTCAAGAAACAACTGTCGATATTTTGCTCTCTCTCTATCTTTGGCATACCACAGCAAAGAATCATAGATCTTATCTATGAACAAGGAGCCTCGTCCAGTAGTTGTTAGGAAGTCCACAACAGCCACGAAGTTCTCTGACCCAAAAACCTCATCTAAGAGCATTCGCACCCGATGTAGGTTCTCATCGGAAATCTGCACAAAGATGCTGCCGCTATCCTTGAGCAGCTCCCTGGCCACGATGATCCGGTCGCGCAGGTAGGCCAGGTAAGAGTGGACGCCCAACTGCCAGGTGTCGCGGTAAGCCTTCACCTGCTCCGGCTCGCGGGTCAAGTCGGCTTCGCGGTCTTTCACACTGCGCTTCTTCACAAAAGGCTGGAAGTTGCTGGCGAACTTGATGCCGTAAGGCGGGTCGATGTAGATCATCTGCACCTTGCCCGCCAGGTCCTCGCGCTGGGCGAGAGAGTGCATCACCGTCAGGCTGTCCCCCAGGATGAGGCGGTTGGCCCAGTCGACGTCGTGCCGGTAGAATTGGATCGCCTTGCGGTAGGAGAGCTCGGGGTCGGCAAACAGGGAGCGTTGGAGGGGCTTGCGCTCGGCCAGCTTGATGACGGCCTGGGCGGAGACGCGCTCGTGGATGTGCAATGCCACCGGGTCCACGTCGAACCAGCGCTGTTCCCGCTTGCCGGCCCATTCAAGCCAGGGTTGGTGGTCGCGCAGGGCCTCGGCCAGGAGACGGGTCTCGGCGTCGGTCAGCGGTTCTTGTTTCGCCTTGGCCAGCAGCGCCGGCAGGCGGTCCACCGCGCCGGTGTCGTCGAAGCGCAGGACCGGCGGCAGGTGGGGGTCGTAGTGGTAGCGCTGGGGAGATTCGCGGGAGACTTGGCCGTGGGCGGCCAGGCCGGCGGGCGGGATGTTCTTCCGCGTGTCGCTGTGCTGATAGGCCTGCACCAGATCGTCGGCGGCGGGGGAGGCCAGAAACTCTAGGATGGCCTCGGCCGTCGCAGGACCCACGCCTGGCACCTCGGTCAGGGCCTCTGGGGTGATGCCCTCCAGGTCTTCCAGGGCCCGGTAGCCGGCCTCGCGAAAAGCGCCGATGGTGGCCGAGCCGATGCCGGGGACTCGTTTTAGAATGGCTATGTCGGTTTTGGGCATGGGGGTTCTCCTTCAATTGATGCTGCTGTCGCCTTTCTCTCACAAGATAACGGGGATACCTGTGATTTACTGACTGTCTCCACCACCTAGAGAGAGAACACACTCCATCTCGGTTTGATTGGTCGACGAGACAACCTCGGTGAATATAGTTTCTTTGTTCTATACCATCGCGTCCAATACTTGCTCTTTGAGCATATACATGGCCCACTCCATTGCTTTGAAGAGTGAATCAAATGAACCAAGAACAACATCCAGGTGCTCGCCGGTCAAGGCAATGTGAGCGTGGGGAAACGGGTCACTGGCTGCCTGAATGTGTAGATGTGGGCCTTTTTTGTAGATTGCATGTGGCGCATCGTCTTGCTCATTGGGATCACAATGCAAAGACAGAAACTTGCTTTCTGTATGCGTAGTTGGGTCTGTCTGGAATATATTCAGATAGGCCCGATCAAGATACCAGGATTCCTCGTCAACGCGCTTCCACACTTCAAAGTAATTCGCTCGTAAACCAGGCACAAAGGTTGCAAATCGCCAATCCTGGTGACTGCTGGATGGGGGAGAGCCATCGTGTGTTCCAATCACGCAATTGTAAGTACCCTTACCCGTTTGCTTCCAGGCGGGACCGCTCGATTGCTTTGAGATCGGGCGCAGTAATTCTTGAATGCATTGCCCACGAGAATAAAGCTTTCTTGAAGCGACTTGAATGACAGACACGTTCAGTCCTCCATTCCCAATGTCCGGCGCTCTTGGGATGACAACCCGTAGAGATCAGCTACAAGTTTATCAATTTGCTTTTCGATATCCACGGCGGCAGTCCCTGAGCACAAAAGACGTTTATCCACGAGCGCTAGGATGCGTCGTTTAATTGCTGGAGGTACTCGCGCGGGATCCGGAACTGGGGTCTTTTTCAAAGTCCCGGGTTCCAGCATAACATATCCTCCCCGGTAGACATGCGAATGGTTGGCAATGTGCCAGTAGCAGGGAGTTGAGTTTAGCACAGCTATGAAGAAGCGCAACATATCCTGTTCAGCCCCTGTCTCTTTCGGGTACAGCAGTGGAGCACGTGAGATAGCGTATTTGCCTTCACGGTCGAGAGAGAAACGAGGTATTAAAACGAGATGTGGGCTGATGATCTTGGGCCGCATCATGTTTTCTGGTAGCCGGGGGCGATCCGGTTTCCACCAGTCCAGTTGGCGTTTGCGCACTGATGCACGCGACGCCAGTTCACGTTCGTGCGATTGCAAATACTCCCAGGTGTTTGGGAACTTTGCTTTCAATTCCTTCTCCTCAACCAGTTGCCCATCAAGATATGGATAGAAGAAATAACTGGATGTTTCGTCAGGAACTGTATAGAGCTTCATTTCCCGGTCGCGCAGGTAGGGGGCAAAGATTACCTCTTCCCCAAGCGGGACCTGCGCTGCGGGCACGATAAAGACATCATTTGCGCCTGAGATAAAACCTGCCCGCACGTGTAAAAAGTCATCAATGACCGAAAGCCGCTTGAATCTGCTCTTGAGCCTTGATTCAGCCGGGGGCAGGATAAGCCATTCGCTTGCCTCAAAAGTATCTTGTTCCACATCGTAGATGCTGTAAAAACTCGTCTCCACACGACGGCCTTCTACAGCATCTTGAAGCGCACGGCCAACCAAATCCTGACACTTGATAATCGTCGCCGGAGGAGCTTGTTGACCATTGTCAGGTCGCTTTTGAAAGATGAGAAGCAAGATATAAGCCCCGTTGTCCTCAAAGACGCGAATGGCAGAAAGGTCAGCCAGGCAACGAATCCACGCTTGCTCAGAAATGGCCTCGCGCATTCCGCCAGCATTCTTGCCCAATAGAAAACTGTGAGGGAGCACAAACAATCCATAGCCACCCGGCTTGAGCATCTCCAGGCCAATGCGCAGAAATGCCAAATACATATCTATGCGTCCACTGGCATAGTCCCCCATAAAGTCGGAAACACGCCCTCGCATCACATCAGTTTGGGTGTCCAGAGAGACAAATGGTGGATTGGCAATTACAGCATCGTAAGAGCCTTGCAATTCAGGATGTTCCTGATAGTATCTGATTGATTCTTCCGAATACACGCTTAGGGCCTGTGGAAGCTGGGATGTCAAAATCAAGTGAAGCAAAGCGAGGGACAGACGAGTAGCCTGGCAGGCATTCTCGTCAATATCCAAGCCGAGTACATTTCCGAATGCTGTCTGGACAAGTTCTGTCGTCACCCCATCGTGAGTCGGATCGCATTGAAGTTCCAGCACCGTCCGCAAAAAGATGCCGGAACCGCAAGCTGGGTCGGCCGTCTGGATACGCTTATAGGCCAGTGGCGGCATTTGCTCGCGTAGGTATCTGGCAAAAAAGCGTGCGATAAACTGTGGGGTATAGATACTGCCGTATGCCTTGTTCAATTCTTCTTCTGGTAGACGCGGAAAAAGGGGCAGGGTTGCCTGGGGAGACACGTGGGGTCGCAAGACTGAGACATAGTGCTCGTAAATGCGGCTCAAGGCGTGTTTCGACATCAGGGAGAAATCATATTCGTATGGAGCATATTTATTGTGATAGAAATCAGCAAGGAGTGCATAGCTTGTCCACCTGTCTAAATCATCAAAGGCACTCAGCAGTGTTTCGTTAATCAGATAATCTGGGATTTCTCCCCCGATAAAGCGTTCAAGGTTCTGAAGAACTACTTGACTCAAACTCAAAGTCTCATCTCGCCAGGTCTCCAGCAGAGCTTGGGATGAGTAAGGGTCATCCTGAGCAAGACCAGGGACGTCGAACCGCCGGTAGTGGTCTTCGGCTGCCCGAACAAAAATGATCGCGTTAAAGAGAGCTGAAAGGCTTTCATTCGGCACCGCATATCCCATCTCTGCTGACAGATTTCTTTTCCAAAACGAAATTGTGTCAATGAGTGCATCATCCAGAGCGGGCAAATTAGGATTGGGTCTTTTACCCACGATGCGCTCAAAGGCTTCGCTTCGTAGCTTGTCCACATTGTCACGCGAGATACGAAATCTTTCTACAACACTCGGGGGGTCGGTGCGATTGAAAACGACAGTGACCTCACCAGCCTCGACCTGGATATGCCAATCTACCAGGTTGTTGTAGGAAATGGTCAGGAGCCGTCTCATCTCAGCACGGCCCAGGTCGGAGAATCGCCGGGGGGCACGTAAGAAAGTGATGACGGCCGTGTTTACCAGTCCATGCTCAACCACCAGGTGTGCGTTTGCGAAATCGCCAACGGTAAGACTTCCGAGACGATCGCTTGGTTGCCATCCAAGTTCATAGGCGAAATCGTTTAGCATCCTGGGGCGGTCAGTGTCGGAAATTCCTCCTGATGTGAGTTCCACCACGATATTGTATTGGTTTGCCATAACTCCTCCCTTTACTTGAAATCACGCGGGCGGCAATTACAAGTTTGCCTCGGTGATGCAACAAACGGCCCATCAAACGCAGCAAGGTCAAACACCTTTGGCCAGCGCTCGCCCGTTTCCATCCTGCGAATACCGCCGCCATTGTACACCGGTGACTGGAAAGCGTCAAAAACATCGGTTCCGTCTGCTATGGTCGCATCAGATTCGCGCCAAAGCCTCACTGCTCTGATTCATCCGCGGCTTGTTGACCGTCTCCACCGTCTGGAAGAGTATGGGGTGACATGCTCGACTTCAATGGTATGATTTCGCTGAGATTATTTGTCATTGGTAAAGCTTTCCGACTATTTTTGATTGCAAAAAGGTCTCGTTCAACCTTCCAACAAAATATACCTCCGTGCAAGCGCCTCAATCCGCTGCTGATCGATGCTCCCGTCATCCCCATCACGGGACGCAATCACCAGCGGCGAGATGCCAGGCTCCACATCGAATCCAGGACGCGCGCCATCGCCCACCACCGGGATGCCCATTCTCTCCTCGTACCAGCGCCGCTTGCGCTCCCAACCCTCGCGGTAGGCGGGCACGCTCAACATACCCAGGTGCTCCCAGTAGTAGATGTCGCCCGCAAAGCCGATGGTGAAATCGGGCACGGGGCAGCCAATCGGAGAGATCGGCCAGGGGGGCGCCGGTGTCGTGCCAGGCGAGTCGCGTTGAGAGGTGAAT
>DAOTUB010000362.1:0-3753 GCA_034437455.1 Anaerolineae bacterium | reverse complement strand
GGTTGTGCTTCAACAACAAGAACCTCATCTACTTGGTCCAACAAGCACAACAGGTATCTGAATCCCTGTTGGCAAACAATTTCTGCTAAGGCTTTGAATTCATGACGCACATTGAAATTTTGAGGATGTGTTTTCTGTAGACTAGAAGATGAGATACGTTCGCTAAAGGCATCATAATGTTCTGGGGCATTCTCAACGCTACGCAAGAGCAATTCTTGCAAAACTTTGACGTAGTGAAGCGGTCCTAGGGCTTCGAGCGAATTACCGGCGTGAGCAACGACTTTTTCTAAAGCATCTAGGTTATACACAATGCACAGAACATCATCTTTGGCCTCCAATGGGTAATGATCCTGAGCTATCATTTGGCGCAGGGTAGTTTTTCCATAACCCTTGTTGGCAAAAACTATCCAACTGCTCACATTCCCATCGCCGCGAATCCGCCTCTCCACAGGGCGTAAAAATTGCGGCTGTATTAGATAAGAAAAAAGTTTTGCATCAAGTTCAGCCATTGGACATTCAAAAGGGTTCCCGCTCAAACCAATACGATCAAACCAAGAATTCTCAACAGAAGTGAAGCCCTTTGCCAACTGATCTTCCAGTTCGGCCACCTGGCGGCGCTTCTCTTCCAATTCGATTTTCAAGTGCACGGGGACATGCAGCTCGCCGAATCCGGCGACCTGCTCTTCCAGTATTTCTAGAGCGCGGCGAGCACGATCCAGAGCAGCAATGTACTCTTTGCGAGACATAATATCAGATTTCGTAGCTGATAGGGATACTGGCTGAGGTTGAGATGGCTCAAGATCTGCCAAGACTTGTAGTAAATGGCGTTTCAGTAAATCATGAAAACAATTTTCTTCAAACTCCCCAACCAATGCCGGATGCTCTCCACCTGGCTTGCACTGACGGAAGAATTCAATGACCTTGGCATATTGAACGTAATCCTCATCACTCTCAAGACTAGAGGTTGGGTCTAACTTTCTGCGATACAGCATAATAACCGGTCGCTGATTGGAGCTCGCCTGACGTGCTGCAATTGCTGTGTCTATTTCCTCTTCGGTACCTGAAAGATATGGTCTACCATCACTAGGACGCACGCTTCCAGGGGGGGTGCCAAATCGCTTCCAGAACACACCAATGAATATATCACATTCTTCGATGGAGATTTGTTTTTTGATGACGGCTTGGGGTAATCCCAGATCTGGATGACTGTGTTTTTCCCATGCGCGAACTTCTAGCCGATAATCCTTGCCCTGGCTCTCGTAAACCAAGTTCAGCTCATCTACTACATCAAAAGCGATTTTGCGTTCCCCAGCAACATCACTTGGCGAAGCGATAAAAATTTTATAGGTTCTGAGGTTCTTTTGCCTCATAATAGCTCCTACTCAAATGTTCACAACATTTCCAATAGTTCACCCACCCCCAACACTCTATTCTGTTCATTCCGGTAGCTGTTCTCACGATCTAGCAGTCTAGCTTCCATACCGGCAGTTTTGGCCCCTTTTACGAACTTGGGTCTGTCATCTACAAATAAGGCTTGCCTGGGTAGGATACCGGCACAACGTAACGCATATTTGTAAATATCAAGAGCAGGTTTAGGCTTGGTATCGGGATGCTCATACGACAAAACCAGCGGTTCAAACCAGTGTGTCAGATCCAGGTAATCCAAAATATGTCTTGCCGATGGAAATGCGTTCGAGATCAGGCCAATTCCGATCCCTTTCTGCCGAAGTGCTTCTAAAACCCCGACAACATCGTCGAAACATGTAAATGAACGAGGATCAGCAGCCTTTTGAGAGAGTAGATCAAGCAAGAAGGGCGGCGCAGCATCCACATTTAACCGCTGCAGGACATCGCCATAAAACCCTTGCCAGTAGCAATCTTCGCTCTCTTTTGTAGTCACCCACCCAATATACTCACCATTTCTAGAGACCCACTCATCTTTTATAGCTCGTTCAAGGTCGCTGAGGCCGACAACTCGTCCGTTGGTCAAAGATATCTCTTGTGCTAAATCAGCATACACATCAGGCCTAATTGCTACCAACGTGTCGCCCAGATCAAAAAACACCATGCGAATAATCATCTCCCCCTCACAATCGGTGAAAAGCTCTCCTTGGCCGTTCTGGCGCTTCTTATTATGACAGATGAGGCTACACAAGTCAATAGGAAAAGTCCACACTTTGCCCACGCTTTTTCCACAAAGTCTATCACTGCTTGCGCAGGCGGTAAATCACACAGGCTCTACGAGAAAAAAGACGCCTTGGTGTGATTGGTCACAAGATGGGTCTCTTGCTCGACAGTAACTTGGCCAACCGAGCAGCGCCTTCAGGACTCCGTGGGCAGTGATCGAGCAGATCGACCTTCCGCCTCTTCCCAAGCGGGCTTGGTCCTCACTCAGATCAACAGCGACGTCGTTCAGCATCGCACCACCTCCCCCCTCCCAAGCGCGGCACAGGTCTCGTCGTCGCCGAAGGCGAGCAGCACTATGCGTGATGAGCTCGGCGGCAAAGTTGATGGTATAGTTTACTCCAATGGATCGATCTCTTTAGCCCGGCAAGCAGCCACATCCACCAAACGGGCAAAGCCACCAGGATCGAACAGACCACGGCTGAAGTAACCCTTCATCAGCACATCGTCATACTGGTCCTGGGCAGCCTGCTGTGCTGCGTCAAAGTTGGCGCTACCGATCATTGTGGTCTCCAGAAACCCGTACTGATCCGCGTCGCGCCAGATGCGCCAACCGAGGAAAGCGTGGCCCGGCACCACGACGATGAGCGGCTGGATGGAAACCAATTCCAATAAGCTGGCAAAAAGCACTGTTCCGTCGATGCAGTTGGCCGAGCCGCCCGCCGTCAGGCTCTCGCTGGGCAGTCGTACGCGCTGGGTGATCTGCCTCTGCTGCTTACCCAGGTTCAGGGGCGAATTGACGTAGACCACGCTGGCCTCCTGTTTGAGCGCAGCGAAGATGGCTTGTGCCTGGGCGCGCACGATTTTAGCACTCTGGACCAGCGTGCCCGCACTTGGATAGCCGACGAACTGCCGGTCGGGATGGCGTTCAGCGGCGCGGCGCAAGAGCTTCTCGATCGCTATATGGCGCGGAGTGACCCAGGCCGCCAGGTAGTCGGTCAGATCAATGAGGGAACCATCCGGGGCCTTGACAGCCAGGAGAGCTGTGCCGCGGGCGTGGAGTTTGATGCGCTTGGTCTGGTCGTAGAGCGTGCGTTCGGCTGGGGTGGTTTGCTCGACGGTGACACGCAGGGTGACAGGCTGGATCTCGTTGAGCGTGACAACGGCGGCCGATTTCAGGATTGGCAGGAGAGAGACCCGTACTTGCTCCCCTTGGCGCACTCTGGAACTGGCGACGGCGATGTCGCTATAATCCTCAATGGCAGCGCTGACGCGCAAGGCAGCATTGGTGCAGCCCTGGCCAGTGTTATCAAGGGTGACAGTGACAAGTGGAAAGGCCTCGGCGGTGAGTTGATGGCAGAAAGCAGTGGGCACGATCTCGGTAAGCAGCGTCACATCCACGCCGGGCGGCGCTGCTGCTTGAGGGTCGCCAGGTTCTTGTCGGACAACCTGAGCATCGTTAGCCTGGATGGCAGATTCCCCGCCGATCTTGGCTTCCAGTTCAGCCACCTGGCGGCGCTTTTCCTCTAACTCGATCTTCAAATGTGCGGGGGCGTGCAGTGCACCGAATCCGGCAACCTGCTCCTCCAATATTGTCAGGGAGCGGCGGGCCATCGTTAGTGTGCGATT
>DAOTUB010000361.1:0-7688 GCA_034437455.1 Anaerolineae bacterium | reverse complement strand
GAACCATTTTCTTCCTCCTGGGATCTAGGATTAGCTTGGGAGAACTCTATCATGACCGGTTCACTTTTCAACCAGAAACGGTTCACCTTTCAGCCTTAAATGGTTCACTTTTGAACTTTAACTGACACGACAAAGACAGAACTTGACATCTCGCGCCGATTATGGTATAGTCGCGCCCGATGTCTGGAGAATGGCTAGCAGCCAACTTGCGATTACCACATCCACAGGGATACGGACTGCGCCCCTGCTCAACTCGCTTTCCCTGACCTTTGGGCACTTGTCCAAAGGTCTTTTTTTGCGCCTCGCTGGCAACGGTTGGCTCTACGATCAAAGGAGGGAAAAAGCTATGACATTTTTGAATAAACTCTCAACAGCTCAACAAAACAACACATCCTGGCTATGCGTCGGTCTCGATCCGGTGATGGATCGGTTACCCGAGACCGTGCAGGCCCAAGACGACCCGCTGCTCGCTTTTGGCCGCGCCATCGTCGAGGCCACCAGCGACCTGGTCTGCGCCTACAAGCCTAACCTGGCCTTCTGGCTGGCCGCGGCGTCGTGTGGTGGCCCACGCCGCCACACGGAGGGACCGGCCGGGCTGGAGGCGCTGCGGAGCCTCATCGCCGAGATCCCCGACCACATCCCCGTCATCCTCGACGCCAAGTTCAACGACGTGGGACACACCGCCGCCGCCTACGCCCGCGTCGCCTTCGAGATACTGGGCGCAGATGTGTCCACGGCCAGCCCGTACCTGGGGCTGGATGGAGCGCGTCCCTTCCTGGAGTGGACCGACCGGGGGATCTTTGTCCTGGCCCGCACCTCCAACCCCTCCGCCCCGGATCTACAAGATCAGCTCGTGGGAGAGCGCCCGCTGTACGAGGAGGTGGCCCGGCTGGCGGCGCAGTGGGACGCGGACTATCCCGGCGATTGCGGCCTGGTGGTCGGAGCGACGTACCCCGAGGAGCTGGCGCGCCTGCGAGAGATCGCCCCCAACCTGCCGTTCCTGATCCCGGGCGTGGGCGCGCAGGGCGGGAGCCTGGAAGCAGCCGTGACGCACGGGCCTACCGCGGACGGCGTCGGCCCGGTGATCAACTCCTCGCGCGGCATCATCTACGCCTCTTCGGGGCCAGATTTCGCCGAGGCCGCTCGCGCGGCGGCGTCCACGCTGCGCGAGCGCATCCATCACATTCGGGAGGACCTACGATGATTCAGACGACCCAACAATTATCCGACGCTCTTTTCGACTCGGGCTGTATCCAGTTCGGCGCTTTCACCCTCAAGTCCGGCCTCGCCTCTCCTATCTACATCGACCTGCGGCTGCTGGTCAGCCATCCGTCGCTGCTGCGGGAGGTAGCTCGCACACTGGCAGAGGCGGCTCACGATCTGGAGTTCGACCGCATCGCGGCCATTCCTTTCGCGGGCCTGCCCATCGGGGTCGCTATGGCGCTGGAAATGGAGCGACCTTTGATCTACCCGCGCCCGGTCAAGGGGCACGGCCTGCGCCGTGCCATCGAGGGGAGCTTTGAACCCGGCGAGACAGCGCTCGTGGTGGACGATTTGATCAGCCGCGGAGGCAGCAAGCTGGAGGCCATCGCGCCCCTGGAGGAGGCCCAGCTCACCGTGCGCGACGTGCTGGTGCTGATCGACCGGGAGCAAGGCGGCCCGGAAGAACTGGCCGAGCAAGGCTACTGTCTGCACGCCGTCTTTTGCCTGCCCGAGATCCTGGACGCGCTGCGCGAATCCGCCCGCATCACTCCCGCCCAGCACGCCGAGGTGACGGCCTATCTGCGAGGCTCGTGACCCAAACGCTTGACTATGAACAAACCCGATCTGAACACTAACCTGTGTGGAATCCGGCTGCGCAACCCGACGGTCCTGGCCTCGGGCGTCCTGGGGCTGAGCCACGCTGTGCTGGCGCGCGTGGCGCGGTCTGGCGCGGGCGCGGTCACCACCAAGTCGTGCAGTCTCAGGCCGCGCCCCGGCTATCCCAACCCGACGATCCTCGATTGGGGAGAGGGGTTGATCAACGCCGTGGGTCTCTCCAACCCCGGCGTCGAGGTGATGGTGGAAGAGATCCAAGCGGCCAGGGAAACGCTGACGCCGCTGGATGTGCCGCTCATCGTCAGCATCTTTGCCGACACGATCTATGACTTTGGCACCGTGGCCCGCTTCATCTCAAAGGCTCAGCCCGACCTGATCGAAGTCAATATCTCCTGCCCCAACATAGATGATCGCTACCAGCAGATGTTCGCCGCTGACCCTTACGTCTCTGCCCAGGTCACGCGGCGGGTGAAGCAGAACACAGACATCCCGGTGCTGGTCAAACTCTCGCCCAACGTGACCAGCGTGGCGAAGGTCGCCGAGGCGGTGGCCGAGGCCGGCGCCGATGGGATCACGGCGATCAACAGCCTGGGGCCGGGCCTGATCCTGGACGTCGAGACCCGGCGTCCGGTGCTATCCCACGGCGCGGGCGGCGTGAGCGGCTCCGTCATCCGCCCCATCGCCGTCCGCTGCGTGCGCGACATCTGCCGCGCGGTGGACGTGCCGGTGGTGGCGACGGGCGGCGTGACGACGGGGCGTGACGTGGCCGAGATGATGTTAGTCGGAGCTACAGCGGTGGGGATCGGCTCGGCCGTTCACTACCGGGGGATGGAGGTGTTTCGGGGTGTGTGTGAGGAGCTGCGAGATTATATGGGGCGGAACGAGTACGGGGATCTGGAGGCGTTTCGAGGCAGAGCTGTCATTGGGGGTTGATCGCAGCGGCTAGTCCTGTTCTCGGCGCACTCGATGCCATTCCTCAAGCAGCTTGACGTGCAGTTTGTATCTTCCGCCTCCCTCCTCCAGCAATAGTCCCTTTTCCTCCAGTCGCTCGACAACGGGAGCGACCGGCTTTTCCACACCCAGGCTCGTCTGAACCTCGTCCAAACTCGCCGATCCATTCTCCTGAAACGCGACACTCTTCAGGAGAGCTTTTACGACCGCCTGTTCGTCCAGCTTGAGCGTGTCCCAGGCTGTGGCAATCCTCTCCTGGGGATCCAGGTCAACGATGTACTCAATGATCGCCGGAACGTCAGCGCACGTGATATATCTGGGTTGGTCTGTCTCCCACCTGGCATCATCGTCCAGATACTCGGTCAGATCCTTGATCAGAATACGCAAAAAGATCGGATCGCCCCCGCCGTACTCGAGGATTTGCAACAAAGCCAACTGGTTACAGTGCACACACAAACTCGTCTCCAAACAATACTGCCTCAAGGCATCGTTCGATTGAATCACTCCAGCAGGCATGGTGTCAAACTCACTCTGCCGATCGAACAAGCCCTCCTCGATATCCCGGCGGAATATCTCTGGCGCGCTAAACCCGCTATGAGGGTAACAGGACGGCGGTTCATCGAAACGCTCGGTGCGCCGACGCCACATATCGTTCAGCGAAACGACGAGCGCCAGGTCTAACCCGGTGGGAAGCTCAGCGCCGGTGAGCGCGTCCAGAGCGAACGCGACGCGCTGTTCCTCGCCGCCAAGAAGCGCCTCTCCTGGCGTCTCGTATCCCAGTTCCCGTTCTCCCCAATAAAGCGCGACTTGCTCGATCTCGACGAGACCAGGCCCCTCGTTACAAAGAACCCACGCAACGTGCACGTCGTCCAGTCCCACGTTGTTGGGGAACCACTTGGTGACGGGCTTGACGACCAGCTTGGCCTCGGTCTCCTCTCTGCTCAACTCCCTGCCGATGAAACCACGCCAGGACTCGAACAGATTGACCATCATACGCCATTCTGGAAAAGCGGGACCGCCTTCTAATTCACTCAACTGCTGCTGCGCCCTCTCCAGCAGATCCAGAAAACCATCTTTATCCTCGGTGCGGAGCGAACGGAGCTTGACATGCTCAAACTGGACCAGGATATCCCTGAGGGGACGCAACTGCGGCAGCTCGGTAAATGTGCTCTCGACGAGTTGCGGGGGCACAGCAATCGGGATGAGATCCTCCCCAGTCCCAAACGCTTCCGACTCACGGATGCACCGGTGAAGGGCGAGCATATCGTCCGCTCCATAATGCTCAAAGATCTCTGCGGCCTCTTTTAACAATCTCGGCGTTCGGAGCTTGTCCCCGCCCAGCAAACCGGAATAGATCCGGCACAAATCCCTTACATCCAGTTTCCGCTGCCCAGCGGTATCCTCAACATCAGGCAGGTCGGGCACGTCGTGTACGTCGCCAACCTGAGCATACTGGAGCACCTCACTATCGCAGCCCAATTCGATAAAGTTGTACAACGTCGGCAGGATCTGGGACGACTCCTGACGGAGCAACCAGTTAAACACGGCGATGCCCGCCGCGTTCTTCTTCTCACCGCTCTTGTGCCTGGCATACTCGCAAAGCTCCTGTTCGGCGTAATCCACGTCCCCAATCGCATAGGATCGCAGGATGCCCACGGCAAAGGGCAAGGGGGAGTACTCCAGCAACTGCACCGTCTGTTCGATCTCGCCCAATATCCTCTCTATCCGTCGGCGGCTCGTCGCCTGTTTCAACCGGTCGACGGATTTTACCAGCTTTCTCTCAAACGATGCCTCCCACCGGTCGTAGAGATCTTTTTCTTTGCTCGACAATATTCTCGCCTTGTCCGACAACGTCCGCCACCTGTGGGCATTGTACCTGTACCAGGCCAGCCCTCCGCCCGCCAGAACCAGCAGCACGGTCGCGCCGGCAATCATCGCGGGCTGCTTCAACTCAATCGAAGGGGCTACAACAGGCGTCGCTGTGGGCGCAACGGTAGGCGTCGCTGTAGGCGGTTCTGGCGTCGGCGGCGGGGTCGGTTGGGGAGTTGGCGTTGGGAGTGGGGGCAAGGGAAACATCTCGATCACGGACGGCGCCGATCGCACGGACAGAAGCTGACCGGCGACCGTGGCTCTGCCGGTCACCGTGTAGATTCCGCTCGCCTCCACGTCTTTGTAGCTGCCGGTGTAGCTGCCGTCCTCGATGGACACGAGGGTCTGGGTGACGACGTCGCCGCCGGGTAAGACGATCTCTGCCTCAAGGTCCAGTTCAGGGTCTACAACGGTCACGTCATTTCGAAGCAACCGGGCGGTGATGGTGATAGGCTGCCCCACGAGGGAGACGGCCCGCGCCAGATCGACTTTAACGAGAGGGTATTGCCTGTCGACCCAGTAGCGAACGTTTCCCTCCCCCTCCTGCAATATCGTCCACTCGCCTGCATCTGGGCTGGCGATACTATAGATCGAATGGTGTACGTCGGCTGCATCTACCGTCGGCGTCAGGATGCTGCCGGTTGGGGAAAGCAAGGTGACGCGAGTCGTCGGCTCGCTCTGCATAAACGAAAAGACGACCCGCTCCAGATACGGCTCAAGCTCGACGATCTCCGCCTGTCCAGTGGACAAGGTCTCTCCCGCAGACACCGCCACGCCAATCAGATCCGCCACAATGTGACGGTAGATCACGGCCAGGTCCTCGGCTTTCGTAACAGGAATGTAATGGTGTGGAGGAACGAGCCGCATCCAGGCGTCCCGGTCCTCTTGAGCGTCCCCAATGCCCAGGACGAAAAGCGACGCTCCTCCTTCGCCAAGCTCGTCCACCAGAGGGCCTAAGGAATCGAAATATTCCCCCAACTCCTCCCCGGCCAGGGGGTTCGGAAGCCCGGGACGGCCATCGGTGAAAAGGATAGCGGCCATCTCATTTCCGGCGCCAAAGCTCTTGGCCCTGAACTCTTGGAGGGCGAACTGCAAGGGGGCGCCAAAATCGGTCGCTTGAATGTACTCGACGCGAATGGCGTCGCGCACCGTCGGATTGTTCCAATCCGCGTCATCCTGCACCACGCGCAGGGGAATGACGTCGCTCACCCTCCCGCCAAAGCTGGCCATCCCCACGCGATAGTTGGCCCCCAACGCCTCGGCGTTGGCTCGCAAATAGTCCACCAGGAACTTGGCCGCCTGGATGCGGAGACCGTCGGGATCGCTCGGCGGCGCTCCGGTCGTCGAGTTCCAGTAGGACATGCTCATCGAATTGTCGATCAGCAGGATCACGTCCAGGTTTACGGGGCTTCCCGTTTCCTGACCCCAGACGGAGGCGAGGGGCCACAGGAGTAACAGTGCAAGCCCCATCCCCAGCAGACATCTGACGAGCGATCTCGCTCTTTTGCCCCTAACCCAAGCCATCGAGTCTCCTATTCGGCCCACCAGTCGTAATGAGAGGTGTGCGTCTTGGCCAACCTACTTGAAACCGACAAAGTTCGGGGCGGGGATATGCTCCGACCTCACCAAAAGTCTGGAGACTACCCCCACCCCAGTGTGAGCATGAAGCGACCTGTCCAACTCGGCGCTATATATTCGACCAAACCAATCAACGTCGAGGCGTCTCCAATATCTGGAAAAAGCCGCCAACGTCAACAACCAAAGGCGCTCCGCTTTGTTCTACTGGAAAGTAGCCCTAAGCCCATAAGGGTTGCAGTTGTCGTAATCGCCGGAAGATTTCACAATCACCCAACAGCCTCCTGTAGAAGCGGGATTGTAAGTGATTCGTTCATCCACACCCTGTCCGGTCTTTTCCGAGTTTAACCAGCCGCCCAGACCCTCGCACCACAGGTATAGATCATAATTGACCGTGTCGGGCACAGCAAGATCCACGGCAACCTGGCCCAAACTACTGATATTGAACCAGTAATAGTCGCGCTCTACGCCGCCATCCACGTGTTCCTCGCACACGTAGGAATTAAACGTTTGTCCAGACACCAGCGATGGGAAATTTGCTCCCTCGGTAGCACTGTCGTCGGGTTCGTGCGTGTCTTGGCACTCACAACCCACCGTGGTAAAGCTCCACTCCGGCCCCGGGGCGCTCTCTGCTCCACGGCTGTCGCGGGCCACGATGTACCAGTGATATTCGGTCTCGTATTCCAGCATGTCCGGATCGTAGGAAGTGGTCGTGTGATCGCTCTTTGCTAACGGGGGCGGACTGGTATCGCCGAGGTAGATATCGTAGGTCACCGCGTCGCCATCGGGGTCGCCGCCGCTCCAACTCAAAACAACGCTGATCGGTTGATCCGTAGCGCCGTTAGCAGGCGCCAGATTGGACGGTGTGTAAGGTGGGTTGTTGGGAGGCCAACTCTGGACAACCAGAGGGAGATAGACATAGGCCTGGAACGTAAAGGTAGCCGTCACACTTTGGTGGCTGTACATCGTGATCGTATCACTCCCGTCCGTCCCGGACAGATCGCCGCTCCAACCCGTAAAATACCAGTAGATACTAGCGGGCACAGCCGTGAGCGTAACAACGTCGCCATAGTAGTAGGGTCCCTCCGGATCCAAATCCACCGTGCCGCTGCCAACAACACCGACAGTGAGCGTGTATACGTCCTGGGTAAAGGTGGCAGTGACCGTCTTGTTGGCGTCCATTGTGACAGTCGTCTCGGTCACGCTGCCTGACGCATTCCCGCTCCATTTGTCAAAGGTCCAGCCGGGGTCGGCAATGGCCGTGAGGGTGACCACGTCGTTATAGTAGTAGGAGAACCCGGGAGGATCCACATCCACCGTGCCGTTGCCGACAGTCTCGACGGTGAGGACATAGTCCCCCAGGCCAAAGGTCGCGGTGACCTCCTTATGGCCATCCATCGTGACGGTCGTTTCTGCGCTGCCTCCCGAGGCGTCGCCGCTCCAGTTCACAAAGACCCAGCCGGTGTCGGGAACGG
>DAOTUB010000360.1:0-4104 GCA_034437455.1 Anaerolineae bacterium | reverse complement strand
TCCTCTCCCTCGGCGAACAAGACCTCGCTCAGCTTTTCCCCCGGGCGCGGAGCGGTAAAGACGATTTCGATGTCGCGCCCAGGCTCCAACCCAGAGAGACGGATCAACTCCGCGGCCAGGTCCACGACGTGCACCGGTTCTCCCATATCCAGGACAAATATCTCCCCACCCTGTCCCAACGCGGCCGCCTGGATGACCAATTGCACCGCCTCAGGAATCGTCATAAAGAAACGCGCCATCTCTGGATGAGTCACCGTGATCGGCCCTCCGGCGGCGATCTGGCGTTGAAAGAGCGGCACGACGCTGCCCTGGCTGCCCAACACGTTGCCAAAGCGCACCGCCGCATACACGCGCCCGGTGCGCCGGGCGACGTCCTGCACCTGTAGCTCGGCCAGCCGCTTGGTGACCCCCATCACACTCACGGGGTTGACCGCCTTGTCGGTGGAGATAAAGACAAAGCGCGCCGCATCGTGGGCGACGGCGGCCCGCAGCAATCTCTGCATACCCAAGACATTGTTCATCACCGCTTCCGCCACGTTATCGTCGCTCTCCATCAACGGGACGTGCTTGTGGGCCGCGGCGTGAAAGATCACGTCCGGCCTGTAACGGGCAAAGAGCGCCATCAGCCGCTCGTAATCCCGCACGTCGGCGATGAGCGGCTGCGCGTCCAGGTGCGGAAATCGCTCTCGCAGCTCGCGCAATACGTGGTGGACGCTGTTCTCGCCGTGCCCGAGCAGGAGCAATTGCCGGGGACGATGCGCGGCGATCTGCCGGCACAACTCGGCGCCGATGGAGCCGCCCGCCCCCGTGACCATCACCGCCGCGCCGGAGAGATAGCGGGTCGCCTCCGCCCCGTCAATCTGCACCGGGTCGCGACGCAACAGGTCTTCGATACGCACCTCGCGCACCTGCTTGACGCTCACCTGGCCAGAGATCAGCTCGTACATGCCGGGGATGGTCTTGTAGGCCACGCCCGCTTCCTGGCACAGGGCGACCACCTCGCGGATCGCCCGGCCCGGCGCGGTGGGGATGGCAATGATCACCTCGTCCACCTGCTGCTCGCGGACCAGACGTGGAATATCCTGCCGCGATCCCTGTACGAGCACGCCGTGGATCGTCACGCCGACCTTGGCGCGATTATCATCCAGCAGGCCGACCGGCGCCAGTCCCAGGCCGGGGTTGGCCTGCATCCCACGCACGATCATTGCCCCGGCGTCGCCAGCCCCCATCACCAACACGCGCCGCTTCTCCTGCGGGCTGCCTTTCAGCGGATCGTCGCGCCAGCGTGCGGATAAAAACCATCCGGCAGAAAACGGACTGGCAGCCATCAAGCGCACGGCAAAGCGCGTCCCGCCGACCAAAGGGAGGCTGACCAGCCAATCGAGGATGGGAATGGAGCGGGGCAACGGTCTAAACTCCCACACAAAGGAGGCGAGCGAATACATCAACAACGCCACCACCGCCGTGCCGGTCAGCGTCGCCAGGGCAATGTTGACCAGCTCGTTGGCGCTGGCATACCGCCAGTAGCGGCGGTAGAGACCGTACAGGTGAAAGATCGCCGGTTTAACCAGGGCCGCCAGCGCCGCAAAGACGAGGATGGTGCGCGCGTAGGAGCGCAGGCCAGAGGGATCAAGTCGGAGCAAGAAGCTGATCACGACAGCGAGAGGCATCAGCAAAACGTCAGCGATGAAAAAGTACCGGTTGCGGATCGGTAGGTATTTGCGAGGTTCAGTGGTCTGCTTCATCATGGATCGCTCGTTTCAACTAGCCAAATTTCAACGTTGGATGGCTGCCTTTATCGCCTTGCAAACGTGGTCCACCTGTTCCTCCGTCATCACGCTGGAGAACGGCAGGGCCAGGCAAGTATCTCCTGCTTCCTCTGTGACAGGAAAGTCGCCCCGCCGATAGCCGAACTTTTCTACGTAAAAAGGTTGCAGATGAATCGGCGTAAAGTAGGGCCGCGAGGGAACGCCCTGCTCCCTCAAGCGCGTCATCACTCGATCCCGGCCGATCTCTGGCGCGACGCGCACCACGTACACGAACCAGCTCATCCGGGTAGTGCTCGGCCCGACGTAGGGGACGCGCACGCCTTCGACGTCTGCCAGCCGCTCGTTGTACCACGCCGCCACCTGTTCCCGTTTGAGCAACAATTCCTCGATGCGTCCCAGTTGCGCCAGCCCCAGGGCGGCGCTCATCTCGTCCAGGCGATAGTTGTAGCCCAGGCGAGTATGGCTCAGCCAGGCGTCAAAGACGTCGCGGCCTTGATTGCGCAAGCTGCGGAACAGGTTTGCCCACGCTTCGTCGTCGGTGACGATCATCCCCCCCTCGCCCGTGGTCATCTGCTTGTTGGGATAGAAGGCAAAGACGGCCACGTCGCCCAGCGTGCCTGCCTTGCGCCCCTTGTACTCGGCGCCGATGGACTCGCAGGCATCCTCGATGATGACCAGCCCGTGACGGTCGGCCACCTGACGGATAGGGTCCATATTGGCAGGTTGACCGAAAACGTCCACAGGCAGTATAGCTTTTAGACGGCAAATGTCAAATGTCGAATGGAAAAGAGAAGGCGGACGGTTCGTCCGCGGAAGCCAACGGGTTGCGATGTCGCCGCCCTGGGCCAGGTCGTCGGCTACCGCGGCCGCCAGTGTCGGGTCAATGGTAAGTGTGTGAGGCTCTATATCCACAAAGACAGGGATGGCGCGCTCAAAGAGGACGCAATTGGCCGAGGAGACGAAGGAAAAAGGCGTGGTGATAACCAGGTCGCCCTCCTCGACTCCAGCGGCAATGACGGCCAGGTGCAGCCCGGCGGTGCCGCTGGAGACGGCGACGGCGTGGCGCGCTCCAACGTAATCGGCAAAGCGCTCCTCGAACTCGACCAAGCGTGGGCCGAGGCTGAGATAGCGAGTTGCCAGGACCTCAGTGACCGCGGCGATGTCGGCGTCGGTCAGGTCGGGCGAGGACATGGGGATGGATTTCATCTCGTTCAGGGTCCCTCACAAGTTAAAACCGTTCATTCTGCCATCTGGCGCTGGCGCCACTCATTGATGACGTAGGGCCGCTTACCCGATGGCAGCGGCGGAATCTGTTCGACGTAGCTCAACTTCAGTTCAGCATCGGCACCCAGAATATCGAGCAAACGACGACGTATCAGTTCTTCCTGATGAAATGACGACAAAGTGCAAAGCCTCAACTCGTAAGACTTGGTGCCTTGTTGCGCAAACTGAAACTGCACAATGTCATCCAGGTCTTTCATCAGATTATTGATCACATAAGGTGAAACTCTCTGGCCATCCGTTCCCACTACTTCCTCGACAACTCTTCCCTCAATCCTCTTCAGAGTTGGCCCAGGCAAGCCGCAAGGACAAGCACCGCCCAACACCGCCAGATCACCGGTATCGTACCGGATGAGAGGCATCGCGCGAGAGAATGGATCTGTGACGACCACGCGCCCTAGCTCACCTGGAAGCACCGGTTTATCACTATCCAACGACAAGATCTCGATCTCATAGCTTGCCATGTTCAAGTGATGATGACTCGTGCAGTTGCATTCGGCGAATGAACGACATTCGTGAGCCAAAAGCCCTAACTCATCCGTGCTATAACGACTCAAAACCGGACAGCCGAAAACCTGGTGAAGCACTAAACGGGTACGGTCACTCAGCGCCTCAGACGTAGTGGTGATCGCCTCTAGACGAAAGGAGTGAGGTCCGTCACCCTTGGCCCGACAGTATTCGGCCAGGGCAACAGCAGCGGATGGCAGTGCAATGAACACCTTTATCCTCTGGTGTAACAGGATCTGCCTTTGCTTTTCCAACCACTCTTCATCAAGGAGAGCCGAATACATCAAAATTCTGTTTTGCATAAAGAGAGTAAGCTTGCTCACAGTACCGAGCAGCCTTACATATACATGTTTGTCTCCCACCTTGTAACCAGTCCAACTCAAGAAGTAGATGACTTCTGCGTGCTGCCGTGCCTTTTTCTCCTTGGTGAGATAAAAAGTAAGAGGAGTGCCATAGGACCCGCTTGTCTTTGCAGGAATCAGAGATGGCTTTTCGTAGGCAGAAGAAAAGAACTCTTCATATCGCTCCCTGATGGTCCTCTTCTGTA
>DAOTUB010000359.1:0-9566 GCA_034437455.1 Anaerolineae bacterium | reverse complement strand
CGGAACAAATTCACAACCGCTTGACCGACGTAGCGAATTGAAAAGAGCACGCTAGCCTGGTGCTTCTGGTCGATAATGACACTCGATTTTACATAAACTAGCGATTCAACCTCATAATTGGAATTGCTGATTCAAATCCCAATCCTCGCTCGCGCATACTCACAAAATTTCGTCGCCCGACTATCAAATGATCCAGAACCTCGATACTCAACAGATCACCCACCTCGACTAACTGGCGGGTGACTGCAACGTCTTCCGGTGAAGCGTCAGGCAAACCTAAAGGATGGTTGTGAGCAACGATGATCGCCGCGCAGTTGCGCCGGATAGCCTCCCGGAATACTTCGGCCACCCGGATGTGGGACGTGTTGAGGCTGCCCACGTACACCGTTTCGGAGCCGAGCAGCCGATTGCGCGTGTTCAGATAGAGCACCTGAAAGTGCTCCTGCTCCAGGTGAGACATCTCGGCCATCAGGAGTTGCGCCACATCGGCGGGAGAGCGCACGACGAGTCGATCCTCCGGCACGGCGAGGAGCGCGCGCCGGCCCAACTCCAGCGCAGCCTTGAGCCGGCTCGCGCCGACCGGTCCCAGGCCAGGGGTAGTCGACAATTCCCGAACCGGAGCTTGCACCAGGCCATCCAGGTCTCCCAAGCGGCTCAACAGGTCGTGGGCCGCCTCGATCTGCCTGGAGCCGCCAACGATGGCAGCCAGGAGCTCCACCAGGTTGCAAGCGCCGACGTCGCGCTGCACCCGGTAGAGCGGACGCTCCCGCAGGGGAAGCGTCCGCACGATGGGGGCGGGATACTTCATTTCGGTTCCCATCCTATTCGGTCCCAATCGCAATGGTGGTGATCTCCTTCAACGGCGGGGCGTAGACAACCAGGACAAAGGGTGCGGTCGGTGACAACCCACCCTTTCACCACCTGGCCCTCGCCGTAGGGAGAGGGTTCCAATTCTGCCCGTACTTTCCACCACACCGGCCACCAGGGAACGCCGCAATTGTACAGGACATTGGCCAGGTACCACCATTCGCGCTTCTCTCCACAGGCCCCCCCCTCGGCCAGCAGATCCACCAAGGGCAACCGGTTGCTACGTATCTGCTTGCCATAGATGCGGCCGATGGCCTCCAGATCGCCGATCACATTTCGGAGCTCCCGCTCCTCCCGTCGAGGCCGCTCGGCCTGGCCATAGAGCGTCCAGTCGTACACTTCCAGACCGCACCAGTGGGTGGGATCACGCAACGAGGTTGGCGTAGAGACATAGTAGTTTATCCGCTCCGCTCGCTCCTCGTAGGTGGTATCGTTGACGCAATAGTCCCCACACTTTCCTTCAGGGTGGCTGCTGTAGCCAAAGTCCTTCAGCACCACCGTGAGAGTCAGGTCGCGGCGGGGAATGATGTAGCGGGCATCGACAGAGCGATAGTGCGCAGGATCCGTGTCCACCACCACGCCGGGGTCGCCGGCGGTCATGCGCGTGCTGAACTGCGTGTTGCAGCGGTCGCACCACACACTTGCCAGATCCATCGTGGTAAACTCCGTCCCTCGACAGAGAGGGCAAGCGATCAGGGTGAAGGGATCCAAGCAACTGATCGTCTCCAGTAGTAATCCTTTCTCCGCTGCCAGTTCCGGCAGGGTCCTGACCTGCGCGGCCAGCGCCGCGATTTCTGCATCCTCCACCGGCGTGAAACGGTCATCCGGCGGCCCATCCAGCACGCCCACGCGACCGTTGGAGAAGCGATACAGGTACTCGACCCGATCCTCCTGTCCGTCGAAGAAGCGACGGGGACCCAGATAGATCGCCAACCGGCCTGCTTCGGCCTAGACCGCTCCACCTTCGTGGTAGACGAAGGCATAGCGGACCTGCACTGACCAGGCCCGGGGAGGCTCGAAGTGGACCTTCCGGGCCAGACGAAAGACTTTTATGTCGCTCATTGTTCCGTGTCCCTCCTGTGGTTTGCCCTAGATCAATCCCATCACGATCAGCCAAGACGAATGACCGTGCGGGCAGGTTCCGTCCGGCTCGACTTGGCAGCCGTGTGGGCAGGCCGCCTCGCAAAAGCCCTCCGCCTCCCAGCGCATCAGCGTCGCCAGGTCCGGCGGTTCAGGCTGCGACAGTTCCTCACCCTCGACCGTCGCGCCGCAGTCCTGGCAGGAAAGCCGGGCCTGTTCCCGGTGAACGGGCGCCTCTGCCCACTCACACCGCAGGCCAGTCCGCCTGCGCTCGTGGACACAATCCTCGCACAATATCCTCAAACCATTGTCGGTGTCGTACTTGTGTAACGTTTCGGTCATCGCTTGCTCCTTTTGTCTATGCGTTCCACGTACAAACCTTATCACTCCAGGCAGGTATCCAACGTCAAGTTGGCGCCTTCCCTGACTGCCCTATGTGCTAATCCGATCGAGAAACGACCACCCTCGGCCAGCCCAAGTGCACCAAAGCTTTGTTGATCACCCATTGCCTGATGTGCATGGCGGGGCTAGGTTTGATACTCATTGAGGACACTGCACTGACTGCCGGATTCTCTTGCTCTTTCTGTCACTTTGCAGTACACTGTTCGTATGCAAATGTTCCGCATTGATTGACAAACGGACCAAGGGGGCTCTGATGCCAGATCTGACTATTCGAGTACGCAAACGGGGCGCACTCACGTTGCCCGCCCGGTTGCGACGGAAGTATGGCATTGAAGAAGGGGATACGTTTCGCCTGGTAGACCTGGACGGCACCTTCGTGATCACGCCAGTGGTTTCGACAGTGCCCGAACTGGCACGTGAGATCGAGCGGCTACGCCTGGAAGCCAATTTGAGCATTGAGGAATTGCTGAAGAGCCTACAGCAAGTACGCGGGCATTATTACCAGGAGAAATACGCCGATCAGGTGACGTAAACGCTGCAACCATCTGGGAATTCAAAACAACATCCCCTGGCTGTACGCAGCCGGGTCCACCGGCTCCACCCGCGCCAGGGACTGGCGGCGGGTGACCACCGCCAGCTCTGGAGACTTTGCAGTTAGTCCAACTTCGCCCACCACAGGCGGCGAACCCAGAGGACCGGTCGTCCCCTCGTTCTCGCGGGCAAAGATCGCCTCCAGGTTGATCCGTCGCCCGTCGAGGGCCGCGCGGGCCAACTCGTCCAGAAAGTCGTTCTCCGGCTCGGGCACGATAGCTCCGGCTACCTCGTCGCCGTACAAGCTCTTCGCGGCACCGACTTTTTCTCCAACCAGACCGACCATTTGCTCTTCTGTCGAATTGCGGTAGGCGACGAACACCACCCGCACCGACAACACCTACCCGGGACGATGGGCCCGGGCGCAGACTTGCCAGGTGGTGTAGAGGCTGAAATCGACCTGATAGAACACGACCGTAGCGTAATCCACGAGATCGATTCCCGTCTCGACCAAGCGCGGGTTGGTGATCAACACTTCAGGCAGGTGCTTCCGCACCCAACGGACGCGACGGCGAGGGCCCATGTTCTGTCGCAGTACCAACGTCCTCAGACCAACTTCGTCCAGCACACCCTGCAACCGATCCTGAATGTCTTTCGTGCCGGTCAGGCGGATGTAGACCAGCACCCTCCGTCTCGCCGTCACCTCCGCCCGGCAAAAGTCGGCCAGCCACCGCTCTTTGGGCAGCCAGGGGCGCAGATCGAGGTCGGCTTGCCCCGCATCCCGGTCTGGACTCGACACGACTTTCCCATTGCCGCCCTCCGCCCGCCACAGGCCCGGCGAGACGACGGGCGGCAAGACGCCCAGGTGTATCTCCTCTATCTCCCTCCGCCGCCCCAACCGGCCCACGGTGACGCGGGCGCCCACTTCTTCCTCCCGGAAGGCCGTATCGGGATGGGCCAGGGTGGTCTGGAGCCAGGTAGCTAGGAGACGGGGTTTCTGGCGTACCTTCGCCCGCAGGCCGCTGTCCAGATTGTCGTACTGCCTCCGCTGCTGGGGGTCCATCTCCTGCACCACCGCCTCCTCCCGATAGGGCGGGAGGTCGTATCCCAGGTCGGACAAGGTGGCAAAGATGGTGTAAGGCAAGAGGTAACGCAGCACGGCCGGGGAGATGCCGGTGTTCTCGGGCACACTCCCTTTCTTGCGCCGGTAGCCGTTTTGACATACTCCCAAGCCTGGAAGGGCCTGGGATTCTTGGGTTCAGACAAGGGCAGCGGGAAGAAGCTCCCGTCTTATGCCCTCTAACCCCAGAGTTGATGCCCCAACTCTCTTGATAGTTCTGGCAGCGTTATGATCGCGACCAAGTACCGTATGACATTCTGGATTCTGACAGCTGAACACTCGGATGCGCAAAGGCATAGGCTGGCGATGACCACATACCGAGCAGACGGTCGTGCTGGGTTCAAAACGGTCTATCTGCACCACGGTTTTGCCCATCTGCGCAGCGATATGCTTCTGGATAGCCAAGAACTGGGAAAAGCCCAGGTCGCTTACCTTGCGCCCCCACAACCTCTTCATCGCCTGGATGTTCAGGTCCTCAAAACAGAGAATGTCATACTCCAGGGCCAAGCGGCGCGCCAATTTGAAGTGCGTGTCGCGCCGTTTGTTCGCCAGCCGCGCGTGGGCTCGAGCCAATCGCCACTTGGCTTTCTGATAATTGTTGCTGCCAGGCTGTTTGCGAGACAAGGCCCGATTCAAGCGAGCGATCTCTTTCAGGCTCTCTTGGAAGTACTGTGGCATCCTGTACGCCTCATTCTCGTCGTTGGTCAGGAAGGTTTTCAACCCGAAATCAAAGCCGCCGATTCTACCCGTGCTGGCTATCTCCAAGGTCTTTACTTCTTGTACCACCGAGAAACAGATGTACAGTTTGCCTGCTCGATCTCGCGGCTCTTGACAAACTTGTAGGTGTACTGGCCAATGCGCACCCGGTTCTCACCCAGGTATTCCCAACCCGCCTGCTTCAACGTGAAGCTGCTGTACTTTTTGACCTTCTTGAAACGAGGCCGTCCTCTTTTGAGCCTCGTTTCTCCTCGCTTGTACTTGAAAAACTGCTGGTAGCCCAAGTCCAGCCGCTCCACGATGTTCTGGACCGCTTGGCTGCCCACCAGTTTCCAGTATGCAAACCGCTTCGTCCGCATCCGCAACTTGGCTACGTGGGCCATCAGCCGATACTGGTTGATGTATTTGCCCGTCAGTCGATAGTAGCGTCGTTGCAGCGCCACACAATGGTTCCAGATGATACCGGAGACATCTATGGCCCGGTGCAGTTGTTTGTTCCGTCTATTCTTGTACAGACGGTACTTGAACGTTTTTCGAATCGTGATCACCGCAGCTTCGACATTTCCAGATCCTGTCAACTCAATCATTGTTCACCTGTTCTAGCAGGAAAACGCCAAGACTCACACGCCACACTTTTCCTTGCACCTCCAACTCGAATCCTTCGGCCTTTTGGATCTCTGCAAGGCAGTTCACTGATCAACACCAAGAGAAGAATAGCACAAATGTTCTAATTAGTCAAGTTTGGAAAGCAGGTGGGCTAAAGCGATCGAGAAGCCCTGATATCCCAGGGCTGAAGGCACCTGGGCTTTACGGGCTTAATTGTAAAAGCCGCGCTCCACGTCTTTCCGCTTCATCACCAACGCCTGCTCGCCCGCGCCCACACAAGGATCGAGCAGGCGAACCGATTTCCTTGGCTCTACCTCCAGCAAGGAAGCAATCAGTGTCACCTGGGAGAGCGGCGTGGGATAATAGCCCATTTTTTCTTGACCTGCGAGTCTCATCGGCCCTCCCCTCCTGCCAACACAATGTCGCTGGATTCGAGCCCCCGGTTCACCAGCGCCAGCCAGGTATCGTTGTCCCGAGCGTAGACGTAAGCCTCCGCCAGCAGGTCGCCGTGCACTCGCAGGGCCTCGACCAGGCGATCAGGACCACCGGTGCATCCGTCTGGGAAGTTTGCCAGGGTCTCCTGGGCCTGTTGGAGCAAGTAATCCCCCCACTGCGGGAGGATCGGAACGACCAAACGGGGATCGGCATCCAACGCCCGCACCAGCACCGGGCCGGCACCCCTGTCAGGAAGTACGTAGAAGTAACCGGACGGGGTCTGATCGTCTTGGGCCAACAGCGTCATCTGTACGCTCTGTACGGAGGGGAGCGGAGTCGTTCGGACGCGGTAGCGGGAGCCGCCGCGCACGACGGCAGCGGGCTCCGTTTGGCCCTCCTCGTACAGCTTGAGCCACGGTTTGTGATTGCTCCTCAGGGCGGCGTAGATGGCCTTGACGGCCGTCTTTGGGCCGGCCATCGAGAGCAGGACGATCTGGTGCGCGTGGTCGGCGACCAGGACGTCGGCGTGAACCGTGGCGTGAGCACTCGACAGTATCATACGCGCCTCCTTATGCGTTCCGCATACAACTGTTATCACGAAGCGCTGGACTGTGGCTGTTCACAGTCCGGCGCTTTTGTCGTCGTCCTACAGGGTCATTCCCAGGCGAATTCCTCGTGCTGCCCAGGCCATCCGGTCTGCGCGGCCTCTTGCAGCCGTCGCAAGAACTCATTGGTCGTCAGGTCGGTGCTCGGCTCTGCCTGGGTTGCCCTGACTGAATCCAACTCGTGCCAGGGATGATCCAGATCCTCTGAAAACTCGCAGTGTGTGGGATGCAAATCTGGCAGCCCCACATCGCCAGGGATGAAATACAGTTCGTTGTGCAAGTGAGGCCGAATCTGATCTTCGGTGACCGGTCCCTCCAGCACGACCGCGCTGGGAAACTTGTAGTTGGCTCCGTCACGATACTTGTAGCTGATACAGATGTTCATCTGTGCCAATGGTTCAACGTCCACGATTCATTCATCCTTTCGAGAGATCAGCCAGGAAGAAAAGGTTCGAGGGCCTGGGCGATCTGGTAAAGCCTGTCGTCGTTCATCACCCACTCTCCCCGTCCCTGTCGGACTCGGCCGGAGGTTGCCAGGCCCGCTCGGCATAGCGGAGCACCCGACCATCGGCGAGCGGCAGGAGGTACCGCCCTTTCTCATCTCTCATCCAGTCAGCTGTGACCCACATGACGAGCATCCAAAGCTGGCCGTCGGAGAGATTGCCGATCTCGTTCCGCAAACCCTCCAGGAACCAGCCCTTGTGGGACTCGGACGCCTTCAGCGGTCGGCCGGTGAGGATTTCGCACGCCAGGCGACTGTCGGAAGCCGCCGCCTTGCGTCTCTCGACCGCCTCGACCATCTCCTTCATCACGCCCACCATCCACGCTCGGGGCACGCGCGGCGGAGAGGGATGTTCGGGGACGATGTCGTTCCACGAGCAAGCCGGTCCAAACTGCCGGCACAAGGGGATCTCCGGCCCCTCGCTCTCATCCTCGACGGGAACACGAACCCGGAACTCGACGTTGCGCCTACGCGCCGCCCACTGGCAGGGTGGCACGGTCGGGTTCTGGGTGGGGCTTCCGTCCAGGCGGTAACGGCAGTTCTCGCAGCGGGTGGCCAAGGGATGGCGCGCTCCACTCATCTCGCCGTGCTGCTCCATGTAGGAGCGGATCAGCGCCCGTTGAGCGGCGACGTTCTCCACCTTTGTCACGCGGGGAAGCGAGTATTCAACCTCTGAAAGGTTGACCGAATTGCCATCCCGTTCCGTGTCGCCGCCCTCTTCCTCCCGCTCGGCGGTGGCTGCTTCCAGGGCCTGCTCGAACTCCTCCGGGCTGAGACAGGCGGGAGTGCGGGGCGTCCTTTGCACGCCAGGATAGCCCTCCCACCCGAAGGGGACCTGCACGTAGAAAGGATCCCGATCGAACACGCCGGCGAAGCAAACCCCCGGTTCCTCGACTTGCTGGCAGGGGTAGCACGGATAGGAGAACATCGGAGCCGCCTGGAGCAGTTCCCGGAGACGGCAGTTCTCACATCGGGCCTCTGGAACCAACTGGTACAGAAGCTCTCTTTCGTCTCCCTCCACGCCCAGGTAGCTCAGGCGTATCTGTCGTGTGGCGATGGAGCATGCCGCCGCGTACCAAGTGCGAGCGGGGTCTTCCTTAGTCACCTTGTTCCACAGGGCTGCCAATAGCCGGGCCTGGTTACGTTCCTTCGGCGTCGTCTCCAGGTCCAGCGAAACGGATGGCGGTTGCCACTTGCGCAAGACCGAGGCGATCTGCTGCGCTCCCTCCACCGTCACATCCTGTTCCAGAACGTACCGGGTCATCCCCTCTCGCTGAACCTTTTTCCGCAGGCGGGCCACCGCAGCGGCGACCCCCAGGGCGACCTCTCCGGCGGCTACGGCCTGCGCCAGGCTCTCCGGGACTTTACTGAGCGCCATCACTGCCTTCACCCGGGAGACAGATTGGCCCGTGTTGGCCACGATCTCGTCCGCCGTCGCCCCGGCCTTCATGGCGGCGGCGTAGCTCTTGGCCTGGCCCAGCAGGTCCGGGGTCTCCTGGCCGAAATTGGCCGCCTGGAGCGCCAGGATCTCCTCCTTCTCGCCGCCCTCGAACAGGGCGATGGTAACCTCGACGCCCCCGTGCTGCTCTGTCAGTCTGTCATACGCCTCCGGCAAGGCGGACGGCGAGGGGACTTTGCGCGGTTCCACACAAACCTCCACCCAGGACTCACAGTGGGGACACCACCCTTCTCCATTCTGCGTCTCTTCCAGCAACTCCTGGCAGAAGACGCATACCTCCACCTCCGTCGGGCGGGCGGCGGACTCAGAGACGACCTGGCGTGCAAAGTCCAAATCGGCGCCGTCCTTTCTCCCGTCTAACCGCGCTTTGACCTTCTCCGCCAGCAGCGCGGCCAACCAGCGCCGGTGGCCGCTGATGACGCGATAGGCGCCGTCGCCGTTCTCGGCGGCGACGATCGGCTGATGCTCGTCCAGGCCACGCACGTACACCTGGAGCACCAGTCTTGCCATCTCCTCTGGGTCCATCTCGGTGCGCATCTGGGCCGGATGTTCCCGCAGAGAACGTAATTTGACCGTGATTGTGTTCAAACTGCACCTCCTTCTATGGTAGAGTTTTGTGTCCAGACGAGTGCATTGCCAGCGACGGTGTTGATCTCTGCCATCTGCTGCGCCGCGCAATGCGGGCATTGGGCTTCTCTGAGTTCCCTGGCTTCATCCTTAATTCGGTCTCCCTTATAGCTATTTCCCGGCGCGAATCAATCTGTTGGCCCAGGAATACCTGTTTGCTTGGAAAGACCAGTTCATCTCTGGCTTCAGCATTCCCGGCAGGCTCCAGCGCGCTTAAGAATGCTCGTCTCTTACGAGCTTCAAACGCCGGTCCACTGCGAGCACAGCCCCAGTTTGTCGGCGCCAAACCGAGCCTGATCAGTTCTTCGCCCAGTCGTTCGGCTAGGCTGTAGTTGTTGATATCCATCAAGTCGTCGAGAGCCAACAGCGGGTCGATTTCATTTGGCACGAATGTCTCGATCCTTGCTGACTCAAGATACTTCTGCCATCCCACACCAGGCTCGTCGTCATTACCATAAGCTTCTTTGTAGAACGTGTCATAGTCGAGACCTGGGGTGATGAAAGGAGGGCCTGTTTAGGCGATTTCCAACTGTAGAATTGGTGCCGGTTTTGTTCCTGCTCCACGAAGTTGATTCGGCAATCTGAGCCTTTCTGATTCGGTGCGTGGCGTTTGCA
>DAOTUB010000358.1:0-25799 GCA_034437455.1 Anaerolineae bacterium | reverse complement strand
TGCAAACGCCACGCACCGAATCAGAAAGGCTCAGATTGCCGAATCAACTTCGTGGAGCAGGAACAAAACCGGCACCAATTCTACAGTTGGAAATCGCCTAAACAGGCCCTCCTTTCATCACCCCAGTTCCAGCCCCATGCGCTTGCGATCTAGCGTGGGCCGCTCGACGCGCTCCATCTTTTCCAGGCGATTGAGGATGTTCTTGCCGCGCTTGGAGAACTTTTCGTTGTCGTACACCTTACCCCACATCAGCAGCCGCTTCGCCGCTTGCTCCAGCCGCGTGATCTCTTTCTGCTGCGCCTGGTAGATCTGTTGTTGTCGCAGCAACCGCGCCTGTTTCTCAAAGGCGTACTCGGAATAGCTGCCGGGGTAGTGCGTGAGCCGCCCCGCCCCATTAGGGGCGTCTAGCTCGGCGATCTCGTCCACCACCAGGTCGAGCAGGTAGCGGTCGTGGGAGACGATGATGACCGCTCCCTTGTAGCCGCGAATCAGCCGCTCCAGGAACGCCTTGCCGTCCAGGTCGAGGTGGTTGTCCGGCTCATCGAGCAGGAGGAGGTCGGGTTGCGTGACCAGCAACTTGGCCAGGCCGACCAGCTTCTTCTGGCCGCCGCTGAGCGCCTCCACCGGCAGGCTCAGATCGGCGTCGGTGAAGCCCAGGCTGCGCAGCGTCGAGCGGACGCGCCCCTCGTAGGCCGGGCCGCCGAGTTCGGTGTACTCGTCCAGCAGCCGTAACTGCCGGTCCAACACGCGCGCCAACGTTTTCTCGTCGCCATGAACGGCGGGATCGGCTAACTGGTCTTCGACGCGGGCCAGTTCCGTTTCGACGCGAGCCAGTTCGCTCGAAGCGGTCAGCGCTTCTTGCAACACCGTGCACCCTGGCTCCAACTGCGGTTCCTGGTGCAGGTAGCCAATGCTCAACTCCTTGCGGCGGATGGTAAAGCCAGTGTCGCTGGTCAGTTCGTCCGTGATGAGGCGCAGCAGCGTGCTCTTGCCGCAGCCGTTCGGCCCGACCAGCCCCACCACGCGATCGTCGTGGATCTCCCACGAGAGGTTTTCGAAAATTGGCTCCGAGATGTATGTGACCGTCACACGGTCCAGGTTTACGGCAATCATAAGGCCCCCCGTCTGCAATCTCCAGTAGATTCGGCAATTTCCAAGTCATTGAATCGCTGATTTCGCTGAAGGTGCTGAGGACGCTGAGAACGGATTCACGCGAACCTTCAGCGAAATCAGCGCTTTCAGCATTTCAGCGGTTCCATATAATCGAGTTGCTCGCGCTCCTATTGGTACAGAATTTTGAGCCGGTCGAACCGCTCAGGATAATCCAGGACATCGGTAGAATCAACGCACTGATCGATCGCCCCCAGGTTTACGGGCATTGCCCTGACCTCCTCGCTGGCGACCCTCGCGCGAATGGCGTCGGCAAAGCGATCTGCGTGGATGACCAGAAAAGGCCGGTCGTGAAACGGGGATACTTGTGTCGGCAGAGGATCAGTGATACCCAGATCGTTGTGCATCCTGGCGACACACTCGTAGGCTGACGACAGGTGTTCTTCTCGCTCTTGCCACGCTTGAGCGTTCAGGATGCGCGTAAAGATGGGCGCGAGTTGACCGGCGCAGTCGAGTCGTGCAAACGCGGTCCCCAACCACTTGATGTAGGGGGCGTATTGTCGTTCCATGAGAAAGCAGAGCCTCATCAGATCGCGTATCAGCCGGGCCGCCACCAGGCGAGAACCCAACTCATCGCCCACCTGGCCGCAGCGGCCCATAAAGGGTTCTTCCTGCGAGATGCGCCTCCACTGAGCGGCCAGCAGATACAGCCACACGTCGCGTGGATAGTAGCGGAGCCTGGCTCGGATCGGCTCCAACTGCCCCAGGCCATCGTGAAAAACGCGACCGCTTACGATGCTGCGGAGACGTTGCTCTGGGATGGTCAGCCAGTCAATCGCGCCCAGCTCTTTGCCGGGGTCGACCTTCAGATAGCGGCTGAAGAAATCACGAACCGTATGGATGACGACGTGATGATTAACGGGATCGCTGCCGTTTTCCGCCATCACAGTCGTGCCGTCCTCGTGGCGGCCAAAGTTGGTGGGATAACCGTGAATTTCGCGAGGTAGTTCCTGGCGCAGAAGGCAGTCGATTTCGTCCCGGTGACGCTCGTAATCCGTTTGGCTCAGGAATAGCATCAGCTTTGGCCCCCAGTCGTGATCCATAGACTGGGGCGTGTCGAATCCCAGTACATCGGAGCCGGACCCGATCAGTGCAGCCGAGTAGGCGACGCCGGGAAAGTACGTCGCCAGGATTGGCTCGACTGCTTCCCGATAGAATAGTTCGGCGAGTTCTAATCCCGCAATGAATACTCTTTGTAGTTCAGGCATTCGGATTTATCCAAAGCTCATATCCACGTAGGGAACGTCGTTCTCGATCTTGTACTTGCGGTTCTCCATAAAACTCGCGCACCACGGGTTGAGGTCGTCCAGATCGAAACTGCGGTGGATCACGACGTAGAGATCCATCTCCCGCAATTTCAAAAAGTAGGGAATTTGCTTCAGCCATTCCGGGGCGATGCGGTTTTCGCGATTGTAGCCTGCCATGAATTGTTCCAGAAAATCCTTCGCCCAGGCGACGTCCTCTTCGCTCACACAGTTGTGCGGGAGGACGTAAAAGAGCGCCAGCGCGATGTCGTAGACGAACCAGGCGTACTGGCAATCGTCGAAATCGAAAAGCGTGATCTGGCCGTCATCAACGAAAAAGTTGCCCCCGTGCATATCAGTGTGCACCAGCCCATAGGATTCGTCGTCCCGCGGCAGCGTTTTCAGATAGGCCATCAGCGCGTTGATCTTTTCGACCACCTTTGTCTCGGAGGGCGGGAGGTGTTTTTCGGCAAAGCCCTCCAACTCCTCGTCCCACTCCGGGCGCTTGAACCGGGCCTCGCTGGGTTGATACTGTTTGGTCAGCGCGTGCATCCGGCCCATGATCCGGCCCAGTTTGATCGGCAGACCTGAGCGCCACTCTTCCCTGCTCGGATGCGTCCCGGGAGCTTTTTCAAACGAGACCGCCGAAAAGTGGGTTTCGCCCGCGTCGACGACCTCGACCAATTGTCCATCATCCGAAAGGACAGCCCTGGCGGCCGGCACGCCATTGTCCGCCAGGTAGTTGAGCCACTCCACCTCACCGCCGATCATGCCCGACGTTCTGCGCGAGCTGTGGGACACTCTCAGGATATAGCCCGCGCCGCCTTTTTCGTACTCGTAGATAAAGCTCTCGAATCCATCCAACAGACGGACCTTGTCTTTGGCTATTCCAAATCTTGCCAGCGCTTGATCCAGAATTTGGTCGTTGTAGATCTCTTTGATCTGCTTTTCCATTGATTTTTACTCCGTATGCCTATCGTTCTCTGGTTGGATAAGCTTTAGCGAGCGGGGTCGTATACACAACCCGCTTGGTCTCGATACGTCGGAGTTTACCCTGAGCTTGTCGAAGGGCTCCTACTCGATCGGCGCTAGAATCACCCCCCTGAACGCTCACCTGGCTTGCGGGCGACGATGGCGAAGAAATCACCCTGTGTCTCGTCCATCCCGCTCATCTGGGAGGGGAAAAATTGGATTTCGACAAAGCTACTCTTAGACAGGAGAGATTGATACTGTTCGTCCGAGTAGGCTTGCAAGTTGTTCACGTGCTGGGTCACCTGGCCGGTGGCGGCGTCCACGATAAAGTGGCGAACCGTGAGCACCGATTCCTGGGCAACCCAAAAGTACTCCTCCAGGCAGAGGTGAGGTCGCTCAGAGAACAACCCGCTGGAGGCCGAGTACCAGGAGGGGCCTTGCTTCCCGATCTCTTCGAGCGATTCGGATGTGGAAACCTCGAGCAGGAGAAGCCCACCCTCAGATAGCGCGGCGAACGTTTTGCGGAGGATACTCGCTGCCTCCAGGGGACGAAAGGCGTTGAACTCGCCAAAGATCAGCATCGCCAGGTCAAAGCCCGTGCTGTACTCGGCGGTCCGAACATCCTCTTGCCGGTAGGTGCACCGGAGCTTGTCTCTTTCCGCGGTATCCACGGCGTAGGCGATGGAGGCGGGAGAAAAGTCGATGCCCACGCACTCGTGGCCGATCCGGGCCAGGCGGCTGGCGTAAAGCCCCGGCCCACAGCCCAGGTCCAGGATCCTGGCCGGGCGGCTAGACAGCAGTGTGTGATGGATCCAGTCCACGTGCACGTCGATCTTTTCAAACCGGCGGCTTGCCCAATCGTGTTCTTGGTCCAGATGCACCTGGAGCATTCTCTCGCTAAAGCCGGGATCGTCCCAGGGTATCTTTCCTCCGGCCCAGGGGACGGGGGATTTTCGGTCGATCAAATTCAGTAAATTCATGTCTTTTCCTTATCTTCTAGCACTCGCGCGGATGAATGGCTTCTCAACCTCATACGAGGTCAAGAGGTCGTAGCAGCGCGGTTTTCGAAAGGCGTTTCCCCACACCTCGTGCTCCCGATATTTTCTGATCCTGTCCATATTAAACTCCGCCAGATAGACTCCCTCGCTCTCTCCAGCCTCGACAATCAACGTATCCAATGCCTGTTCATTCTCGCCAAAAGCCACCGCGTCAAAAGCTACCGAATGCCCGTTCTCCTGTGGGGCGGCATAGTTGGTCATCGCCATGCCCACCATGTTCTCGTAGGCGCGCGCCTTGAACTGGCCGATCCTGTTCGCCTCCAGTTCGCAGGCGTTCGGCGTCAGGATCAGCTCTGCCCCTTTGAGCATCAGGATTCGGGCGCTTTCTGGGAACTCGCGGTCGAAGCAGATCATCGCACCGATTTTCACCTTTCCCTTGCCCGTGTCGAGCGTGCAGACGTAGAAATCGTCGCCTGGCGTCAAGGCTGCCTCCGCGTCGAAATCGCACGTGTGGACCTTGGCGTAGGTCAGGACGATCTCCCCACGCCGGTCGATGAGCGACACCGAGTTTCGCGGCGCGCCGTCCCAACGTTCCAAATAAGTCAGGGCGATGGCCATCTCCAACTCTTTGGCGAGCGCCCGAAAGTGCTTGACGAAACCATCGTCTCGACCAACCGCCTGCGCCTCCCAGCGCTCGCGCGCGCCGGGCTGGGCCGAGTCGGGGAACGTATACCCCACGTTCCACATCTCTGGGAAGAGCGCGACGTCGGCCCCCATCTCGCTCGCCCGGCGGCAGAACGTTTCGCCCTTGGCTTGATTCGCCTGCTGGTCGGCGCCATAGGCGGTCATTTGAAGTAAGGCAATCTTGACCAAACTCATACGTATCTCTCCTCCTTGCGTCATTCCGAGCGACCGAAGGGAGTCGCAGCGTCGTGTGGCGGCACACGACGCTGCGACTCCACTCCGCTGCGCTCCGTTCCGCTCGGAATGACGCGTGTTCCAAAGCTATCGTACCGCGATCTTGCCCTCTGCCTGGCGCTGCTTGATGATCTCCTCGGCTAGATGATCGGGCACAAAGTCGTAGCGGTGGAACTCGAGCGTAAACGTCCCCCGCCCCTGCGTCAGGCTGCGCAGATCGGTGGCATAGCCGCGCGCCTCGGCCAGCGGCACTGTGCCGACCACGCTGCGTATTTTACCGCGCGCGCGCATGCCCTCCACGCTCCCGCGCCGGCGGCCCAGGTCGGCGACGATGGCCCCGACCTGTTCCTCGTCCACGTTGATTTCGACGCGCATGATCGGCTCGATCAGCGCCGGGTGGGCCTGGTTCACCGCTTTCCGCACCCCCATCGAACCGGCGATCTCGAAATCCTGGGATGCCGAGTCGACCTCGTGAATCCTCCCATCCAGCAGCGTCACGCGCAGGTCGGTGACCGGGTAGCCCGCGACGATGCCTTTCTCCAGCGCGCCCCGCACACCCACCTCCGTCGGGCGCACGAACTCGGTGGGAACGTCGGCGGCGGACGATTCGTTCTCAAAGACGACGCCCTCGCCCCGCTCCAGCGGCTCGACGCGCAATTCGACCTCGGCAAAGTGGCCGTGGCCGCCGGTCTGTTTCTTGTACGTGCCGACCACCTCGAGCGCCCGGCGGATCGTCTCGCGGTAGGCGACCTGGGGCGGGCTTATCAGCGGCGTGAGGTCAAACTCGCTCCGCAGCCGGTCCACGGCCACCTCCAGGTGCAGCTCGCCCATCCCCGAAAGGATCTCTTCGCCCGTCTCCGGGTCAAAGCTGCGCACCAGCGTGGGGTCCTCATCGCAAAGCCGCCGCACTGCCTGGCGCAGCTTTTCGTGCTGCTCCCTCGATTCTGGCTTCAGCGCCACACTGATCACCGGGTCCGGGAACTCGAACGTCTCCAGCACGATGGGCTGCTCCGGGTCGCAGAGGGTGTCGCCCGTGATCGCCGACTTGATGCCGACCAGCGCCACCACGTCGCTGGCCTGCATGTACTCTGCCTGCTCGCGCTGCTGGCCGTGCAAAAAGTAGATCCGTCCGATCCGCTCCTCGTCGCCGGTGCGCGGGTTGTAGATCGTGTCGCCCACGCTCATTCGGCCCGAGAAAACCCGCACCCAGGTCAGGTGCCCCACGTGGGGATCGGTGACGATTTTGAAGGCCGCCGCGCAGAACGGCGCGTTGGGGTCGTCGGGCCGCTCAATGATCTCTTCGCCGTTGCCGGGGACGGTGCCCAGGGTGGGGTGCAGGTCCACCGGCGCGGGGAGATAGTCGACGACGGCGTCGAGCAGCGGCTGCACGCCGATGCGCTCGCGCGAAGCGCCGCACAGCACCGGCACGAGCTTGCCGTCGACCGTGGCCTGGCGCAGCGCCGCCTTGAGCGCCACCACGTCCGGCTCGTTCCCTTCCAGCCGTTGCTCCAGCAGCGCGTCGTCCGTCTCGCAGATAGCGTCCACCAGCCGCTCGCGGGCCGAGGTGACCCGCTCCTCCAACGCGGGCGGGACCGGCTCCACCGAGAACTCGTCCGCGCCGTCGCGCCAGACCAGCGCCCGCCGCTCCAGCAGATCCACAACGCCGACGAACTCGTCCTCGCGCCCGATGGGGAGCTGGAGCGCCACCCCGTTCTCCGTCAGCCGCTCGTGGACCTCGCCCAACACGCGGTCGAAATCGGAGCCGAGCCGGTCGAGCTTGTTGATCATGATGAGGCGCGGCAGGTTGTCGCGGTCGGCGTGCCGCCAGACCGTCTCGGTCTGCGGCTCGACGCCGCCCACGCCACAGAGCAGGATCACGCCGCCATCGATGGCGCGCATGGAGCGCACGACCTCGGCGGTGAAATCGATGTGGCCGGGCGTGTCGATCAGGTTGATGCGGTGCCCTTGCCAACGGAAGGCGGTGGCGGCGGCGGTGATGGTGATGCCACGTTGCCGCTCCTGCTCCATCCAGTCGAGCTGGGTGTCGCCGTCGTCAATGTTCCCGGCGCGGTGAATGCGTCCGGCATAGTAAAGAATTGCCTCCGACGTGGTCGTCTTTCCGGCGTCCACGTGGGCAAAGATTCCAATGATGCGTACTTTTTTGATCGATACTTGTTTTTTCTTGCTCATAATCAAACGACCTCCTCGTTCAGTCCACCGGCATAGCGAATTGCACCTGGTGGAAGCGCCATCCCTCTTCCTCTCTCACGAGCACGGCCGTGAACACAAAGGGCCATTTGTGTCCCTCTCCCTTGTGTCTTTCCCACAGCCGTCTCATTCCAAAGTGGGTCGCCTCCATCATCCGCGCTGCTGGCGTCAACTCTTCATTTTCCAAAAACTCTTTCATCTGATTCACGTAGAACGGAAATGCCTCGTCCACGACGGACGTTTGCGCTAACGTGCCACTCGTGGACAGCCACGCTACATCTCCTTTGATCGTAATCCTCGCTCCTTCTACGCCGATGGTCACCTCCCCCCAATACGTCCAGTCCGACTCGATGATCTCTCGGATCTGATCTCTGCCCTCGAACCACTCGTTCCCGCCGCGCACAGACGCGCCGATTCCGATCAGCTCGGCCTCTTTGCCAAAGAGGTCCAGAAACTCGTCCAATCGCGACAGGTCGCGAGATATGTATCCGTCCTGGAACTTTTGCAATACGGCACGAACGTCTTTTGTGTTACTCATTCTATCATTCTCCAAGGTGATATTCTAGTACTACAACGAGTTTTGCTATCTCTGTCATTCCGAGCGACCGTAGGGAGAGCGGACGCTGCACGTCCGACGGAATCTCTCGCGACCGAACGTGGAGATTCCTCGACTCCACTTCGCTGCGCTCCGTTCCGCTCGGAATGACGATTGTTCCAAAATTTCGTTGTAATGCTAGCGCCCGGAACAATGGGCGTTTCTTTTCAATCTAATGTTGCGACACCGGCTTTTCAAACCAAAGCTTGGTTGAGCGCACGCGAAAGCCAGCGGCCTGGGCAGTTCGCTGCATGGCCACGTTCTCACTGCTCGTGCCGAGAACGGCGATGTCTATGCCGCGTTGTTTCAGCTTGTGAAGCCCGGTCAGCAAAAGCGCCCGGGCCAGTCCGCGTCGCTGAAAATCGGGGTGCGTCGCGATGGGGTCTGGGTACCCTTCGTTCCGTCCGGTGCGCTCGTTCTCCTCCTGGCTGATCGAACACATACAGGTCGCGGCGAATCTACCATCAGGCGCAACGGCCAGCAAGTCTAGCTCTGGATCATATTCCGGCGCGCGCATCATGGCCAATTGTTCTTCGACGGTCATATTCTCGGTGCCAAATGCGGCGCGGTGGAGCGTGACGAGGGGTTCCGCCTCTTGCTCGCCTGCCACGTGACGTATGCTAAAGCCTGCCGGCGCTTTTGGGGTCGGGAGCGGTTCGTTGAGCGAGCGCGCCATACGGAGCGTTCGTATCTCTTGCATCACAAAACCGTGTCGTTCCAATAGCGCGATGCGTTCGACGTCGTCGTCGCGGCAACTGGCGTCGAGCGTCAGAGGTTCGCCGCGCTTTTGTATGGCGCGTCGTATGCATTCTACCCCCCAGGCAACGATTTCCGACTCGATGTCGGTATGAGTTGCCTGCTGGTCCAACTCAAACCACAGGTTGTTGTACGGATCGACGAATGCGAATCCAATCATCCGATCGTCGTCGAACCACAGGCGCGTATTCTCCTGCACGTCGGTCAAAGCAAGCAATTCCTGCAAGTCAACGACGCTAGGATACTCGGTGATTCGGTCGGCGGGCCTGACTGCGACCAATAGATCGATCATAGCTTGCCCGTCTTGTGCTCGAGAATATGTACGGCTGGTCCAATTTATCATGACAAACCTCATTCATTCCTCTCGGGCTTTCTCGCCCCAAAGATAGCGTGGCCGGCGAGCATCCAGTGAACGTCGACGTCGACAAAACCGGCGTTCTCCAGCCACTTGAGTTGATCGAACAAGGGAGATGGTTTGTCAATGTCCTCTGGGTCGAGGTACCAGAAGGTGTTCCATCCCTCGTTTTTGAAAAATTCAAACGCCTCGGTGTTCCCATCAAGGGTGATGGCCCGCTCGCGAACGACCTCGTCCCACGTCTCGGCGGCCAGACGACTGCCTCGATCGGTGGGGTGCTCGACGATGTCGGCAATGATAAAAGCGCCGCCGCCCGCGAGCAGGCGATGCACGTCGACGAAAAGCTCCTGCTTCTGCGGCCCCGTGAGATGATGGATAGCCAGCGACGAGACAACCGCCTGGATGGGGATGCCAGGCTCTCTCCAGTCTTGTGCGGCGAGATCGAACAGCCCGCCCTGGAACCGGTCCCCAAAGCGAGCGAGGCGCTCTTGGGCCCGTTGGAGCATCTCGGCAGAGCCGTCGAGTCCATAGACGGTGGATTCGGCGTACTGATCTAGCAACACCTCGGCCAAAAGCCCCTCGCCGCAGCACAGTTCGAGAATGGCGCCAGGGTCGTCGTTGGGCAGGAGCGCGGCGATCATTTGCATCTGCCGGTCGCGCTCAGGGACGAAATAGCGGCCATAGTCCATAAACGTGCGGGAGACCTCCTCGGTCCAGCCGGTTTGGTAGTTGTCTTTTTCGTTATTCATTGCTTTTCCTTGCCATTGAATCGCTGATGGCGCTAAAGGTACTGAGGGCGCTGAAAGCAGATTGCGCCTGCCGGCGCAAGTCGTCCGGCTGGACGGCCTGGATCAAGGTATGCGGAGCCAGTCCCGCCAGCACGATCCCCTGTTCTCGCAGGGTGTGGCGTTGGATGATCCAACTGATTCCCCAAAATAGCCTGCACGTCCGATAGCAATACGTGCAGCACGGCGTTGCCGTCAGGGTAGGGCGTGGGGTGGGTCACTTTTGGCATGAGCATCATCTCTTTCCGACCGCAAAAGCCCGTACAGGTACATGTCGTACCGTTTTCCATCTCGCCGCCCAAACTCCCGAAATGTCCCCTCGTGCTTGAACCCCGCTCGCTCGTACATCGCTATCGCTCGCTCATTGTACTCGATCACCGTCAACGTCACGCGGTGCAGGTTCATCTCGTCAAACCCATACTGTAACAGCAGCCGCAGCGCCTCGCTCCCATACCCCTTGCCCCACGCTGCCCGGTCTCCGATGCCCATCCCCAGCCACGCCGACTGGTTCGCCCATTCGATCTCGTAGAATCCCGCCGTCCCGATCAATGCGTCTTCCTCATTCGTCCGGATGGTAAAGAGTATCGCGTTTCCCTCTTGCAATTGCTCCAGCTCTGCCTCGATCTGCGCCTTGCTTTTTGGGAGAGCTGTGTTCGTATCTTGCAGCCGCAAGTATCCCACGTCCTCGTTCCACGCGGCTATCTTGGGCACGTCATTCTGACGCAGGGCCGTCAGTCGAACCTTGCTTCCCCGCAGTAGCTCCAAATTCATTGTTTTTTCTCCTGTTTCAAATTCACCCGCAGCCACTCGTACATCAGCACGCCGCCAGCCACCGCCACGTTGAGCGATTCCGCCTGGCCCACGATCGGCAGCCTGGCCCAATCCTCCAGGTGAGCGCGCACGTCCTCCGAAAGCCCGCGTGCCTCGTTGCCCAGGATCAAGGCCACGCCTCCACCCCAGAGGCCCCCGCCCCAGGCTTTCCCTTGTTGTGCGTCCGCGCCCACTGGCCGCAACCCCTGGCCGCGCAGCCAATCGAACAACTCGTTCACGTCCTCCGTCCGCACCAGCGGCACGTTGAACAGCGAGCCCATGCTGCCGCGCACCGTCTTGGGATCAAAGACGTCTGCGCACGGCTCGATCAGGATCAGCGCCGCTGCGCCCACTGCGTCGGCGGTGCGGATCAGCGTGCCCTCGTTGCCGGGGTCCTGCAGCCGGTCCAGCACGACGACCAGCTCCCGCCCGGCCAGTCCGAGCGCCTGGAGCGACGTCTCGAACAGGGCAAAGGTCGCCGCGATCCCCTGCGGCGCTTCGCGCTGCGATAGCGTCTGCATCACATACTCCGACACGGCCACAAGATCCGCGTCCGTCTGGCCGAAGCGGCTCAGCAGCGCCGCCGCCTCGGTCCCCACGAACTGGCTCTCGCAGTAAAAGACCTCGACGGGACGCGCGCCGGCGTCCAGCGCCATGTGCAGGAGTTGCAGCCCCTCGACCAGGAAGCGGCCCTGGCGCTGGCGGTGCTTGCGCTGATCCAGCTTGCGCGCATCGACGACGCGGCGGTTGCGCGCGCTGGTGATGACGATAGTTGGGCGACTGTTTATAGGTGCGTTCATTTTTGGTCAACCTCCATCTCTGGCCTCATAAATTCCAGTTCCCCTCAATTGTCACTCGCGGTATACTTGGGATGATACAAGGTGCGGATAAACGGCATCCGTTTGAAGAAAGGAGCAATGTGACTACAGCGGTCTCTGTACGAGTGGCGCCCCAGGGTGTGCTGGTGTCCCATCCCCTCCTTGAAGCCTGGGGAGACGTCGAAGAAGTTGAAATCGAACAGTATCCTGATGCCATCGTCGGCAAACCAAGAACGAACCAGGCCAGCCAAACGTGCGCCGAGATCGTGGCCGAGATGAAAGCGGCGGGCTTGATAAAAGATCTGTCGTGGATACAATCTCCGGTGATATCGCCCGATGAACGCGCGCGCCTGGCAAAAAAGCCGAGCCGCGGCAAACCCCTCTCTGAGATCATCATCGAGGAGCGGGAGGATCGAGCGTGAGCGGCTACTACCTCGACACCAGCGCGCTGGTCAAACGGTACGTGGACGAAACAGGAAGTGATTGGCTGCGCGCGGCGAATCTGCGACATTTGAGCAGTTCTAGTCATCTCGACACAAGCTCCCGATATCGGGCCAGCCGTACGCCACCTCGATGGCCGGATCGCCGTCCCAATACCGCATCTCTTTCGTCTGATTGAGCAACTGCCCTCCCAGTCGCTCGTAGAACCCGCAGGCTGGATTCTCCGCCAGCACCCACAGCATCAAGGATGAGCAGCCGCGCGTCTCCAGTTCTTGAGCGACCGCGGTGGAACGCCCCGTCATAGTCGTAAGCAAAGGCGACGATCCGGTTCTTCTCCTTGTTGGCCAGGTTCTCTTCTGCGTAATCGAGCATCTCGTCCAGCAGGAACTCGTACTGCGGATGGCGCTGGAAAAAGACCTCCCCAAAGTCGGGGTGCGAGGTCACGGGGTGCTCGATGTTCACCACCCCCGTGATCTCGCCCGTGCCGTTCTCCCAGACCCCGACGGTATCCTCCCAGAAGCGGATGGCCTGCTGACTGCCCTCGACGTTCGAGTGCTCGGAGCCATACGCCCCCAAGAAGGGCGCGACGAAATACCGGGCATAGTTCCACCGCTCGATGCGCCAGTTGATGAGCCGGCCGGACATCTGGTAGGTCTCCATGAGAAAGTCTCGAATCCGGTCAAAGTCCTGCTCAGGCTTGTATGTTCGTAGCTTTGTTTTCATGATCCTCTCCAGGCGAGTCAGCGATAGGGCGATCGCTGACTCGCTGATTCGCTCACACCGCCGCCAGCTTGGGCATCTTGAACACGTCGTACTCCTGCTCCATCTCGTGGCGGAACTGCTTGGTGTACAGCCGATAATAGTGGCCCTTCTGCCGCAGCAGCTCGGCGTGCGATCCCATCTCTGTGATCCGTCCGTCCTCGATGACGAGGATGCGGTCGGCTCGCTTGATCGTGCTCAGCCGGTGGGCGATGACGACACTGGTGCGATCCTTCATCAGCGTCTCCATGCCGCGCTGGATCAGCGCCTCGGTCAGCGTGTCGACTGAGCTGGTCGCCTCATCCATGATAAAGATCTCGGGCTGCGCCAGGATCGCCCGCGCCAGGCTGATCAGTTGTTTCTGCCCCACCGAGAGCAGCACGCCGCCCTCACCGACCTCCTCGTCGTACCCCTTTTCGAGCGTCACGATAAAGTCGTGGGCGCCGGCGAGCCGGGCGGCCTGCTCGACCTCCTCGTCGCTCGCGCTCAGCCGCCCGTAGCGGATGTTCTCGCGGATGGCGCCGGAAAAGAGGTGCGGCGTCTGCAACACCACGCCGATGCGCGACTGGATGGCGTGCAGGCTCAGCTCCGTGTAATCCCGCCCGCCGATGCGGATGACGCCCCGCTTTGGCTCGTAGAAGCGGCAGAGCAGGTTGACGATGGTCGACTTGCCCCCGCCTGTCGGCCCGACGAGCGCGATCGTCTCGCCGCGCCTCACGCGCAGGCAAAAGTCCCGCAGCACCGGGTTGTCCTCCTCGTAGTAAAAGTCGACCTGGTCGAACTCGACGTCGCCCCGGATGGTGCCGGGGTCGAGCGCGCCGGGCCGGTCGGTCACGTCGGGCAGCGCGTCGATGAGCGAAAAACTCCGCTCGGCCGAGGCGATGGCGTGCTGCATCTCGGCATAGACGCGGGCCAGGTCCTGCACCGGCCACAGCATGAACATGACATACGTGACAAAGGCATAGATGCCGCCGATGGTCACGCCGCCCGCCTGCACCTGCAGGCCGCCGTACCAGGCGATGCTGCCGATGGCCAGCGCGCTGATGAACTGCACTGTCGGCAGGAAGAGCGCCGAAAGCCACGCCGCGCGGAACCCGGCCTGGTACATCTGGCCCGTAAGCCCGCCGAACTCGCGCAGATCCTCCTCCTCCCGGCAGAGCGCCTTGACCACGCGCACGCCCTGGATCGCCTCGTTGTAGGCGCCCGTGATCTTGGAGTTGATCTTGCGCACCAGGCGGAACTCGACGATGATCTTTTTCTTGAACAGCGCCGCCACGGTCACCAGGATCGGGATGGCGGCAAAGACGATCAACGCCAGTCGCCAGTTGATTTGCAGCATAAAGTAGACCGACGTGATGATGGCCATCACCGCCCAGGTCGAATCGAGCAGCCCCCAGGTCGCCAGTTGCGCGATGCGTTCCGGGTCGGAGGTGACGCGCGACATGATCCAGCCCACCGGCGTCCGGTCAAAGTAGGAGAACGAAAGCTCCTGCAGGTGATTGAACATCTGCTTCCGCAGGTCGTACCGCACCCGTTCCCCCAGTTTGGCCGCCAGGTAGATCAGGCCGAACACCGCCACTGACGATACCAGGATCATGGAGACGTACACGGTCACGATCTGCATCAGCGCGGCCTTGTCGCCGGCCACGATGCCCTCGTCAATGATCCGTTTGCTCAACAGCGTGGAGTACGAATCGAACACCGACACGGCCAGCGTGGATATCATAAAGCCCACCAGATACGGCCAATGCGGTTTGGCCAGCCCCAGGATGCGCAGCACGGTCTGGCCGTTGAACTGCGTCGTAAATTCTTCTTCTTCAAACTCATAGTGTGACATGAGCGGCCTCCCTCAAGACCTCCGAGGTCTGGTAAAGTTCCTTTTCTAGATCGTCCTCGATGCGGGCCTGCACGTCGTAGATGCGGTGGTAGATTCCGCGACCATCCCGCCCGTCTTGCTTGAGCAGTTCCTCGTGCGTCCCGCGCTGCACGACCTGTCCCCGATCCAATACCAGGATCAGGTCGGCGTTCATCACGCTCTGGATGCGGTGGGCGATGATGAACGTCGTGCGCCCCTCCATCAGATACTCCAACGCCCGGCGGATCTCGCCCTCCGTCTCCGTATCCACCGACGACGTGGCGTCGTCCAGGATCAGGATGCGCGGGTCCTTGAGCAGCGTCCGCGCGATGGCGATCCGCTGCTTCTGCCCGCCAGAGAGCGTGACCCCCTTCTCGCCCACCAGGGTGTTGTATCCTTCGGGGAACGAGAGGATCACGTCGTGGATGGCCGCCGCCCGCGCTGCCGTCTCCACTTCCTCGTCAGAGACCGCCCGCCCGACCCCGTAGGTGATGTTCTCGCGGATGGTGCGGGAGAAGAGGAACGGCTCCTGCTCGACGATGCCGATCTGCTGGCGCAGGTAGTGGCGCGGATACTCGGTCAGCTCCACGCCGTCGAGCGTCAGGCTGCCGCCGATATAGTCGTAGAAGCGAGGCAGCAGGTTGACGAGCGACGTCTTGCCGGAGCCGGTGGAGCCGAGCAAGGCCACGGCCTGGCCCGGCCGGCAGCGGAAACTGACGTTCTTGAGCACCCGGCTGTCGCCGTTCTCGTACTCGAAGCAGACGTCGCGGAAAACGATCTCGCCCCGCACGTTGTGCGCGGGCCGGTACGTCCCCTCGTCCAACGGCTCGCGCTCCTCCTTGATCAGCTCGATCACGCGGTTGTACGAGACCATGCCGGTCGACATCTGCACGATCAACCGCCCCATGTTGCGCATCGGCCAGATCAACCAGATGATCATCCGCACCGCGCCCATGTAGGTGCCTACCGTGATCGTGCCGTCGATCGCCATCAGCGCGCCGAACAGAAAGGCCCCCAACATCTGCGCGCCGCACAGGATGTCGGTGCTGGGCCAGAAAAACGAGTGCCAGGTCAGCAGGCGCCGCCCGATCCGGTACTGTTCCCAGTTCTCCTTTTCGAACTTTTCCTGCTCATACTCCTGCCGGGCAAAGGCCTTGACCACCCGCACACCGGTCAGGTTCTCTTGCAGCGTCGTCGAGAGCCTGGCCTCCTGGTTCTGGAACGCTTCGTAGGCCTCGGTGACCCGCTTGAAGAAAAAGATCGAGATGACCACGATCGGCGGCACGACGATGATCGAGACCAGCGCCAGACGCAGGTTCAGGCTTGCCAGGGCCGTAAAGTTGATCACAAAGAGCAAGGCAATGCGCCCGGCGTTGATCGCCTGGTCGGCAAAGAACCGCCGGATGGCGTCCACGTCGGAGGTGGCGCGCTGGATCAGCTCGCCGGTCTCCATGTGATCGTGGTAGGTGAACGACATGCTCTGGATGTGATCGTAGAGATAGTTGCGCAGCCGGCGGGCGACTCCCTCGGAGGTGTGCGCGGCCCACCTGCCGCTGAGGAAGGAGAGGCTGCCCTCGCCCGTCGCCAGCGCCACGAACCCCAGCCCGACCAGCAGCAAGGTGTGGTCGAACTTGCCTTGTGCCAACACGCCGTCCACCAGGTAGCGCAGCAGCAGCGAGTTGCCTACCTGAAGGACCGCCGCGATGCCGACGCCGAGCACAGCCTCCAAATAGGCCAGGCGGAAGCCGGTCAACGTGCGCCACAGTCCGATCAGGCGGTTGTCTGAAACGATGTTTTTGAAATCAAACTCGGATGAACGTGTAGGTGCTGACATGGTAATACCTCCGTTTTTAGGTCGGATAGCGTGTAACGGTACCTTCTCAATAACTTGGGGTGAATCTGTTCGTAGTGCGCACTTCAGTGCGCTTTTAGGGGCGCTGAAGCGCCTACTACGAACAAGCCCCCGGTTTATTGAGAAGATACGTGCAACCTTTGGTTGCCTTCCGACCTACGTGATCGTGTGGCCCAGCAACGCCTCCAATTCCGCCAGCGATGTGGCCGGGTCGACGAACTGTACTGTGTGGATACCCAACTCGTGGGCCGAGTCCACGTTGCGCAACAGATCGTCCAAAAAGATCGCCTGCTGCGGCGCGATGCCCAGCCGCTCCAGCGTCAGGTGAAAGATGGCCGGGTCGGGCTTGCGCAGGCCGACGTCGGCGGAGTTGACGTAGATGTCGAATTCGTCATACAGGTCGAGTTCAAACCTTTCGCGGATCACGTCGTACTGGCCGGGCCAGGCGTTGCTTAACAACGCGACCTTGTAGCGTTCTCGCAGTCTGCGAGCAGCGGCGAGCGTCTCGGGGTTGAACCGGTCGCCAGCGTAGAACTCATCGGTAAACTCACCCGCCGCCGCTGCGCTGGGAAAACCCAACTGGTCGGCGACGTACTGGATGTACTCGTCGTTCGTGATCGCGCCGATGGACAGTTTTCGCCACGTCTCGCTCCACAGGATGTCTCGCAGCGTGCCATGTTCCAGCCCCATCCGCCGTTCCCACTCGGCGGTGTGGCCGTCGTCCGTCAGTCCCTCCATCACACCGCCCCAGTCAAAGATGACGGCGCGGACGTCGGGGAGGGGGGCGAGCACGGGATCGGGGACGGGCAGGCCCAACTCTTGCAGTTGCTTGCGCAGCGGCGCAAGCCCGTTGAAGCGGATGGCGTGAAGCCCGACCTGCCGGGCCGCCGCCACGTTCACTCGCCAGTCGTCCACAAAGACCGCCGCCTCCGCCGCTACGCCCACCCGCGCCAGCGCCAACTCAAAGATCGCCGGGTCGGGTTTCATCAACCCCTCGCAGCCAGAGATGACGATGACGTCGAAAGCGTCGGCGATGCCCAGGGATTCCGCCGGATTGGAACAATCCGCGCGCTCGCTTAAGCTCACCGGGGCGTTGCTGAGCAGGGCGGTGCGGTAGCCCGCGTCGCGCAGGCGGCGGATGAGGCCGACCAGTTCCTCGTCCAGCCGATCGCCCGACCGGAAGGTCTGCCGGAACTCGGCCAGCTTCTCGCTGCTCAGTCCCATCTGCTGCCCGACGTCGGCCCAGAACTCGTCGCTGCTGACGTGGCCCAGTTGGACCGCGTCGATGAGCGAACTCCTGAACACCGCTTTTTCGACGCCGTCTGGCTCCAGGCCGTATCGTCGATCCAGTTCGCGGCGGGGTGTAGGGTCAACGGTACGCATCAGCACGCCGCCATAGTCAAAGATTGCCGCTTGAATGTTATTGGTTGTCATCGATCAAATCCTTTTACGCATCTCACAATAAAAAAGGCCGTGGGCAATTTCCACGGCCTTGCAAAGTGATGCAATGTGAAGCAAATAAAAAAGGCCGTGGGCGTCGCTGCGCACCCACGGCCTTGAACTTTTTCTTAGTCAGACCTCTTGCAAACAGGCGCACTGCGACCTAGGCAGTACCAGCCCCCCGTTGTGATCGTTACGGGACTGGAGCATGCTGATGATAAATTGCCGCATACGCACCATTCCATACCTCCTTACAAGATGCCGCGCATTATACTCTAGTCTGGGGGATTGTCAAGTCGGGCGGAATCCCCATTGGCGCTAAAGATTGCTAACCTCCAGTTCCTTTGATACAATACCCCAGTTATGATACCAAATTCCAACGAATGTCGTTTATCCGCTCGCTCGCCGGGGACCGTCACGCTCGTCGGTTCGGGGGAAATGTCGCCCTCGATGGGCAAAGTGCATCGCGCGGTCATGTCTCGGATCGCGGGTCCGGTGCAGGCTGTCTTTCTGGACACGCCGGCCGGCTTTGAACTCAACGCCGATCAGATTTCAGAGAGAGCGATCCAGTATTTCAAACAACGGTTGAACCTGGGTCTCGTCGTCGCCTCGTTCAAGGCCGCCACTACTGCCACGCCAATCCAGGTGAGGAAGGCGCTGCGCAAACTCCGGCGGGCCAACTATATCTTTGCCGGTCCCGGTAGCCCGACCTACGCCGTCCGCAACTGGCAGGGGACGCCACTCCTGGCAGCGATGTCCAGTCGGCTGGCGGTTGGCGCGCATCTCGTTTTTGCCAGCGCGGCGGCCATCGCCGTGGGACGCTACGTGCTGCCGGTGTACGAGATCTACAAGGTGGGGGAGAACCCGCACTGGGTCGAGGGGTTGGATCTGTTGGGGCCTTATGGTCTCGAACTGGCGATCGTCCCACACTGGAATAACAACGAGGGGGGCGCTCACGATACTCGCTATTGTTTCATGGGTGAACCCCGAATGCGATTCCTGGAAGAGAGCCTGCCCGGTTCCACCGTCATCCTGGGAATAGACGAGTACACGGCTTGCATCATTGATCTGGACGGCGGCGAGTGCCAGGTGATGGGCGCGGGACAGGTGACCGTCCGGCGCGGAGATCGCGAGGCGACCTTTCCCGACGGTGCAACGTTTGAGCTTGATCAACTGAAGGGAGCGAACTCGGCGGATTTTTCTACAGAGATGACGTATGGGCCTCCACTTGGTTGGAGCGAATACCCAGACGAGTCGGAGGATGATGATGTAGCGGGAGAGGAATCCTTCATTGAGTTACTCGTCCAGACGCGAGCGCAACTCCGCGCCGCCGAGCAGTGGGCGCTGGCGGACGAAATTCGCGAGCGGTTGGCCGAGCTGGGTGTCGTTCTCGAGGATGGTCAAGCGGAGACGACCTGGAGAAAGACTTGACGCTCGTGTCGGAAGATGAACTGCGGCGCGTGTTGGGTCGCTACGACCTGGGCGAACTGAGGAGTGCCCGCCGAGTCGAGCGCGGCTTTGTCAACGAAAACTGGGTCGTGGAGACGAGCCAGGGGGGCTATTTTCTAAAGCGCCGCCATTCTACCCTGTGCCAGCCGGTCATCATCTGCGCTCAGCACGCGCTCGTCGAGCACCTCCGGCAGTCAGGTTTTCCTGCCCCGGCTCTCGTCGCCACCGTTGACGGCGAGACGCTGTTGATACTGGATGGCGAGTTCTACGAGGTTCAGGAATATATCAAGGGCGCGCCCTACGATCATGCCAGCCCGGCGCACTTTCGAGAGGCCGCTTCGACGTTGAGCCTCTATCACACGCACGTTCAAGGCTTTGCACCTTCGGCGTTGCGCGATCTGGGCGACCTGTACAGCCCGGCGATCGTGAGCGCGAACCTGGCCGACCTGACCGCGGCCTGGGAGTTGGAGCGAGACCAAAATCTGGCGCAATTCGCCCGTCAGTTGGAGGCGCACGCGGGCGATCTTGCTACTCGCTTCGCCGACCACGGCCCGTTGCCCCACCTGGTCATTCACGGCGACTATTACGCGGGTAACCTGCTTTTCGAGGACGATCGCGTCGTCGGCGTTGTGGATTATGACAAGACCCGCTGGCAGCCGCGCGTCGTCGAGCTGGCCGAGGCGTTGATCTATTTTGCCTCGTCTCGACCGGGTCACCTGAAACACCTCGTCTACCCTGGCTTTCTCGAGTGGGAGCCGTTCACGTGCTTCTTGCATCACTATGCCCGCGCTACTCCTTTGGATGAGAACGAGGCGCGCGCTCTGCCGGATTACGTCCGCTGTATCTGGCTGGCGATATCGCTCCAACGCTTGCTGGAAAAAGGCCGACGTCCAGCCGAGGCGCTGGAAGCTCTGCACGAGGTATTGGTGCTGGGCGATTGGGCGAGGGATAACACACGACGTATCACGAAACTCTGCGATAGCAGAAAAGGAGTCCCATGATTAAAGCCGTGATTTTCGACTTTGGACGGGTCATCTCGGCCCAGAAACCGATGTCCCTGTTTCGGGGTTACGAGGAGGATCTGGGGATGGAACCTGGCACGATCAATCCCATCATGTTCGGCAGCTCCACCTGGGAGGATACGCTGATCGGTCGCAAGACGGTCGAAGAATTCTGGCGCGAGATCGGCCCCCAACTCAATCTCCACACTCCCGAGGAAATTGACGCATTTCGCCGCCGCTATAACGCCGACGAGTCGATCAACGAGGAGGTACTGGATCTGATCCGCCAACTCCACGGCCACTACAAGCTGGCCGTCCTCTCCAACGCGCCGCCAGGCCTGGCACAGTGGCTGGATGATTGGGGGATGCTCGATCTATTCGACGTGGTCTTTTGTTCCGGCGACGAGGGTGTGAAAAAGCCCGATCCGGCCTCTTTCGAGATTACGCTGGAACGATTGGATGTCGCGCCCGAGGAGGCGGTTTTTGTTGACGACACGCTCGGTCACGTTCGGGCTGCTCAGACATTGGGGATACACGGTATTCTCTTCACCAATGCCGAGGCGCTGGCGACCGAGTTGGAATCGCTGGGACCGCTGAAAGCACTGAGGGGGCGCTGAGGGCGCTGAAACCTTTCAGCGGAATCAGTGGGAGTCAGCGCCCTCAGTGATTCTAGAACCTACAGGAGGAAAATGGCACAATACGTCCGCAAAGAATACCCACTTTCCGCCCTCACGGGCCGCATCCTTGGAGCGGCCAAAGAGGTGCACACGGAGCTCGGTCCAGGTTTTGAGGAAGTCATTTATCAACGTGCGCTGGCGCTCGAATTTCCCGCCCACGACCTGGAATTTTCCCGTGAGGTGTGGATCGACGTTCACTACAAGGGCGAAAAGGTAGGACGTAAGCGAGTGGATTTCGTCGTTGGAGATGAGACCGGCGACGTGTTGGTCGAGATCAAGGCCAAAGCTGCTCTGGAGGAGGTTAACTTTGTTCAGACGCTTTCTTATCTCAAGGCTTCTGGTCATACAGTTGCACTGCTGCTAAACTTTGGCGCCAAGCGGTTAGGGATTAAACGGTTTGTGTACGAAACAGCGCGTCAATGATCGTCGTTTTGAAACGCTGAGGGCGCTGCTCTCCACTGATCCCACTGAGAAGTGTCAGCGTGATCAGTGCACCTCAGCGCCCTCAGCGTTTCCAGCACTCGTCAAGGCTGGCCCAGTGTCGCCTCGATCTGGCGCTTCTGTCCCACCAAGGGCTGTTCTATGCGACCATTGTGAAGGTCAGCCACGTCGCCAGCGAGGCAAAGAGCAGCGCCAACGCCAGCTTGACCGTCGCCGCTCGTCGCTGGAGGAAGCGTGTCAATTGCTTTGAGCCGGTGCCATAGTAAGCCAGGACGAACACGACTATCAACGGCAGGATGAAGAGCACATTGTAGAGCAGCAGGAAGGTAAATGCGCGCACCCGCAGCCCGGGCTGGCTCATCACAAAGATGATGGTGGGCAAATAGACCTGGCCTGTGCACGCCAACTCCAAGAACGACACAGCCACACCGGTGAAAAATGCCCCGGCGACGAACGTCCGGGCGTCGCGTCCTTTGCGGATGATGGCATTGATCCGCATGCGCAGCTTGTGGGGCAGATTGAGCGTCATGTCGGCGATGTCGCCCCGACGGGCTTTCAAATAGTCCAGAAAGCTGAACACGGCCAATCCGGCGCAGAAAAGCGTGGTGAGAGCGTACAACCAGCGCCCTAACGTCGTCAGCACGTCGCCCAGCAGGTCGAGCACCTTGTACATGCCCAGCCCCACCGCCAGGTAGGCCAGGAACACCCCCAGGGTGAACGCCGCGCCTGTGGTCAGCATGTCCCGGCCCTCGCGCCCGCTCGGCTCCCTCCGGCGTGTGCGCCTTCAACAACGCCTCCAGCGAACAAGCGTCCAACTCTTCTTCCAACAAATAGTCGTCGCCAATAAAGACCGTTGGAGCCGTCAACCGGCGCGACTCGGGCACGCCGGCGCGCTGACCCAGCCACTCGGCAAGCTCGGCGTGTTCGCGCACGTCATACTCCTCCACGATCAACTGGGGATACTTGGTTTTGAGATAATTCAAATCCCCCTTGACCCGGTCGCATTCCTGGCAGCCGGTCTGGTAAAAGTAGGCCAGATAGATCGGATTGGCCTCTTCCTGGAGAGGCGGAGGGGCTGTCAGTTCGGCCTCTGGCGGCCTGGTCGCCGTTGGCTCCGCCGATGATGGTTCGCCGGTGAAGGCATCCAATCCCGGTATGGGCGGATAGTCCACGCCGCCCTGATCCAGATACCGCTGGATCAACCCATCCAGTTTCTCCGGGATCTCGCGCGAACCGACCAGGTTTGTGTCGCCGATAAAGAGGGATGGCACTCCCTGTCGTTCCGGCGGGACGTCGTAAAGCTCGATCGCCGCCAGGTATAGCTCGTAATGGGCGGGATCGCCGGACGTCTCGACCAGGGTGATTTCGAGCTGGTCGCCGTACTGGTTCTCCAGCGGAGGCAAAACGTTCGCTATGACCTGGTGACAGTGGGGACAATTCTCGGACCAGAACAGGATGGCTCGAACCACCGGCTCTCCGTCCGATTCGTCGAAATTCGGTGCGGCCTGACTCTGGTTCACACTCAGAGCCAGGAAGATGATCAACAGGACCAGCCATGATTTGCGCATAGTTTACCTCCGTTTACCAATGGTTGCGGTTCGTCTGACGCACAAGGTCCCGGCTTGACCAAAAGCCGGGACCCCGATGAGCTATCGCTTTTCAATCCGGCCACCCGGTCGAATTTCAGCGCGGCGAGAGTGGGCCTAATACTGTGGCGGCGCTGCCGGGGCCGGTGGTTCCTCTTCAGGAATGTCCGTCACCAGCACCTCGGTGGAGAGCATCATCGCCGCGACGGAGGCCGCGTTCGAAAGCGCGCCCTTGGTCACTTTGGCGGGGTCGATGATGCCCGCCTCGACCATATCCAGGTACTCGCCCGTCATCACGTCGTAGCCGATGTGCTCGTTCTTCTTTTCCTTCTGGACGCGCCGCACGCTGTCGAGGATCACGGCGCCATCCTGCCCGGCGTTCACGGCGATCTTGCGCAGGGGCATCTCCAGCGCCGCGCGCAGGATCTTGACGCCGGTCTGTTCGTCGGCATAGTCCATCGTGACCGTGTCGAGCGCGGGGATGGCGTTGATCAGCGTCACGCCGCCGCTCGCCACGATCCCCTCCTCGACCGCCGCGCGAGTGGCCGAAAGGGCGTCCTCGACGCGGTGCTTTTTCTCCTTCAGTTCGGTCTCGGTCGCCGCGCCCACGCGGATGATGGCCACGCCGCCGGATAGTTTCGCCAGCCGTTCCTGGAGTTTTTCCCGGTCATAGTCGGAGGTCGATTTCTCGATCTCGACCTTGATCTGCTCCATGCGGCCCTGGATGTCGGCGTCCGTGCCGTGACCGCCGACGACCGTGGTGTCGTCCTTGGTGGAGACGACCTTGTCGGCGCGCCCCAGGTCCTCGATGGCGGCGCTGTCGAGCTTGCGGCCCTCCTCCTCGGTGATGACGTGGCCACCGGTGAGCACGGCGATGTCGCGCAACATCGCCTTGCGCCGGTCGCCGAATCCGGGCGCCTTCACCGCCAGGCAGTTCAGCGTGCCGCGCAGCTTGTTCAAGACCAGCGTGGCCAACGCCTCGCCGTCCACGACCAGCGTGGCCAACGCCTCGCCGTCCACGTCCTCGGCGATGACGACCAGGTTGCGAGCGCCCTTTTGCATCAGCTTTTCCAGGATGGGCACCAGGTCCTGGGCCGCAGAGATCTTTTTGTCGTGGATCAGAATGTATGGTTCTTCGATCGCTGCCTCCATCGTCTCCTGGTTGCTGATAAAGTAGGGCGAGATGTAGCCGCGGTCGAACTGCATGCCCTCGACGTACTCGGTCTCAAATTCCAACCCCTTGCTCTCCTCGACGGTGATGACGCCGTTCTTGCCGACCCTGTCCATCACCTCGGCGATCAACTCGCCGATGGCCTCGACCACAGCCTGGGCGCCGGCCAGGATGCCGCGCTTGAGCAGCATCGCGTTCGCCCCCGCGGCCACGTTCTTCATCCCCTCGCTGATGATGGTGTGCGCCAGCAGGGTGGCGGTGGTGGTGCCGTCGCCGGCGATGTCGTTCGTCTTGGTGGCTGCCTCTTCGAGGAGCTGTGCTCCCATATTCTCGAAGGGATCTTCTAGTTCGATCTCTTTCGCCACCGTCACGCCGTCGTGAGTGATGGTGGGCGCGCCCCATTTTTTGTCCAACGCGACGTTTCGCCCTTTGGGGCCTAACGTGGTGACGACCGCGTCCGCCATGACGTCGATCCCTTGCTTGAGCGAGCGTCGGGCTTCCTCGCTGAAAATCAATTGCTTTGCCATAATCGTTTCCTCCCTGATGTCCGGTTTGCTTCTAATTCAATTCTAATTCAAAATAGCCAGCACGTCGCTTTCTTTCATAAAGAGGATCTCCTTGCCCTCCTCGTCGCGACGGCCCGGCCCCACGGCGAGCACCTGGCCCTGCTGGGGTTTCTCCTTGGCCGTATCGGGGAGCACCAACTCGCCTCCGGCAAAGGTCTGCACCTCCTCTTCCAACGGCTCGACGACGATGCGGTCGGCTAACGGTTTGATATTGAGTGCCATTTCACGCCCTCCTTATTCATAATGATAGTGGATACACGCCCGATCTCCAAGGCCCTTGGCGGCGCAGCAAGACCTTGGAGATGGGGCCACATATCTTTGCTTACCCGGTTTTGATGGGAATTCGCTTGCGAAGTTGTACGTCCGCTGTCTTGGGCAGGTTGATGGTCAACACGCCTTTTTTGAAAACGGCCTCCGCCTTGCTCTCGTCCACCTCGCAGGGCAGGGGGAGCGACCGCTGGAACGAACCGTAGGAGCTTTCCAGCCGGTAATAATTCTCGCCTTTCTGCTCTTCCTCTTGTTTCTTCTCGCCGCTGATGGTGAGCACGCCCTGAGATAGCGACACGTTGATGTCCTCCTCGTCCATCCCCGGCAGCTCGGCAGAGACTTTGATCTCCTCGTCGCCTTCGACCACGTTTACCCTGGGGCTGAACGTCTCCCACGATTCGTCAAAGAATCCACGGAAGGGCGTGAGACCAAACCCGCCAAAGAAATCATCGAACCAGCGGTTCATATCCTGCTGCAATGTGGGCAGCGAGCGTTCCTCTTCCCGCCTGATGGGTACTTTTTTCCCCCGTTTCCAGGGAATTGGACTTTGGATAAATTTACACCCCTATATATGCCGGTTTGAAAATACCAATCCCGTATATATGCGGGTAAAGAAAGGCTTGTCTAGGACTTGAATCCTGAACAGAAAGGCCAAACCCCTATAT
>DAOTUB010000357.1:0-4215 GCA_034437455.1 Anaerolineae bacterium | reverse complement strand
CAAAGCCGGTCGGGGTATCGGGGGCTGCAAGCGTACGCGCATTCCAAGCTTGCCATCGTGCTGTTCACCTACGAACTGGCGCGACGGCTGGAGGGGACGGGCGTGACGGCGAACGCGCTCCATCCTGGTCTAGTTGCAACCGGCTTTGGGACGAAGCACGGTGGCGTGTCCGATGAACGTGTCGCTGGCCTGGCAGTGTGGACAGTCCCGCGGGCGAGGGATGTGGAGCTTCTCGAAGTTTTCTCAGTAGAACTGGACAGTGCATTGAAAGTCGGTTACAATAGACATGCTTTGAGTGGGCCTGGTCCAGGTCCAATGCTTGCGTTGTGGCAGAGGCTTGGGCCAGCCCCCCCTTTCTCAAGATGGGAGGAAGCATACCAGATTTGGCGATTCACGCAAAACTGCCACCCTTTTTGGAAGGCCCTATGGGTGGCAGTTCGGAATATCTCCGATTTATTCAGCCGGAATGCCTCGAATCGCTACAAAAGAATTCGGCTGGTAACAATATGATGTTGAGCATATTATGCAGCGAAGGGCCTATGTAAATCGGCTCTTTGGGATTTCGCCTGGTGCTCAAAGCGAGTGTGGCACCCGTGTCCTATATCTGTGGGCAAGACGCGATTTCGGCCCAGATATAGGGCGCGGCACACCCCGACCATGCGAAATCCTAGAGACCCTGTAAATCAACTCGGGAGATGCGCAAGAAAAATGAGAACTCCAAATGAATCCCTAACAGTATCCAGCCCGAACATCACTACACGGGAGATTGAGCTAGTCAACCAAGCACTGCGGGCGAATTACCCGGATGCGCTTTCGATGGTCAAGCGATTCGAGACCGCAGTAGCCGATTTCGTTGGTTCCGAGCATGCGATAGCGGTCTCCAGCGGTACAGCAGGTCTGCATTTAGCCGCCCTGGTCGCCGGTCTGGGGCCTGGCGACGCGGTTATCACCTCTCCTTTCAGCTCTATCGCCTCGGCCAACTGCATTCTGTACGTAGGAGCGCTGCCGGTGTTTGTAGACATTGATCCACACACGCTTACTCTCGATTCAGCGCTGGTTGCTCAGGCTGCTGATGACCTTATCGCTGGTGGTGATACAGCGACATATTGGCTCCCTCCCACAGTTCGCCACTCGCAGTCCAATCTCTGTGATCTCAAAGCTCTCCTGCCGGTACACATTTTTGGCCAGTCGTGTGCTATGGACTCGCTGATACCCACAGCGCAGAAACATAACCTGATCATCATTGAGGATGCCCGCGAGGCATTGGGTGCCCAGTTCCAGGGCCGATCGGTAGGGACCTTTGGGGCGTGCGGTGTCTTTTCCTTTTCTGCTGACAGACAGATAGCGACAGGCGAGGGAGGGATGCTGGTTACCAAAACCGACGAGTGGGCAGTGCTTTTTCGAAGCTTGAGAAATCAGGAACAGGATGAACTGACCATTCTAGATGAGACGGGAAGATCCAGTGCGATCCCCGGTAACTGGCGAGACCACGTGCGGCTGGGATACGATTATCAGTTGAGCGAGTTAAGCGCGGCACTCGGTATAGCCCAGATGGAGCGGATCGAGGAATTGCTGGTCCGGCGAGAACAAGTAGCCAATTGGTACACTGAACGATTGGTCGAGTTGGATGGGGTACAGGTGCCCGTGTTAGCACCGGGATTAACGCGGGCGAGTTGGTCGGCCTACGTAGTGCGCCTGGCGCCCGAGTTGGATCGTGATAGGATCAGGGCTGCGCTGGCGGAGCGTGGCATACACACGCGATCACACACTAATCCCTTGCACTTGCAACCTTTCTACCGGGAACGGTTCGGTTTCCGCGAGGGAGATTTTCCCGTCACCGAGCAGCTAGCCAGATCCATCCTGGCGTTACCCTTTTCCGGGCAAGTAGTTCTGGAGCAGGTGGAGGAGGTTTACCAGACGCTGAGAGAGCTGCTTTTAGCATATTAAATCTTTTTGCCACGAAGGTGTAATGGGCGCTGACATGTGAAAGTAACGCATTGCAGAGATTCGTAGAGCATATCACAATGCCAGCACCTTGACAATCCGTTCATCCGAAAAGTCGCGAAACTCGATACCTTGGAAAAAACTGGAAACAAATCGTGACGTTTCCGACAACCCCAACTGGCTATTTCATGCTATACTAGTGGGTCATTTGTCTTGAGCATCGCCATTACACTCTGATGCTGTAGAACAGCAGTTTTCAAGAAAACGGCTGTCAGAAGGCCTAATTGTCGTCAAAATCGCCGTTTCGAGCACAGAACTGGAAGCTATGAGCACAATCGAAATGGCTATATTCGTGTCAAGTGACCCACTAGTGCTTTGGTAATACGCAGCTCCGGTGAATGACGCAGCGCCCGACGATTCGTGGGCTTTACCGACCCCAGCGAAACCGTCGAGCGTCTCCAATTCACACTGAGCAGCCTGAGCGCGACACAAAGAGGTGTGAAAGGGGGACGATGAACAGGCACAGTCATGGTAGGAGATTTGTGACGGTTGCACGGGCTGTCCGGATCGTTGCGACAATGGCGATAGCGGGAAGGCTAGTGCTTGGTGTGGCCTTCGTCATCGTCTTGGCCCAGGCGAGGGCCAACTTTGACGTATCCAGCAAGACTGCCCCTCGGTATGCCTACACCGGTGATAGAGTCACGTACACGATCCTGGTAGCAAAAACCGGCGAACCTATCTCCGACGTCGTTCTTACGAATCCGATCCCTTACGGAGCCATAGTGATACCCAGCTCGTGTACCTACCAAAGGGAGAGTGGACCTGCCCAAGCTGCAACCCGCCAGACCTGTGGCAGGAGGATTTCGACAGAGGCGACCGGATCACAACCAGCTTCTGTGTAGAGGTGACAGCTGGCGCTATGGGTTGGACGCTGATCAACCGAGCCTATATCACCTGGACGAAGAAAGAGGTATTAAGCTGTACGACCATCGCGAATCCCTCCTTCGTCCTCTATCTGCCGGTCGTGATGTGCGCCTACCCATCGCTGTCAGACCTGCGCATCGTCTCCCTGACCGTCGAACCGGACACTCTCCACGTCGGCCAGCCGGTCACCATCACCCTGGTCGTGCGAAACAACGGGGGAACGGCGGCCGGCCCATTCTGGGTGGACTTGTACGATAACCCCGACCCGCCGCCCACCCACGCCAACTAGCCCTTCCATATGCTGTGCAGCGGCGCGCCGGAGGATTGCTACGGGATCGCCTGGTACGTGACCGACGGCCTGGAAGCGGGTGCGGACGCGGTTCTGACGTCGTTGAATGGATACCTGGCCTCCTAACTTCCGGTGGCAGGGCTATTTCGTCCAAAGCGGCGACCACGCGATCTATGGCTTTGCCGATTCGTGGAAAGATCCCGTTCACCAGATCTGCTGGAGGGGATGCAAGTAGAGGAGTAAACCCCGATGTCAATCTGCCTGATTCTCTCGGCCGTCGCGTTCTCCATCACGCTGCTGCTGGGACCGGTGGTCAGCGTCCTGGCTGGGAGCTATGGACCGGCCCGGCGAGCTCTCTACTCATCCCCGGTCCATCCACCGCACCGGGGGGCTGGCCAGCATCCTGATCGGCGGCGTGGTCATCGCCATGGTCGGTCTGCTGGACGACACGCGGCACATCTCCCCCCTCGTGAAATCCCTGGGCTAGTTCCTGGTCGCCTCCATCGTCATCGGGTTTGGGGTCCAGGTCCGCTTCCTACCGTGGGTGGGGGTCGGGTTGGCGCTGACGCTGCTCTACCTGGCGAGGGGAAGCAACGCCGTCAACCTGCTGGACGGGACGGATGGACTGGCGGCCGGCGTGGCGGCCATCGCGGCCTCAGCCTGGGGCTGATCGGGCTGGCGCGCGACCAGCCGCTCGTCGTGGTGCTCGCCAGCACGCTGCTCGGCGGGGTGCCGGGTTTCATGCCCTTTAACTTTTCCCCGCGCCCGCCTCTTTCTGGGGGACGTCAGCAGCCTCTTTCTCGGCTTCACGCCGACCTATGGCGCCTCCCTGTCTCCGCCCGTGGACGCTCGCAGCGGGCCGGCCGCGGAACTGGCGCGACGACCGTGTCCGTGCACATCCCGCCGACGGCTGAGGCCGGGCGACAGAGCGTCTGCGCCCTGACCGCGCTTTCCGAGGCCTCCGGCGTGGTGAGCGACAGCAGGCTGCTGACGACGACGGCCTCGACCGTCGCCCCGGATTTCACCACCTCCTACAAGAGCGGGCCGTCGACGGCGGT
>DAOTUB010000356.1:0-3646 GCA_034437455.1 Anaerolineae bacterium | reverse complement strand
AGCCAGGAATGAGCCCGATTTGCTAATATCATGGTATCTATGGTTCACTACTGCACGATTGTTGATCAAAATCAGTTGCTGTTTGTCGGTTATGAGCTACCAAAGTTTTCTCTCCGACAAGCTGCTAGAATTTGTGACATCGCTCGTCCTCCTTTTCTCTCATAGGAACCATTTTCCCTGAAACGCAATGCGTAATGCATGATGCGCCGTGGTATTTACGCATTACGCATTGCGTATATCTGCTCACTCCTCGACCGGCGCGTCCGCGCCTTGATCCTGTTCGAGCGTTTGCAAGCTGGCCTGCTCGTCGGGCGAGAGCACCTTGCCCAGGTCCAACAGGATGATCAGCCGCCCATCCACCTTGGCGATGCCGGTGATGAAGGTAGAATCCACTGTAGCCACGATGGGCGACGGCGGCTCGATGGCTTCCTCATCCACCCGCAGCACCTCCGTCACGGCGTCCACCATCATCCCCACCTGCGTATCGTCCATCTCGGCCACGACGATGCGTGTCTCCCGGGTCGCTTCCTTTATGGGCAATCCGAACCGCTTGCGCAAATCGATCACCGGCAACACCGTACCGCGCAGGTTGGTGATGCCCTCGACGAATCGAGGCGCGTGGGGCACAGCGGTGATCGGCTGCAGTTTAATGATGCTCTCTACCGCGCCAATATCTACTCCGTAATGTTCATTGGCCAGGTCAAAGACAACCAATTGGCTTTCCACAATTCTATCTCCTCACGTTCGTGTTCTGGGGATTTGGGATTCTTGTGATCTGTTTCGTAGTGTGTGCCCGAATCCCAAACCCAGAACTGTGCGTTCATGTATCCATAGAAATCCCTTTGTCAGCCTGCACAAAGTTCCCTAGGATGCATCGAGCCATGCCTGAGCACTGGGCCTATCGGCAAAGTTGCTCATCATCTGGATCATGCCCGACTGTTTGCCGATGTGTTGGACGGACATGTCCACCAGCGCCGACCCGATGACTGCCGCGATCTTGTGCACCCCCGTATCGATGATCTGTTTCTGGACCTTGGCGTGGAGAGCCTCGACGTCCTGCGGTGGGGGTTTCATCTCCGTCAAGTCGGCCAGTACATTAAAGCCCGGCTTTGTCTGAGCCAGAATGGCGCCCCAGTCCTTTTCCATATTCGGGACGACGCCGACCGATCTCCACAACCCCTTGACTTTCCAGTTGATCTGGTTTTGGGTAGGACTATAGTCCAAATCATAGAACTCGTTTGTATACATGATGACCTCCTTTGTGGTCACGTCGTGATGTATCTTACTGTTTGAATTTTTCGAACTTGATAGATATATGTCCTCACTCACATTCCCGTGTCGATCGCGTCTCTGCAGCACCTCCTTCAGCGCGCCCTATACCATGGATGTTTCTTCGTATTCTTGACCATCGCCCCCCGCGATCGTGGCTGGCTCAAAGCTCGTTGGCTGTACTTTCTCGACCGACGGCAACGCACCTCGATCGCTCTCGGCGCCGGGCAGCTTGAACGCTGCCACCACCATCTGCAACTCTTGCGCCATCGCGCTCAAGCTTTGCGCCGACGCGGTAACTTCCTCTGCCTGCGCCGTCACCTCTTCCACCGTGGCGCTCACTTCCTCCGTCGCCGCGCTGTTCTCCTCCGAGATCGAGGCGACGTTCTCCATCGCCAGCGAGACCTCGCCCGCGCTGGCCGACATCTCCTCGGTAGAGGCGGTGTTCTCCTCGACGATGGCCGAAACGGTATCCATCACGTTCGCCAACTCTTTCGTCGAGTTATCCATCTGTTGAGCGGCGATGGCGATCTCTCCCATCTGCCGGGTGACGACTTCGGCGGCAATGAGAATGCTCTGTAGGGCATCTCCGGCCTCGCTTGCCTGGGCCACGCCAGCATCTACTTTGCTGGATCCGTCATCCATCGCCCGCACGGCTTCACCGACTGTCTGCTGCACTTCTTTGATCAACCCGGCGATCTCTTTGGTGGCCTCGGCCGATCGCTCGGCCAGCTTGCGCACCTCGTCGGCGACGACGGCGAATCCCTTGCCATGCTCGCCAGCTCGGGCCGCCTCGATGGCGGCGTTGAGGGCCAGCAGGTTCGTCTGCGAGGCGATGTCGTCTATCGCCTCGACGATGTCGCCGATCTGCTCGGAGCGCTGGCCCATCTCGGCGATGCGTTCCGACACCAGGTCGACGCTGGTCTTTATGCCTCCGATACCCTCGACCGCCTCCTGGATGGTCTGTGCGCTCTTGCGAGCGGTCTGGGCGGCCTCGGCGCCGCCTTGGGCTCCGGTCTGAGCGGTGGCGGACACTTGGCGAGCGGTGGCGGTGATGGATTCAACGACCTCGGCGACCTTGCCCACCGCGGCGGCCTGCTCCTGCGCGCCTCGGGCCACGCCGTCAATCGCCCGCGCGACCTGTTCGACGGTCTCGGTGGCGCCGGTCACGCTCTCTGTCTGCTGCGCGGTGCCCCCGGCCACCTGCTGGATGGTCGCGGCGACCTGCTGGGTGGCCTGCGCCGATTGGTCGGCAGAGGCGGAAAGTTGCTCGGAGGCCGCGTTGACGCCAGTAGCGCTTTCGGCTACCTGTCCGACCAGGCTGCGCAGGTTGGCGATCATTTGCGCAAAGGCATTCCCCAGCACATCGTCGGCAGACTTGGGCGACACGTCGACAAAGAGGTCGCCAGCGGCCATTTTCTCGGCAACCGCTGCCATTTCTCTCTGGTAAGCGATGGTTGCGCCTAGTACAGCAGCCAGTTGGCCGATCTCATCCTCACTCTCATAACTGACAGTCTCACTCAAATCTCCCTGGGCAATTCGCTGCCCGACGACGATAAGCGTCTGGATGGGTACGACGAGCACGCGAAACATGACGTAGAGTACAACTATCGTGCCAGTGATACCAACGCCGTATAGGATAACTACGTTGAGGGGAGCGAGACCGATTTGGCCTAATATGAACCCAAGCTCGACGTCCAACACAACGGCCGCCAAGGCCGCAGCTCCAAGCTTGAGGACAATGCCACGGCCAGTAAGCAATCTGACAGCAAATAGAACTATCCCAAATGCGGCGGGGACAAGTAACCCGAGCATAATCAAACTGTTTCGAAACACAACACTCGTATCCATTTTCTATCTCCTATTCATATATGCAGGAACTGGGATCATCTTTCCTGCATCCACGGTACCGACGATGGAGCCCAAGACCTGTGCTCCTGGAACAGCTTGATACTTTGTCATTTTCTTTCTCCTCCTCCTTCATTGTAACCATAGTAGTCAATTAGATCGTATTCTGCGAACCCGGCTCGGTTCAGTCCTTGACTGAAAGGGTTGCCCCAGGCTTGCTGTACACTTGGACTTTGGATAAATTTACACCCCTATATATGCCGGTTTGAAAATACCAATCCCGTATATATGCGGGTAAAGAAAGACTTGTCTAGGACTTGAATCCTGAACAGAAAGGCCAAACCCCTATATATACCGGTTCGCCAAGCGAAGAACGTATATGTGGTGGTAGGCTAAAAACTTTTGTAAGCGTTCAGGGGGTAGGCGCTGTCGGGAGCAGAGACGGTGCAGGTTTGCCCCAATTGGCAGCGTCGCAGGCTTCAGTGAGATAGTCCAGCACATTGCGCTGCTGTTGCTTGAGGGTAGCAAC
>DAOTUB010000355.1:0-18065 GCA_034437455.1 Anaerolineae bacterium | reverse complement strand
CCCCCGCCCCCCCCATCGGGGGGGGAGTGAGGCGTCAGTGGGGGGAGCTTTTGATCAAGGTCGGTTTTGCTGTCGTGGCCATCGCAGTGTTGACCTTTTTTCTGGTCACCGCTATCGCCGTCGTCGGCTACGTCTACATCGCCAGCCAACTGCCCCCGGCGACGGAGTTACGGGATCGTCAGACCGCCTTTGTCAGCAGCAAGATCTATGACCGCGAGGGCGGCCTGCTCCGCGAGGTCACGGACCCCCACGGCGGGCGGCGCACCTACGTCCCTCTCAACGAGATCTCGCAGCATCTCCAAAACGCCACCATCGCCACCGAGGATCGTTATTTCTGGCTTCACCCTGGGTTCGATCCCATCGCCATCGCCCGCGCCGTCTACTACATCCTGACCGAGGGAGAGATCGTCTCCGGCTTTAGCACCATCACCCAGCAGGTGGCCCGCAACCTGCTGCTCACGCCCGAAGAGCGCGTGCAACAGACCGCCTGGCGCAAGATCAAGGAGGTCGTCCTGGCCGCCGAAGTGACGCGCACCTACTCCAAGGCAGACATTCTGGAGATCTATCTCAACGAAAACAACTATGGCAACATGGCCTACGGCGTCCAGGCGGCGGCCGAGCTTTACTTTGGCGTGGACGCGGCGGATCTGACCCCGGCGCAGGCGTCCTTCATCGCCGGACTGCCCCAGTTGCCCGCCGTCTACGATCCCTTCACCGGCGGCCGCGACCGGGCGCTCGCCCGCCAGGAGGACGTGCTGGGTCTGATGGTCGAGGACGGCTACATCAGCCAGGAGGAAGCGACGCAGGCAGCAGCGGAGATGCGCAGCTACGAGTTCACAGCGCCCTCATTCGATTTTATGACCGCCCCGCACTTTACCATCTACGCTCAACAGACGTTTGAGGCCGCTTACTCCCCAGAACTGCTCTACCGTGGCACGGGATTGCGCATCTACACCACGCTCGATCCCCGCTTGCAGGCGCTGGCCGAGGAAATCGTGCGCGAGGGCGTGGCCGAGCTGGCCGACCGCAACGGGACCAACGGCGCGCTCGTCGCGCTCGACCCGACCACCGGCCACATCCTGTCGATGGTCGGCTCGGCTGGCTTTCACGACGAGGAGATCGACGGTCAGGTCAATGTGGCGCTGCGCTGCCGCCAGCCCGGCTCTTCGATCAAACCCCTCACCTACGTCGCCGCCTTTGAGCGCGGCTTGACGCCCGCCACCCTGACGTGGGACGTGCGCACCGAGTTTCCCGACGGGGCGAACCCGCCCTACGTGCCGGTCAACTATGACAGAAAGTACCACGGCCCAGTGCTCGTGCGCGACGCGCTCGCCAATTCCTACAACGTCCCCGCGGTGGCGGCGCTCCAGTTCGTGGGAGTCAACGGCCTGCTGGAGCTGGCGGACCGGTTGGGGGTCGAGTCGCTGGTACGCCCCGAAGAGAACTGTCCCGATTATCCCTACGACCAGCGGCCCTTCTACGGCCTGGCGCTCACGCTGGGCGGCGGCGAGGCCAAGCTGCTGGAGATGACCGGCGCCTTTGCCGTCTTTGCCAACGGCGGCGCGCGCGTGAAACCAAACCCCATCCTGCGCATCGAGGACAGCCGGGGCAACGTGTTGGTGGATAATGCCACGCCCGAAAGCAAACCAGCGATCTCGCCCCAGCACGCCTATCTCATCACCAGCATCCTCGCCGACACCCAGGCCCGTTGCGCCGCCTTCCACTGCCCCAGCGTGCTGGAACTCAGCCGGCCCGCGGCGGCCAAGACCGGCACCACCGACGATTTTCGCGACGCCTGGACCATCGGCTACACTCCCGATCTGGTGACCGGTGTCTGGGTGGGCAACTCGGACAACAGCCCGATGATCGAGGTGGCCGGAGCGGGCGGCGCCGGTCCGATCTGGCACAATTTTATGGAAGCGGCCCACGCCGACTGGCCCGTGCGCGATTTCGAGCGCCCTCCCGGCATCGTCGAGCACGAAATCTGCGCCGACTCGGGCGCTCGCCCCAGCAAGTACTGCCCCAAACAGAAAAAAGAGGTCTTTGTCGAGGATCAGCCGCCGCTGGATGAAAGCCACGACTGGTACCAAAAGGTGGAGATCGACGCGGCCAGTGGACTGTTGGCGAACGAGATCTGTCCCGACCAGATCGTCAAGGAAGTGAGAGTCGTCATCCCCGACGAGCGGGGAAGAGCGTGGACCAAAGCCCATCCAGAACACTTTGGGGAACTGAAGCTGGCGCCGCTCGACTATTGCACCGCCGGCGCCGCCCGCCCGCAGGTTTTCATCACCCAGCCTGCCGCCGGGGACGTCGTCTCGGGCGTCGTGCCGGTCATTGGCACCGTCCAACTGCCCAACTTTGATCACTACGAGGCGCAGTACGGCGCGGGCAGCGATCCACAGAGCTGGGGTTGGATCAGCGGGCCGCACCTGGCGCAGATACGCGACGGCCTGTTGATCGATTGGGACGCCACGCACCTGGATCCCGGCCTCTACACCGTGCGCATCTCTGCCTTTGACCGCGAGCAGCGCCGCTTCGAGGCGCGGGTACATGTGCAGGTCATCACTCCTGCCCCGTAATCGTCGTCGGCGCAAAGGCGACTCAAGTCGCCACTACAAATCCGTGATTACACCTTGACCAGGAAACAACACGCCTCCGCGCCCATCGCCCGGCATTCGGTCTCGCGCACCTCGTAATCCTGTCCCGAGGCCCACTTGACCGCCTCCTGGATGGAGCCGACGAGCACGTGGCAGATCGGATGATCGGCCTGGCGAGTGTGGCATAGCGAACAGGCATAATTGTCAAAGACAAACCCCTCCGGCGTCTCGTACACCTCGATGTACGTCTCCTCGTTCACCTCCATCAGCGCCTTGGCCATCTGGGTGAGAATGAACTTGACCCGCGCCTTTTGGGGCATCAGTTTTAGCGCCACGCCGGCCACGCCCAGCAACGCCGACTGCTCCTCAAGACTGTAGCGGAACGAGGTCCGGCCAATGCGCTGTAGGATCCCCTTGCCGGCGCGCCCGTAAAAATCTTGCACGGCCTGGCCCAGGGCCGCGTACTCGGCCGCTGTGGCACCCAGCTCCAGGTCGTTGGGCGGCGGCTGATCCACGTAGCGATCCAGCCCGGCCTGGCGCAACACGACCTTGAGGCCGCGCTCGCCCATCACGTCACCAATCGCCAGGATCGCCTGGCGCATCAGCGCGTTGGTAAATAGCCACTCTGTTGGTTCACGACGTTCCCTGGACATATGATCCTCCTCCTGTATCCTATCCTCGTGCAGTGAAGCGGACGTGCAAATCCGCCCAAGACCGTCCCCTACAACCGCAAGTTCCACACCGTCACGCGCTCCTGCGCGACGTCGCGCATCATCTCAAACCCCAGACGGCGATATAGTCGCTGGGAACCGTAATTATTGCTCTGGGTATTGAGCATCACTCGCTCAGCGCCACAGCGCCAGAGAGCGCGTAACGCATCGCACAACAACGACGTACCGATGCCGCGGCCCTGGTGATCTGGATGGACGGCGACGCGGTTGAGGTGCGCCTCCGACGAATGCAGCTCCCCCTCGGCATACCCCACCACGCGGCCCGCCGACTCTGCCGCGCCAAAGTAGGACGACGCAGCGGTCCTCCATCGCATCGTGGCCTCGCTGTGCCACCAGTGAGGCGTAAACGCCGCCCGATCGATGGCCACGATCGCCGGGATGTCCGCCTCCGCTGCCGGTCGCAAGCGAGCGCCAGCGACACCTACATCGGGCAGGCTACGATCGAGCTTGGCCAACGTCACCACCTCTGTGAGCACATCAAAGCCCCGCGCGCCCAGATGCAAGCCTGCCCAACCTCGATAGTCCATCCAGGCCAACTCTCGCGTTCCACTGCGGCGCAGCCCATCAAGCACCCGGGGCAGCGCCAGATCGAGCCACTCGCCGACGTCCACAGTATCGGCCAGGGCGGCCAGTTGGACCCAGGCCACGGGCGAATCATCCGGCCACGCAAAGAGCACGCCTACCAGGAACTCGCCGCGCTCGACTACGACAAAGACGTCATCGGCCAGATGATCCTCCCACCGCCACAGCCGGGGAACCGTGCGGCGCGCCCCCTGAGCGAGCGCCCCAACGACCGGCCAATCGTTCAAGCGCCCCCTTCTTGCCTTCATACTCGTCATATCCCACTTTATCACATCGTGGACTAGCGGTCAAGTTCCATTTGCCTTTTTGTCCCATTTGGTGTACACTAGTAGAGTGACATAATGCGTTAGACGTAATACCTTGGCATAGAGTGCCCATAATGGCCGACGATGGACGAAGAAAAGCGTTAGAAAAGGCGCTGGGGAACCTGACCAAGCGTTTCGGGGAAGGGACCGTGATGCGTCTTGGAGAGGCAACCCACCTGGAGGTCGAGGCGATCCCCACCGGGTCGCTGGCGCTCGACCATGCGCTCGGCGTGGGGGGTATCCCTCGCGGCCGCGTCACCGAGATCTATGGGCCTGACGGTGCGGGCAAGACGACCGTCGCCCAGCACATCGTCGCCCAAGCCCAAAAGCTGGGCGGCATCGCGGCCTACGTGGATATGGAGCACGCGCTCGACCCGGCCTACGCGCGCAGGTGCGGCGTGGACGTGGACAACCTGCTCATCTCTCAGCCAGATACCGGCGAACAGGCATTGGAGATCGCCGAGACGTTCATCCGCTCCGGCGCGGTGGACGTCGTCGTGGTCGACTCGGTGGCCGCGCTGGTGCCTCGCCGCGAGATCGAGGGGGAGATGGGGGATTCTCACCCCGGTCTCCAGGCCCGCCTGATGAGCCAGGCGCTGCGCAAGCTGAGCGGGGCCATCAAGCAGTCGAACGCCGCCTTGATCTTTACCAATCAATTACGGGAAAAGATCGGGGTGATGTTCGGCAATCCAGAGACCACGTCGGGAGGGCGGGCGCTCAAATTCTACGCCTCGGTGCGGCTGGACATCCGGCGCATTCGTTCGATCAAGGAAAAAGGAGAACTGATCGGAAATCGCACGCGGGTGCGGGTGACCAAGAACAAGGTAGCGCCGCCGTTCCGGGTGGCCGAGTTCGATCTGATGTACGACGAAGGAATCAGCAAGGCAGGAGATCTGCTGGACATGGCGGTGGAGTTGGACGTGATCGATAAGCGAGGCTCGTACTACTTGCAGAAGAGAACCTGGCGCAGGGACGGGAGAACACCAAGCAATTCCTGCGCGAACACCCCGACGACGTCGCCGAGATTGAAGCTGCCATTCGAGAACAATTGTTTGAAGCAGAAACCATGACGCCAGACGTTGAGGAGGCAGACAAAGCGAATTGACCGATCCGGTGTCTATTATTTTTTATCAGTAGCCACGGGTTGATCTCATCAAACACCGGCGTTTCTGGTACAGGATCGTCGGATAATAGAATCTAATCCTTCTCTGATGAACACGTACATTTTATTGACCTGTCCAAAAAACGAGAGGCACCTCTCGATAAATGATTTAGGGTTTTCAGGGACATGTTCACATGTACCCTCAAGACAGGTATCGAAAAGTAGGTCATGAGAAAACCACGCACACCATCCCGAGCCGGTAACTGCTCGTCTTGGCAGATAGAACTCGTCTGCCAAACATAAGTAGTTACGCGGGACGGTTGCATCTGGTGTTTGATTGGAGTAACGGAGAAGGATATATTCTCCCCCAGCGGGGCGAGTGAGTAGTTGACTCGATTTTGAGATCGACGCTGACGAGTGTGCGTCAACGCAAGCCGTGGCTTGGAAGGCCACGGCTTTTTCGCTTTTTTTGGAACGATATGGCAGGAACGATCACAGCACTGCGATTCCAAAAGCGCAACAAAGATCGCGTGAACGTCTACCTCGACGGTCAGTTCGCCTTCGGGCTGGCCGTCGTCGAAGCCATCCACCTCGAGATCGGTCAAATGTTGAGCGACGACGAGATCGCTCGACTACAGATACGGGACCAGGTTGAGAAAGCCTACCAACGGGCGCTCAATTTTCTCTCATACCGGCCTCGCAGCGAGGATGAAGTACGCCGCAATTTGCGCAAAAAAGAGATCGAAGAACCCGTCATTGAGGAGGTTATCGAGCGATTGACGCGAGGGGAGCTGCTGGACGATCGAGAGTTCGCCCGCTACTGGGTGGAGAACCGGCTACGGTTCAACCCCAGAGGGTTGCGGGGGCTGCGTCACGAACTGCGGCAGAAGGGACTTGCCAACCGGATCATCGACGAAACGTTGGAGGATCTCGACGTAGAAGCCGCCGCCCGGAAGGCAGCAGAGGCCGGCGCGCGTCGCTTGCAGGAGCTTGAAGAGCGCGACTTTCGTCGAAAATTGCAAGCGTACCTGAAACGCAGGGGGTTCTCCTATGCCGTCATCGCACCGCTGATCGAGGAACTGTTGGAAGAAAGAGATCGTAAGAAAATATCAACCATGGATATCGAAAGCGAGGAAAAATAGCATGAACGAGTTTTTGATCAGGTTATTGCCAGTGGCAATCACTGCAATTCTAGCACTGGCTGCGGGACTCGGGCTGGGATTCCTGCTCCGTTCCCGCGTTGTTCGAACTGCCCTTGAGGAACGGGAGCAACAGGCCAGGCAACTTGTAGAAGAAGCGGATAAACAGGCTCAGGAGATCGTACTATCCGCCAAGGATGAAGTTCTCAAGAGACGGGAAGAGACGGAAGAAGAACTGGATCGGCGTCGGACGGGCCTGCGACGAGAAGAAGAGCGGCTGCAACGGCGACGCGAGAAACTGGATCACAATCAAGAGCGGTTGGAAAAGTGGGAGCGGAGCCTCAACAAGCGTCAATCCACCCTGGATAAGCAGCGCAATCAGATAGAGCGAATGCAACAGGAACGGCTCGAGACGCTGGAACGGGTAGCGGGATTAAGCTCCGAGGAAGCCAAGCAAGAGCTGCTGGATACGGTTGCGCAGGACACTCGACAGGATATGGCCCGCGTGATCCGCCAGGTGGAAGCCGAGGCCAAAGAGGAAGCGGATACCCGCGCCCGCAAGATCATCACCACGGCCATCCAACGCATGGCAAGCGAGTACGTGTCGGACATCACGGTCTCCACGGTCTCGTTGCCTTCCGATGACATGAAAGGACGCATCATCGGTCGAGGCGGGCGCAACATCCGCTCCTTCGAAAAGGCCGCCGGCGTGGACGTGGTGGTAGACGATACGCCGGAAGCCGTCACCATCTCCTGCTTCGATCCGGTGCGTCGCGAGGTAGCCCGCCGCGCCATGGAGCGATTGGTGTCCGATGGGCGCATCCACCCGGCGCACATTGAGAAAATCGTCACGGAGAGCCAAAAAGAGCTCGACCAATTTATCCGCGAAGAGGGCAAGCGAGCGGCCTACGAGGCCAGCGTTCCCCGGCTACACCCCAAGATCATCGAACTGCTGGGACGGCTCAAGTTTCGCACCAGCTATGGGCAGAATCAGTACACCCATTCCGTCGAGACGGCCAAACTGGCGGGGATGATCGCCGAGGAACTGGGAGCCAACGCAGACATTGCCCGCGCCGGAGGACTGCTGCACGACATTGGCAAGGCCGTGGATTTCAACACCGAGGGAACCCACGTGCAAATCGGCATCGAGATCTGCCAGCGCTACGGTGTGCCAGAAAACGTGGTGCATTGCATAGCGGCCCATCACAACGACGTGAAACCGAATTCCCTCGAGGCCGTCATCGTCGAGGCCGCCGACGCCATCTCTGGCGCCAGGCCAGGCGCGCGCCGGGAAAGCCTGGAATTCTACCTCAAGCGCATCCGCACGATGGAGGCGATTGCCAATTCCTTCGACGGGGTGGAAGAAGCCTACGCCATCCAGGCCGGTCGCGAGGTCCGCGTCATCGTCAAGCCTCAGGAGATCGATGATCTGGCGGCCATTCAACTCTCCAAAGACATTGCCAGCAATCTCGAGGGGAGTATGGAATATCCGGGTCAGATCAAGGTGATGGTGATCCGCGAGGTACGAGCCGAAGAGTATGCCAAGTGAAGCGGTAGATCAATGGCAAGCGTTCAGGAGGGTGATTCTAGCGCCGGTCGAGTAGGAGCAAGCGGATGTCCCATCCGGCGACGTATCGAGACCAAGCGGGTTATGCATACGACCCCGCTCGCTGGGTTTCGATACGCTCCGGCACAAAAAGCGTGTGCCTCCGCTACTCAACCGGCGCTCGCTCCGGTGTTTGGTGATATGGCTGAACGCTTACGGGAATTTTTCAGTCAGATGCATTGACTATTTCAGGGTATCAGCCTTTTTGGAGAATACGTCAAGGGTAGTTTCTTGACGCCAAGACGCGGCGGGAGCCAGTCGAGTTTTCGTAGACAAAGCTTGTTAGATGGCTCCTCTTTGGAAACGATGAACCATCGAAAATATTCGATCAATATCCTCTCCTTGGTTGAAAAGCCATATTGTTGGCTTTTTTTGTCATTGGTGATGGTGCTGGCCCTTGGATGTGATGGATCTGCCGCCCATGCGCCACCAGCGTTCCCCATCCGCTTTAACGTCGGCAGCGACCAACCCTATACTGATCAGAGAGGGCGCGTCTACTTGCCCGACCAGGAGTGGACGCCTCAAACCCAAGCCGGCTACATCGGTGGCTATTCCGTGTCTGTCGCGTTCCCCGTGATCGGCGGCGCCCCCGACGATGCATTGCACAAAAAGCAGCGTCGTGGCTGGCAGGAGTACCGCTTTAGCGATATTCCCAACGGCGACTATTTGATCGCCTTGCACTTGAGTCAAATCGCGGTGTTTGACGATCACGGCCCTCTGTACACGGTCTTTGACGTACTGATTGAAGACCAAACCGTGCTGGACGATTTCAATATCTTTTCGCAGGTAGGTACGAACTATGCCTTGATTCGGCGCTTTGCCGTGACCGTGGAGGATGGCGAACTGAATATCGTCGCCAGCTCTGTTTTTGGCGATCCCCTTTTGGCCGCTATTGAGGTAAGGGTTCGCTCTCCCGATACGGTCGCGCCTCCTACGCCATCCGACCTGACAGTTACAGACAGCTACAATGCGATCTTGCTTGACTGGGCGGATAGCCCCAAAGGCGATCTGGATGGTTACCATGTTTACTGCGCCGAGTCGCCCGCTGGCCCCTACACTCGCCTCACTGTCAAACCATCCCGCACCTCTCGCTATCAGGATGTTTCTTCCGATCCGCGTGCGATCTACTACTATCGCGTCAGTGCGGTGGATATTTATGGCAACGAAAGCGAGCGGACGCCTTCTCAATCCGGCGTCGCCCTGGATGAGGACGACGCAACGCTCCCCTACTACAAGCTCGAATTGACACCCGAGAATCTGGATGCTCTATACACGGATCCCTGGTCAGATGATGAGGTGACGGGCAACTTTATCTATCAGGATCGGCCCTTTCTCGCCGAGGTTCGTTACCGAGGTAACTGGGGACGCTACCTGGAAAAGAAATCGTGGAAGATCAAATTTCCTGAAGAGTCCCCTTTTCCCGGTCAAGAGGAGATCAATCTTCGCGGTGATTTCAACGACGCCTCATTGATGCGGAGTAAATTGGCTACCAATCTGTTCGAGGTCGTTGGCATCCAACCGCCCCGTGCCGAATACGTGCTGTTGGCGCTCAACGGCGAATACATGGGGATCTATATCCAGAATGAGCAGGTGGACGCGGGCTTTGCGGAGCGCATCGGCCACAATCCCGACATCAATATCTACAAGTCTATCGGGAACCCCTTCGTGGATTTCTCCCGGCACCTACCTTCGGAGCACGACTATCGCCAGGCCTTTGAGAAGAAGAACGGTCTGGATCCAGGTTACGACGATCTGATCGCCTTCATCGAACGAATCAACAACACACCAGATGAGGCCTTTGCCTCTAAATTGAGACGGGTCTTTGACGTGGCCGCGTACCTGGACTATTACGCGATGATTGTGTTGACCGGCAATCTCGACTTTAGCTCGTACAATGCGTATCTTTTGCACGATACGGCTACCGAGCGGTGGGAGCTGATACCCTATGACTTTGACAACGCCTTTGGCCCCAGCGGCGGCGAGCGGGAATACGCCGATGACTGGCCCATCAATATGAGCACCTCTGACGCTCCGATCTGGGGGTGGGTGACGAACACGCTCCTGACGCGCTCGTTGGATGTGCCCCAGTTCCGCGCCTACTACTGTCATCGCTTGCTCGAATTTATGGACACTGTCTTTTCCGACGCGGCGATGGGTTCCATGATCGATGGAACCCACGCTGCTATCGAGCAAGATGCTCTGCGCGATTGGCACAAGAATGGCTGGGAGAACCCTGGGCCGTTCCTGGCGGCCCCTGACGACCTCAAGGTCTATGTCACAGAGCGCAAGAACGTCCTGCGGGGTCAGATGCCAGGGTACTGTCCTGCCGATCAGCTCTATCTCAGCATCAACGAAATTATGGCGGAGGATCAAACTGGCTCGTTTTCTCTCTGGTTTGAAATCCATAACGCCGGGTTGGAGAAGGTTGACCTTTCGGGAATGTATTTGACGGACGATCTGGTAGATCCGACCCGGTTCCGAATCGCCAATGGGCTCGTCATTCCGGCCGGTGGTTTTGTCACGTTCTTTGCCGATGGCGAGCCGTGGCAAGGACCGCGACACACAAATTTTCGGCTCAACGAGTCTGGTGGGCAAATCGGCATCTTTGGCAAAAACCAACAGATTGACACCTACACTTATGGGCCGCAGACGGTCGATGTGTCGGAAGGCCGCTATCCCGATGGCGTGGACAACTGGATATCGTTCAGTAAACCCACACCGGGTAAACCCAATTTGTTGCTACCTCCGAGCATTGGTTCCGTAACCCATATCCCATCGCTGCCCACCGCTTCCGACGTCGTAACCGTCGCGACCACGATCACCGACGACGCATTGTTGCAGACGACCCTCTACTACAGCGCCACAGGAGATGGTTTTGTCGACATGCCCATGGTCAATACACAAGGGGACCGGCATAGCGCCTTAATACCGGCGCAACCTGATGGTCAGATGGTTGCGTATTACATCCTAGCCACGGGCAATGACGGAAGGACGAGCACAACTCCACATCACCAGTACATCGTGGGATACCAGTCGCCTACCTTGCTCATCAACGAGTTTATGGCGGATAACGAAACCGTCTTGAGCGATCCCGACGAGGCGGAATCTCCCAATCTGGGCGAGTTTCCCGACTGGATCGAGCTTGCCAATCCCGGCCCCAATCCGATAGACCTGGGTGGACGCTACCTGACCGACGATCCAAATTATCCGGCCAAGTTCCGCATCGCCGATGGAATTACCATCCCGGCGAAGGGCTTTGTGGTCTTTTATGCCGATAACGATCCCGGACAGGGCCCGCTTCACACCAATTTCAGGTTGAGCAGGAACGGCGAGAGCGTGGGCCTGTTCGACATCGACGCTGCCGGAAACCGTCCTCTCGACGTCTATACATTCGGCCCGCAGACCGCCGATCGATCCAAGGGCCGCTGCGCCGACAGCGACGCCTGGACATTTTACGCCGTCCCCACACCGGGCGCGACGAACCGTCCGTGCGTTGGGATGCCGGTCATTTCTCAAGTCCATCGTATCCCGCTGTACCCCTCTCCGACGGAGCGTGTGACAGTGACCGCGATGCTCGCGGGCGATGGAGCGGTGGTCGCGGCCACACTTTGGTACAGCGCAGGGGCCAGCTTTAGGGCCATATCCATGAGACACGCGGGAAACAATGCCTACGTCGCTGCGATCCCGGTCCAATCAGACGGCACGGGAGTGGCCTATTACGTACAGACTGAAAATAGCCCCGAACGGAGCGCGACCGATCCACCGCTGGCGCCGCTCGATACCCACTACTATGTAACGGGGTACCGACCGCTGCCTCTGTTGATCAACGAATTGATGGCCAGCAACGTGACGGCTTTGGAGGACCCCGATGAGCCCGGGGAGTTTCCTGACTGGATCGAGCTTTACAATCCTGGCCTTACTCCGATAGATATGGGAGGGATGTACCTGACCGACGATCTGACCGACCCGACCAAGTTCCGGATCCCCGATGGTCTATTTATCCCGGCCGGCGGCTTTGCTCTCTTCTACGCCGACGACGATCCTGAACAAGGACCATTCCACACCAACTTCAGGCTGAGTAGGAATGGTGAAAGCGTTGGCTTGTTCGACCGGGATGCGACGGGCAATCAACTGATCGACACGTGCCTCTTTGGTCCTCAGGTCGCCAATGCGTCGCAGCGCCGCTACCCGGATGGCGCGGAGACATGGGAGATGTTTTACCTTTCTACGCCCAACAGGACGAACGCGATCCGGTGGCATCTGCCGTTCTTGCCAATCCTATTCAAGTGGACATTTACTCCATCGCTTCCCGCACCGCCCGCAGATTTGCCTGGGGGGTAGCGACGGGCGTCACACAGCCCGTGCCCAGGATGAACCGTCTGCCGCCGGTCTGTTCGAGGGCTGTCTGAGCCTTCGCCTTGACCTGGTCGGGTGTGCCGCGCAGCACCGTCTCCCACCGGGCTAACCCGCCGACGACCGCCCCCGACACCTTCCGCTGACCCTCGGCCAGCGATGGGAGCGTCTCCTGATCGTGCCAGTTCCATGCCTGGGCCGGATAGTCGGCCAGCCGGTCGAACATGATGTCCAGCCCGTGAATGTGCAGCAGGTTGAACCAGGCTTTTGTCCCCTCAAACGCTTTGAAGAGACGCAGATCGTAGGCTCGGCCAAACTCGTCGTACTCGGCCTCACTCAGCAAGCTGTACCGCGCGTGTTGAACGGCGAAAAAGAAGCCATCTATGCCGGTGTATAGCGCCAGCTCGATGAAGCGGCGGGTCACCTCGGTGATCGTCTCCAACCCGGCTTGCACCGCTTCGGGATGGCGGCGCAGGTGCACCAGCAGACGCTCGTTGCCGACCAGGTTCTTGGCCTGAGCTAGCGGGTTAAAGATCGTCTGGATCACCGGCGCATCCTCACCCAAGCCGCTCACGAGGGCTTTCAGGCAGCGCAACTGCTCGCCCAACCAGCCTTCTTGAGGATCGAGCAACGGGAGGCTCTCCCAATCCTCGGCCCGCTCGATCACCCGGCGGGTGTACTCGCGGGTGCCCTCGTCGTTGCCCACCCAGCGATCCTCCACCCCCCAATCGCGCAGGCAAAAACTGCTCGCGGGCATCACTTTGACGAAATCCCAATCCCAGCGTCTCTGAAAGGCGAGCGTGGCGGCTGCCAGATCGTCGGCCCGCTGGTCGTCGCCGGGAAAGTGACGCCACAGGGCGACCGGTGGCCGGTCGACCGGCTCGCCAGAGATGGCGGCGGCCAACCGGTCTCGTTTGCTCATTCTTTCTACACTCATATTCTTCGCTCCTCTGAAAATAAATTTGTTACCAATTTGCGTCATTCCGAGCGGAACGAAGCGCAGCGGAGTCGAGGAATCTCTCCAGTGGTTTTGCTTGCGAAAGTGGAGATTCCTCGACCCTTCGACACTCCCGCTGGTCGCAGGGCAGGCTTCCCTTCGGTCGCTACTAAGAAACTTCCCTTTTACCGTCATTCCGAGCGACCGTAGGGAGCCGAGGAATCTCACGTTGCAGAATTGGAGATCCTTCGACTCCGCTGCGCTCCGCTCAGGATGACGAATACGTTCAGTTTCTTGCTCACTGAACGACGCCGCGGCGCTGTGGATTACTCGGAATGACGAGCGCCTGTAGCGGTTAAGCAAAACCGCCCTACATTTTCATCCGCAACGCAAGTATATCCCCAGTATACACCAAAATGTCAATCCTGGCACACCGACTTGCACATAGAGGCGAAGCAGGATAAAATTGAGCATTGGGCAGTCGAGGTATTTTGCGCAGGACCAAAGGTATAGGAGAGACACCATGCAACTAAGCGGCGGTCAACTGGTAGTGGAGATGCTCAAAGCGTACGACGTGCGCTACATTTTTGGCGTTCCGGGCGATACCGGCCTGTCGTTCTACGATGCCCTGGGCCAGGCAAAGGAAGAGATCGTCCACGTGCTGGCCCGGGACGAGCGCTCGGCGGCGTATATGGCCGACGTGTACGCCCGGGTCAGCTTCCGCCCCGGTGTCTGCGAGGGACCTAGCGGGGCCGGAGCCACCTATCTGGCCTCGGGATTGGCCGAGCCGCACGCTTCCTCCATCCCCGTCATCGCCCTCAACTCGGATACTCCGGTGGCCCAGGAAGGACGGAACGTTCTCACGGCCCTCGACCAACCGGCGCTGTTTGCTCCGATCACCAAATGGAGCACCCTGGTCAAGCGGGCCGACCGCATCCCGAGCATCCTGCGCCGGGCGTTCCGCGTCGCTACCAGCGGCCGACCTGGCGCGGTACAGATCACGCTGCCGGTGGACGTGCTGGCGGAAAGCGCCAGCGGTTCCTTGCTCCACGCCGAGGAGCCATGCCAACGTTACCCGGCCTATCGCACTCGCCCCGACCCGGCAGCTGTGGAGCAAGCGGCGGATCTCTTGGCGCAGACCAGCCATCCCATCGCCGTCGCCGGCGGCGGGGCGGTCACCTCCGGCGCCTGGGCCGAGCTAACAGCTTTGGCCAAGACGTTGGGAATGGCGGTGGGCACATCCATCTGTGGCAAAGGGGCCATCGCCGAGGACCATCCGCTCAGTATGGGCGTGGTGGGCAGCAACGGTCGCCGACCCTACGCGAACGAACTGCTCCAGACCGCCGATCTGATCCTGTACGTCGGCTGCAAGACCGACTCGGTGACCACCGCTGGTTGGACGATCCCTCCCCGTGCCACAAGCCAGACCATCCTGCACCTGGATGTGGATCCGACCGAGATCGGGCGCAATTATCCCACCGCCGTCGGCCTGGTGGGGGACGCCAAGTTGGGCCTGACGGACCTGCTGGCGGCTGTCCAGGACAGAGGATGCCAGCCCCGTCCGAATCCCCTGGCTGGCTTGTCTGCCGAGGTCTCTACATTTTGGGCCGATTTCGAGGCCAAGGCAACAGCGACCGGCACCCCCATCAAGCCGCAGAGAGTGATCCGGGCGCTGGCCCGCCTGTTGCCAGCCGACAGCATCGTCGTCGCCGATGCGGGCACTCCCACCCCCTTCGTCGCGGCCTATCTGCGTTCGAGCGCCGGGCGGCGGGTGATCATCCCCCGAGGATATGGCGGGTTGGGGTACGCGCTCCCTGGCGTGGTAGGGGCCAAGCTGGCCCGGCCTCAGGCCACGGTTGTGGGTCTGATGGGGGACGGCAGTTTTGGCATGAGCGCCGGCGAGTTGGAAACCATCAGCCGGTTGGGACTGTCCGTGATCCTCATCCAGTTCAACAACGCCTGTTTCGGCTGGATCAAGGTCGGTCAAGAGCTGTTATGCGACGGGCGCCATTTCGGCGTGGATTTTTCAGCCGATACCGATCACGCGGCGATTGCCCGCGGCTTTGGACTGCGCGGGGTGCGGGTAGAGAGGCCCGAGGACGTGGAACCGGCGCTGCAAGAGGCGCTGTCCGCCGATCAGCCGACCTTTATCGACATCGTGACGGAACCCGAGACCACCGAGCTACCCCCGGTGGAAAAGTTCTACAGAGCGAGCATGGAGAAAAAGTAGCTAACGACCACATGGCCACAACTCTGGTGACAACCATCGTCATCGTCTTCCTGGCCGCCCTGGTGCAGACCCTATCCGGCTTTGCCCTGTTGGTCATGCCGCTCATCACTATCATCGTGGGGCTGCGGACGGCTGTACCCCTGGTCGCGCTGACCGGGCTGACCCTGTACGGAGTGAATTTGATCCGCTACCGCCAGGCGATTCACGTTCGCAGAGTGCTGCGCCTGGGCGCGGCATCCATCCTCGGAGTGCCGGTCGGCGTCTGGGCGCTCGCTAACGTGGATGAGTCTATCATCAGGCCGCTATTGGGGATCGTATTACTCACCTACGCCGCCTACCGCCTCATCCATCCATCCGGAGCGCGCGTGTGCTCGCGTCATTGGGCCTATCCTGCTGGTTTCATCGCTGGTTGCCTGGGCGGTGCATACAACACATCCGGCCCGCCCGTGATCGTCTACGGATCGCTGCGCCGGTGGCCCAAGGAAGAGTTTCGCGCTGTATTGCAGGCGTTTTTTTCGTCAGCGCCCTCTTCACTGTCGCATCCCATGCTGTGGCCCGCCATCTGACAACGACGGTATGGACATTTTACGGATGCGCCGTGCCCGCGCTTTTATTGGGAGTGTTCATCGGTTCCCGCATTGATAGCAGGTTGAAAAGCGACCGCTTCCGCACCATCGTCACGGGTATGATCCTGGTGCTCGGACTCTCGCTCATGCTGAGTTGAAATGCCCAGATCTGACAAGTCTGAGCTGAGCGGTCTACTCGCCTATGATCTTGACCAACACGCGCTTCCTGCGCCCACCGTCAAACTCGCCGCAAAAGATCTGCTCCCACGGACCAAAGTCCAGACGACCACCCGTGATGGCTACGACGACCTCGCGGCCCATTACCTGCCGCTTCAGGTGGGCGTCGCCATTGTCCTCGCCGGTGCGATTGTGACGGTAACGGCTGACCGGCGTGTGCGGGGCCAATTCCTCCAGCCAGTCCTCGTAATCGGCGTGCAAGCCGCGCTCGTCGTCGTTGATGAACACGCTGGCGGTAATGTGCATCGCGTTTACCAGGGACAGTACACGATTTGCGAGATGCCGCTTTCCCCTTGACACCGGAGACGATTGTAGCAATGGGGCGCATTTTGCGCAACCACAGTGAATGAGAGGAAAATCTTTACGATAACAGGGATTGACCATCGGCTACCTGCATCCTCCTGATGACCGCACTCCGCCTGCTCATTTTATCCCGTAATGCTCGCCCGTGCAAGTCCCCACGCTGCCCCTGGTGGGTATAGCTCAAGCTGGCGCTGTGATGGCATTGTGTTATATTTGTGAAAACGAACTATAGTGGGAGGAAACAACCAATGAAAAGTTATCGCAAAGAGCTCTGGTTCAATGTTCCCGGACGCCGGGGGTTCATCAACATTACCCCCCAAGTTGAAACCTGCTTACGTGAGAGCAGTGTTCAAGAAGGACTATGTTTGGTAAACGCGATGCACATTACGGCAAGCGTGTTTATCAACGACGACGAGCGCGGCTTGCACGCAGACTACGAGGACTGGCTCGAGGAATTGGCCCCACACGCGCCCGTCAGCCGCTATCGTCATAATCGCACTGGCGAGGATAATGGAGATGCCCACCTGAAGCGGCAGGTAATGGGCCGCGAGGTCGTCGTAGCCATCACCAATGGTCGTCTGGACTTTGGCCCGTGGGAGCAGATCTTTTATGGCGAGTTCGACGGTCGTCGTAGAAAGCGCGTCTTGGTAAAGATTATAGGTGAGTAAATGACGTGATACGAGTCGATAGGCTTGACTTGCTCTGAGGCTCACAAAACGCCGTCAACGACTTGTTGGCTCACGTGGTGATTCACACGAACCTCGTTTGCTTTCCCAACTGGCTGGTGGATCGCATCGTAGATCTACTGACCGGGAAACTGCTTGACAAACAGCGCCAGAGCGTGAGAGTATAATCGCAGCATGCTGCGATTTTGCTATTGCATCGTCGCAGGACCACGTTTGTTCTATGGCGGATGAAAAACACAATGACAACCGAAGCCTCCTTGATAAGCTAATAACCATTCTCTTGGGATTCCCCTGGCTGGAAGTGCTGGACGAGGTGGGAAAGATCGCACGGAAGGTGATGCCCGGCTGGTTTTATGAAGGCGTGTACGAGGTTCTGGAATACGAATCGACGCTAGAACTAAAAGATCGGAGAGGAAAGAAGGCTACCTTTAAGAAACGAGAAAAAGTACGCTACCTGCAAGACAAGGTCATCGCTTACCAGGATCAGGCGTGGGGAGATGGAAAGTTCCTCGTCAACTACCACTGTACTCCTGGCAGACCAGTAGATCGATACCGGTCTGGCCCAATACTGTCCGGATACTGAAATAGTTTGAGCGATGAGAACAAAAGCCGCAGTAATCCAAGTAGGTTTTTCGCTCCCCAGCCAGCCAAGATATGAGACAATGCACGCTTGCTGTGCCTGGATGCAAGG
>DAOTUB010000354.1:0-27431 GCA_034437455.1 Anaerolineae bacterium | reverse complement strand
GCATCTATGCTCACTCAAGTCGCCTATCCGAGATGATGCAGAATTTACCGCATACACCATTGGCCTGATTTGTTGGCATGTTCGAAACGATCAGTCGTAGTGCGTCGATTTTTTATGAGAAAACCCTGTTCTTCGTAAAGCTCACGCTGTATCGTTTCCAGGTAGCTTTGGGCTTCCTGAAGCACGTGATGACGGGCTTCTCGCAGCCAACCCATCGTCTTTTCCAGATGCGAAGTAGGTATCGTGGGAGTGGGAATATCCAGCACGTGCAACAGAATGATCTGGCTTTCGAATTTCTGCGCCAGTGCGCGGGCCACCGACAGCGCCCTCTCCGACAGAGATGAGCCGTCCAATGGGACCAAAATGCGCTTGAACTCGATCATCTGACTGCCTCCTTGTGTGAAACGGCCTCGCTTCCGAGTTGTGGAGCATTGTCTCCAATGACCATAACCTACCTTCCCGCAACTACCCGTCCCGAGGATAGAGGGCCCACATGCGGGCCAGCTCGTCCTCCTCGCAGCGGATCTCGGTGTAGTGAGCGGCCTCGCCATCCTGGAGAACGCGGACCCCGGCCCCCTCCACAACCTGGCCCACGAAGGCGAACGCCGTCCCTAACTGCTCCAGCGCACGGCTCACGTCCTCCACCCGCTCGGATGGCACAGTGACCGCCAGCGTGCCGGAGGAGATCATGCGCAACGGCTCGAACTCGAACGCCTCCGCAAAGCGCGAGACGATGGGAGGGATGGGCAGGCGGGAGGACTCGATCTCGATGCCCACCTCCGAGAGGTGAGCGATCTCCAGCAGCGTCTCTAACAGTCCGCCTCGGGTCACGTCGTGCATGGCCGTCACGCCGTTCTCGGCCAACGCCAGCGCTTCCGGCGCGACGCTCACCTCGGCCATCACCTGGCGGCCTTCTTCCAGCTCATCGTCGCTCAGACCCAACTCCCGCGCCACGTCGGCAAAGTCCTGGGCCAGGATAGCCGTTCCCTCCAGGGCGATGCCCTTGGTGACCAACACCCAATCGCCCACGCGAGCGCCGCCGGTACGCACCGGCTCGCGGCCCGCCGCTGTTCCCAGCGCCGTGACCGCGACCAGGGGCCGCGACAGCCCCGCCGAGTACCCGGTGTGTCCCCCGATGATCGAGACCCCAAGCTCTCCCGCCGCGCGGTTGGCGTCGCGCATGATCTGCTCCAGGAGCTCCTCTTCCTCGATAGAGGGCACGAGCACCAGCAGCAGGAGCCATCGCGGCGGGATGCCGGACGTGGCGACGTCGTTGCACGCCACGTGGACGGCCAGCCAACCGATGTCGCCGATGGCGCCCACGATGGGGTCCACGTGGGAGACCAGGATCTCGTCGCCGACGCGGGTCAGCGATACGTCCTCGCCAAAGGCCGCGCCCAGAAGAACGTCCGGATCGTCGGTCCGGGCGAAGGGAAAGACACGTCGTTGTAGGACATCTAACGAGAATTTTGACACAGTTGCCTCCTTATCTTTGGGACCTCGCCCGCATTTCTACTCCTACCAGCGGAGCGCCAGGGTGGAGCCGGATGGTATCCTTCAGCATGCGACCTTCACCATCATCCCCTCTCTGTAGCCCACGGTGACTGTGATGTACCCGGCGAGCATCTCGTCCAGATCGCGATCGCCCGTGTCGACGCGCAGGCAATCCAGGTCGCTCAGCTTATGCCGGGTACTTGCCACGATGACGTTATCCATCGGACGCCGTTTATCCGCGCCTACCGCTCGGATCACCGTCGGGGTGAACTGCTTGCTGCCTCGGCCAAAGATGAACCCGTTGCCGCCAATAGGCGTGACGATGATCTTTCTACGCTCGTATCGCTCGAACAGCTCCAGGATATCGCGCTCGTTGATGTCCTCTCCCACCAACTGCCCTGCGTGCACGGCGTCCACCCCCAGGAGCGTCTTGGAAACACCCAACTCGTCGGCGATGGCCCGCAACGTCGTGCCGGGGCCTAGCAGATAGAGCGCCCCCGGCTCCATCTCCTCGACGATGTACGCCGCGATCTCCTGCTTGATTTCCACGGACGATTTGCCGACGTTCGATGCCGTCTTGCCCGGCTGCAGAAACCGCCGCACCTCCGGCACCAGGAGATAGCCGTAGCGCCTGGAAGCTAAGCGATCCTCGCGGAAGGCTGCCTCGTCGATGTCGAGCACCTCCTCCTCGGTCACCTCGGTGCCCTCCACAAAAGCGTCCACCATCTCGGCCGCCGCTCTGGCGCTGAGCGCAAAGGCCGCGCTAAAGACTTTGACGCCGGAGGGCACGCCGACCACGGGAACCTCCGCGCCGACGGCGTCATAGATGTCCCTGGCGGTGCCGTCGCCGCCGACAAAGATCAGCAAGTCGACGCCCTGCGCCGCCATCTGCCGGGCGATCCGCCTGGTATCCTCGGCCGAGGTCGTCTCACCGCTCTCCCCGACCACCGTGAAGGGGAGGTCCAGATCCGCCACGTACTGCGCTCCCATCTTGCCCGGTGCGACGAGCAGCGCGATGGCCTCCTGGCACTCGATGTGGCTCAGGACATCCTTCGTCCTTTGAGGTGTGACCGGTTCTGCGCCCAACGCCAACGCCCTCTCGTACATCTGCCCATCGGTGCCCTTGAGCCCCACGCTGCCGCCCATCCCGGCCACCGGGTTGACGATCAGGCCGAGTTTCTTCTTTCCCTCTGGCATCCCACTCACCTCCCACCGGTTACCAGCACGACACGTAACCGCCCTTATCTGCGCCTCACGATCGAATGAGCAGCAGAGGCCGGTCGATACGGTGCAGCACACCGGCGGCCACACTGCCGTAGAACACTCGGGACAAGCCGCTCCGGCCGTGACTGGCTATGGCAACGAGATCCGCATCTTCACTTTCAGCAGTGTCTATGATCGCTTCTACGACAGGCCCATAAACGACGTGCGTCTGGGCTTCGATGCCCTTCTCTTGGAACCCTCCTTGTCGAGTAGCCAGGTAGACTTCCGCCTGCTTCGTCCACTCCGGGAGTTCCTGGTGATGCATTACCGTGTAATCCGCCTCCGGCCCCACGACAACGGAGGCTGGCTCAACCACTTGAAGAAAGATCACTTTGGCGTTGTAACGCTGGGCCAGATTTTCCACGTGGGGCAATATCGCTTCCGCTCGCTTCGATCCATCCAACGGAACCAGTATACTGTGATACATATCAACCTCCTCACATCAATGATACTCGCCTTCCCCTTCCTCCATGTGAAGATGGTACGCCTCCACCAGGTGACCAAGCATCTTCCGGGTCTCATCCAGCTCCCCTACCCGCGCAGCCAGTATTTCATCCCCCCCGGCGGTGATCCGATAGATGCGACGAGGCGGCCCTTGTGTCTGTTCCTCGTCCCACATCGAAGCGACCCATCCTCGCGCTTCCATATCGCGCAACATCCTATAAACGACGCTGGGAGCAATCTCTTCCAGGCCGAACTCTTCCAACTGCTCTATCAGGGTATAGCCGTGTGCGGGTTCACGGTGCAGGAGCAAAAGCAGCGCCGACTCCCGCATCCCAGGCGTCCGGCGACTATGTACCCGCCTTTTCTGGCCTTTTCCTCGCACCTTTGCCCTTTCCTTATAGGTTCAACCAGGCCTACATTCAACAGTAGTATATCACGCTATATGCTTTATGTCAATAGTTACTCAGTATATAGATAAGTTTCATATAGACGAACAATACATAGACAGATGGGCTGGATAATCGAGACGCGAATCACCTAGGCCCGGGCAATGACGACGAGTTTGCCATCCACTTGCATTTTCTGCGAGACATGGTATATTGTAGCTAACCCTGCGGTGTGCGTGATAGCCGTATGCGTTTTGAGCCAACACCTAATCAAATAGGGGGCTGCCCGTCTCTCTCAGGCAACTGAGGAGCAGGCTCCCACTTTCGAAAAAAGACTCAACACACAGCGGCGCACGGCACAGCGGGGTTTGGTAAAAAGCGCCACCGGGAGATCGGTGGCGTTTGTGTATGCTTGACTTGACTCGCCTTTTGTGCTATCCTCTCTACGGATCTTTCTACGTGCACTCTATCATCCAATCGAGGTACATTATGCTTCGCGAACGAGTCTCGGAGGATATTTACGTTTTCACCAGCGACCTGTACGTTCAAGTGACTGCCGGGATGATCGTGACGCGCGCCGGCGCGATCCTGGTGGACAGTCTGCCCTTTCCCACTGAAACCCACGATCTGGCGGCATTCGTCCCCCAGGTCTGCCCGCCCGGTGTAAGATATGTGATCCTGACCCATTATCACGCCGATCACACCTACGGTGCCTACCTCTTTCCTCAAGCTGACGTCGTGTCCCATGCCCTCTGCCGAAAGTTGCTCCGCAAACGCGGCTACCCCGCGCTGAAAAAAGCGCAGGCCGAGGAACCTATGCTGGAAGAGGTCGTACTCCGCCTGCCCGACATCACGTTTGACGACGAAGAGATGGGGTTACAACTGGCAGGAAAAGTGCTGCGGTTGATCTATGCGCCGGGCCACACCAAAGATTCCCTGATGGTCTATGTCGAAGACGACCAGGTATTATTCGCGTCCGATGTGGTGATGCCCGTGCCGTCCATCGTGGACGGCGACGTGGAAGCGTTCAGGAAATCGCTGCGCAAAGTAGCAGAACTGCCCATAAACAACTTGGTACAAGGACACGGAGAGGTGATCCTGGTTGGAGAGGTACAGGAAACAGTCAAGATCAGTTTAGCCTACCTGGATGCGATCGAAGCCAGAGTCGCCAAGGCGATCAAAAAGGGCCAGGGGAAAGAAGTACTGCGCCGGAGCAATATCGAAGCCTGCGGATTGTCGCGCCTCCCGCTTCACGGACAGGTACAGCAAATTCACGTGGCTAATCTGTTTAGTCTGTACGATCAAATGACCTCTAGTCGATCGTAGTGAGAAAGACCGTCATGAAACAACCTTCGACATCAACTCTGCTCGTCCGGGGCGGAGTTCTGGTCACGCCTCAGGGACTTTTGGAGGCCGACCTCCTCGCCCAGGGCGAACGGATCCAAGCGATCGGCCAAGGACTGCCGGCGCTCCACGACACCCGCGTGGTGGATGCCAAAGGCTGTTACGTCCTCCCCGGCGTCATAGATGCTCACACCCACATCGCCCTGGACACCGGCATCTACCAGACCGCCGACGATTGGTTCACCGGCACGCAGGCTGCCGCCTGCGGAGGTGTGACCACCGTGATCGACTTTGCCACCCAGTTCTCGGGGCAAAGCCTGCAAGAGGCCGTCGAGGCCCGGTTGGAAGAAGCGCGGGAAGCCGTCGTGGATTACGGCTTCCACGTGATGATCACCGATCTGCCGCCAGACCGAGAGGGAGAGCTGGCCGACCTGGTGGCATTGGGCGCGCCCAGCATCAAGCTCTACACCACCTATAGAATAAAAGGGAAGCGCAGCGGCTCATATCGGCCCAACTACTACGCGGACGACGCTACACTCCTGCGCCTGATGAAAGCCGCCGCCGATCTGGGGATCCTGCCGCTCGTCCACTGCGAAAATGACACACTGGTGACCGCGCAGACCGAGGCCCTGGCCGCCGCCGGAGAGACCGACTGGAGCAACCACGGACGTTCCCGCCCCGCCCTGGCCGAACAGGAGGCCATCCAGCGAGTGCTCTTCCTGGCCGAGGCCGCGGGAAGCCCGGTTCACATCTGCCATTGCTCCACCGCCCGCTCCGTCGCCCTGGTGATCGAAGCGCGGGATAAAGGACAGAGCGTCACCTGCGAGACCTGTCCCCAGTATCTGTTGCTGGACAACACCCTCTACAGAGAGTCAGAACCCTGGCGCTACATTCTCCAGCCGCCCCTGCGCGACCCCGACGAGTCCGTCCGGCTGTGGGCGATGGTCGAGGCCGGCGCGGTGGATATGCTCGTCACCGACCACTGCGATTATACAAAAACCCAAAAGACCGCGCAGGATGATTTCACCCAGACGCCCGGCGGTCTGCCGGGGATGGAGACCCTGCTGCCGCTGATGTTCACGTATGGCGTGGCCGAGGGACAAATGAAGCTCTCCCAACTGGTCGAACTGCTCTCCACCAACCCGGCCCAGATCTGGGGCTTGTGGCCACAAAAGGGCGCGCTCCTTCCCGGCTCCGACGCCGACATCGTCGTCTACGATCCAGAACCGGAAGGCACAATTACCGCCGACGACCTCCATCACCGGGCCGGATACACGCCCTACGAGGGGCTGTGGGTGCAGGGGCAAGTCAGAGCGACGATCTCGCGAGGGCAGATCGTCTATCGCAAAGACCGCTTCGTCGGACGCAAGGGACAAGGGCAGTTCGTCAAAAGAACCCCACTAGATTAGGACATACGTATTTACCGGAGGTACGCGAGATGGAACAAACAGATCTCTTCTACCGCTTCGGTGTGGCCCTGGCCATTGGGTTTCTGATCGGACTGCAACGAGAGTATGCCTACGGAGGTCCGGGCAAGGAGATATTCGCCGGAGAGCGCACGTTCGCACTGATGGGATTGGTCGGCTGCACAGCCGCGATGGCGGCCGATGTGCTGGGTTCTCCCTGGGCGTTCGTCGGCATCATCATTCCGATGGGCGCGTTGATCGCGGTCTCGTATTTCGTCAGCGCCTGGCGTGGCGAAGTGGGCCTGACAACCGAGACGGCGGCGCTGGTGACCATCGTCGCCGGCGCGCTCTGCTATTGGGATCACCTGGCGCTGGCGGTAGCGATTGCGGTGGCGACGACGGTCCTGCTCTCGCTCAAGATGGAGATGGACGTATTCGTCCGCCGCATCACCCGCGAAGATATCTATGCCACGCTCAAGTTCGCCGTCATCACCGCCATCGTCCTGCCCGTGTTGCCCAATCAATCCTTCGGCCCGTCGCCGCTCGACGTGCTCAATCCGTACAAGATCTGGCTGATGGTCGTCTTTATCTCCGGCATCAGCTTCCTGGGTTACGTGTTGGTCAAGGTGGTTGGCTCCAGGCAAGGCATCGGCCTGACCGGCCTGCTGGGCGGGCTGGTTTCGAGCACGGCAGTGACGCTCAGCTTTTCGCAGCGCAGCGAGCAAGAACTGGAGCTGGCCAAACCCTTCGCCCTGGCGATCACGGTCGCCTGGACGGTGATGTTCTCCCGCGTGGTCGTCGAAGTCGCGGCGCTGAACATGCCCTTGCTGGGCGAGTTGTGGCTGCCGATGGCGGCCTCGGCGGCGGCAGGGTTGGCCTACTGCGTCTACCTGTATTTCTCTCAGCGCACGGACGAGGAAGGGGAAGTGGATTTCTCCAACCCGTTCGAACTGGGACCGGCGGTCAAGTTCGGCCTGATCTATGGCGTGATTCTGGTGGTCTCCAAGGCAGCCCAGACGTACCTGGGCGACACCGGCCTCTATCTTTCCAGCATCGTCGCCGGGCTGACGGACGTGGACGCGATCACGCTCTCGGTGGCCGAGTTGAGCCGCGATACGGGCAACTTGAGCTTGAACACAGGAGCACAGGCTATCGTGCTGGCCGCGATGTCGAACACCGCCGTCAAAGGAGGTATCGTGCTGTCGAGCGGATCGTCGGCCCTGCGCCGGGCATTGCTGCCGGGTTTTCTGTTGATGCTGGTCGCCGGGATCAGCGTCGCCTTTCTCCTCTAGCAGGAGGCATCGTGAACGAAACGTGCGCTTCTCCCCCCTGGAACGCCACGGTCAAGGTCGTGGTCATCGTATTCTGCATCCTGGTACTGCTCGCTGTCCTGGTCTATTTCCGGGGTATCATCGCGCCGCTGGTGATCGCCTCGCTCATCGCCTACGTGCTGCTGCCAGTCGTCAATTTCGTCGCCACCCACACGCGCATCCCCCGCGGCGTCGTCACTGCCGCCATCTATTTGCTGTTCTTCGGACTGCTCATCTTTGCGCTCAGCCTGCTGGCGCCGCTACTGGTGCGGCAGATGCTCTATTTCCAACTCGATTTTCGACGGATCGGCGCCAACATCGAGAGTCTTCTCTCCCAGCCACTCCAGATCGGGAACGTGAGCCTGGATTTGTCTCAACTCTACGACGAGTTGGTCTCCACGTTGACCGATCTCGTCCAGCCGCTGGCCACTCAGACAATGACGTTGTTGGCAGGCGTCGTGAACACCGTCGTCGAGATCATCTTTATCGGCATCGTCTCCTTCTATCTCACCAAGGACGGCCCCCAGATGGGAGAGTGGCTCGCCGGATGGGTGCCACCCCATCTTCACCACGATTGTAAGCAGTTGCGGGAAAAAATCGCCGCGCTCTGGCGGGCCTTTTTTCGCGGCCAGCTTCTACTGGCGATCACGGTGGGCCTGACGCTTGGCGTGGCGATGGCTATCGTGGGGATGAGAAACGCGCTGATCTTGGGACTGTTGGCTTTCTTTCTCGAGTTCCTGTTTAGCGTGGGTCACGGCATCTGGCTGGCCACCGCCGTGCTGCTGGCGCTGTTCCAGGGATCGCGCTGGCTCCCGATCCCCCATTTCTGGTTTGCCGTACTGGTGTTGGGCATCCACGTCGTGTTTCAGCAAGTGGATCTCAATTTTTTCGTCCCACGCATCGTGGGGCGGCAGGTAAAGCTCCACCCAATGGTGACCATCATCGGCATCATCGTGGGAGGCTTGTTGGCCGGGGTGCTGGGAATTCTGTTGGCCGCGCCGACCATCGCCTCCGTCGGCGTGCTGGGTCACTATGTGTATTGCAAGACGTTGGATCTACCCCCCTGGCCGGCTGAAGCGGGCGCGGGGGAATCAGTAGACGAATAGAGGAGGTACACGATGAATCTATCCAATTTTCTACCCATCGCCCGCGGCGACGAACCTGCCGATCGGGCGCTCCGCAACGGGCGCGTGATCAACGTCTTTACCGGCGAGATCATTGAGGCTGACGTCGCCATTGCTGGCGATACCATCGTCGGGGTTGGATCCGATTACAAAGCCCAGGAGGAGATCGACCTGGGCGGTCGCTACGTCTGCCCTGGCCTGATCGACGCCCACGTCCACATCGAGTCCTCGATGGTCACCCCACCCCAGTTCGCCCGCGCCGTCGTCCCCCGCGGCACCACCACCGTTGTCACCGATCCCCACGAGATCGCCAACGTCGCCGGGGCCTATGGCATCCGCTACATGCTGACCGCCTCCGAGGGGCTGCCGCTCACCGTCTACGTCAACCTGCCCTCCTGCGTCCCCGCCACCTCGATGGGCACCGCCGGGGCAGAGTTGAGCGCCGGCGACCTGCTCGGCCTGGCCGACGTAAACCGCGTCATCGGGCTGGCCGAGTTTATGAACGTACCGGGAGCGGTGCTGGGAATGGAGGGAGCGGTGGAGAAGCTGGCTGTTTTCCAGGATCGCGTCATTGATGGCCACGCCCCCGGCGTGAGCGGCAAATGGCTCCAGGCCTATGTCGGCGCCGGTCCCGGTTCGGACCACGAATCGACGACTGCCGACGAGATGCTGGAAAAGCTCCGTCTGGGGATGTACATCTTTATCCGCGAGTCCACCGCCGCCAAGAACCTGCGCGCACTCCTGCCCGCCGTCACCCCGCAGAACAGCCACCGCTGCGCCTTTTGCACCGACGACCGTCACCCGGCAGACCTCCTCGACGAAGGGCACCTCGATCACCTGATCCGCCTGGCCGTCGCGGAGGGGCTTGATCCCGTCACGGCTATCCAGATGGCCACCCTCAACTGCGCCGAGTGGTTCAGGCTGCGCGACCGGGGGGCCATCGCGCCGGGCAAACGGGCGGACCTGATCGTCTTTTCCAACCTGAAGGATTTCCGCGCCGAGATGGTCTTTGCGGGTGGAGTGTTGGTCGCGCAGGATGGCGCTCCCCTCGACGAGTGGACTGTCCCCGCCGAGGATGACTCCCGCGTGCGCGAAACCGTGCACGTAGAGTGGGAGCAACTCAGCTTCGACATCCCCGCCGCGGGCGATCGCGTGCGCGTCGTCGGCGCCGTGCCCGACCAGGTCGTCACCGAGCACCTGATCGAACCGGCCAAGGTGGTAGACGGCCGGGCCGTGGCCGATCTGGAACGCGACATCCTCAAGCTGGCCGTGATCGAGCGGCACCAGGGGACCGGGAACGTTGGGCTGGGATTCGTCCACGGGCTAGGGCTGAAACGCGGCGCGCTGGCCGGGAGCGTGGGGCACGACGCTCACAATCTCACCATCGCTGGCTGCGACGACATCTCGATGATGACCGCCGCCCGCGCCGTGGGCGATCTGGGCGGAGGGCTGGTCGCCGCCGCGGGCGAGGAGGTGCTGGCCTCCGTCCCACTGCCCATCGGCGGGCTGATGTCTGACCAGCCGGTGGAGACGGTCCGCCAGCAGATGGACCATCTGGTGGAGGTCGCCCACGAACTGGGTTCCACTCTGCACGATCCCTTCATGACCCTGGGCTTTCTGGCGCTGGAGGTCATCCCATCGCTCAAGCTGACCGATCAGGGGCTGGTGGACGTGGAAAAATTTGATTTTGTGCCACTGTTTGTGGAAAAGTAGACCCGGTACATGACCCTGCCCGTTACCGCCAAAGTCAACGCCAGGAATCACCTGGAAATTGGCGGGTGCGACTGTGTGGACCTGGCCCAGGAATTCGACACCCCGCTCTACGTCTTTGACGAGGCGACGCTGCGCCGCCAGTGCCAGAGCTACCAGGAGGCTTTTGGCTGCCGTTATGACGACGTGCTCATCCTCTACGCCAGCAAGGCGTTCATCAACCCGGCTCTAGCTGTGCTCTTCAAAGAGGAGGGACTGGGATTGGACGTAGTCTCGGGTGGGGAACTCTACGTCGCCAGGCAATCAGGCTTCCCGTTGAACAAGGTCTACTTTCACGGCAACAACAAGTCGTCCGAGGAACTGGCTCTGGCCCTGGAGTGGGATGTGGGGCGAATCGTGGTGGATAATTTCCACGAACTGGAACTCTTGAATCGTCTGGCTCTGGAGCGAGGACAGGTAGTCGACATTCTCCTGCGCATCTCGCCCGGCGTGGATCCGCACACCCAGGCCCACATCACCACCGGGATCGTGGACTCCAAGTTCGGCTTTCCCATAGGGGCGTCGGCCCCTACGGGGCTGCGCCCCATCGTCACGGGCCAGGCAGAGACGGCTCTGCGGCAGGCAATGGCGTCGCCGGGTCTGCATCTGGCAGGTCTCCACGCGCACATCGGCTCGCAGATCCTCGATCTGGAGCCGTACCGGGACACGGTGCGCGTCCTGATCGAATTTGCCGCGACGATGGCGGCGAAACACGGTTTTCAGATGGAAGAACTCTCCCCCGGAGGTGGCTGGGGCATCCGTTACACCCAGGCCGACGAGCCGCCAGCACTGGAGGAGATCGCTGAAACGGTGGTGAGCACGCTGCGGGAGGAAACCGCCCGCCATCGAATCCCGCTGCCAAAATTGGTCGTCGAGCCGGGTCGCTCCATCGTGGGCCCGGCAGGGGTGGCGCTCTACCACGTGGGGGCGCGCAAGGAAATTCCCGACCTGCGCACCTACGTCTCCGTAGATGGCGGCATCGCTGACAACGTTCGCCCGGCCCTCTACGAAGCGCGCTACGAGGCCATCGCGGCCAACAAGGCGGGCGATCCCGCCACCGAGACCGTGACCATCGCCGGGAAGTATTGCGAGTCGAGCGACATCCTGATCGAAGAGATCGTGCTTCCCCCTTTGACAGCGGGCGATTTGCTGGCGATCCCCGCCTGCGGGGCGTACTGCTTGAGCCTGGCCAGCAACTATAACCTCGCCCTCCGCCCGCCGATCGTCCTGGTGAAAGAGGGAGAGGCGAGGCTGATTCGCCGCCGCGAGAGCTATAAAGATCTGCTCCGAAATGACGTGTGGGAGGGCTCAGGGCATGCAGGATGAAACTGGCAAACCGACCGATCTGCGCGGTCGGCGGCGGCGCGAACAACGGCGGCTCTTTGGGATCGTCGTCGCCTTCCTGATCGTCGTCGGCTCGGTCGCCATCACGCTGGCCTACGGCTCATCGGCGGCGGTGCTGGGCCTGGGATGCTTGCTGATTGGCGCAACCGTCCTGGGATTGCTGTGGCTCATCCTGCTTCTCATCGAACGCTTGGCAAAGTAGAACCAGCAATTCCCGTTTTGTAGCCGCGCTTTCCATAGCGCGTGCATTTTGCCACATGAAGCATCCTTCACGATACAGAAATCGCGGCTACAACTCTCGTTTTTTCCCATAACGGGAATTGCTGAAGTAAAACCGATCTCTAATCTTGTGCAAAAGGAGCCTCCGATGAAGCGTAACAAACTGATCACCTACCTTGATGACTATTTGCGCGTACAGGAAATCCAAGACGACTCGCAGAACGGCCTCCAGGTCGACGGGCCGGAGGAAGTGACGAAAGTCGCCTTCGCCGTGGACGCCTGCCTCGCCGCCTTCGAGCAAGCCGTCGCCGCAGAAGCGCAACTGCTCGTCGTCCATCACGGGCTTTTCTGGGCCAAGCCGCTCCGGCTCGTCGGCCCCCACTTTCGGCGCGTGCAGACGCTCATCACCGGCGGCTGTGGCCTCTACGCCGCGCATCTGCCGCTGGACGCCCATCCCGAGGTGGGCAACAACGCCGAACTGGCGCGGCTGCTGGGCCTGCAAGAGACCCGCCCCTTTGGCGACTATCACGGGGTGGAGATCGGCGTGGCGGGCGTGCTGGAGCCGCCCCTGGAGATCCCCGCCCTACTCGGACGGCTCATCCAGGTGCAGGGCACGCCCCCCATCCGCGTCCTGGGCCACGGCCCGGAGGAGGCCCATCACGTCGGCTGCATCTCTGGCATGGCGGCGGATCTGATCGATCAAGTGGATGAGGCGGGCCTGGACACCTTCATCACAGGCGAGACAAGCCATACCTTCTTTCACCAGGCCGCCGAGCGAAAACTCAACGTCATCTACGGCGGCCACTATGCCACCGAGACGTTGGGCGTGAGGGCGCTGGCCCGTCACCTGGCAGAACAGTTCGGCCTGGGAACGGTCTTCATTGACATTCCCACAGGGATGTAGCAAAAGTCATTTGCCCTAACGACGACATCGGGTTACAATAAGGGCGGAGCCGATATATGCTGGCGCCACAACTCAATTTCAAGGGAGGTATCGAGATGGAACAAGTACTTGAACGAACCCGGTCTCGTCTGCTTACTGATCTGGTGAACATCGCACAGGCTTTACCTGTTGAGAAGATTAACGAGATTCTCGACTTTGCGGGTTACCTCAGTCGGCAATACGCCCCTACGCCATCAGAGCAAGGTTCTGCAGAAGCCATCTTGAGACATGCCGGGAAAATGCAGTTCGAGCCAAGGGAACTTGGCCAACTCCTGACAGAGATCGAGCAGATGCGAGAACTGGATCTGGAGCAACATGACCCAGTATCTCCTTGACACAAATCACGTAAGCCTTCTCCTGGGAAAAGCAGAAACACTGAAGAGCCGTATCGAAGCCAGACGCAGTATGGGACACCGCTTTGGTATCTCAGTCACCGTGCTCGGTGAACTCTATTTTGCCGTTTACGCCAGCCAGCAACGAGCACACAACCTGCAAACTCTCCGCGACTTTTTATCTGATACGATTCTGTGGTCGTTTGACAAAGCCGCAGCCGAGGAATTTGGTCGCATCCAAGCAGAACAAAAAGCAAAAGGATGTCCAATTCCGCCGCTGGATGCCCAGATCGCAGCAGTCACTTGAGTGCACGCCCTGACCCTACTCACAGCCGATCATCATTTTCAACTCGTGGACAACCTGACCACAGAGAACTGGTTGACCTAACCTCCAAACAGCTCGGAAAAACTATGCGGCGACTGCGTCTCATTGCCCTGCGCAGGCGCTTCCTATAAACTGCAAAAGAATCAGCCTTTGACAAACAAACCGATAACTCGCTATCCAATCAAAGTTCGATTGGCGCGGACAGAGGACGTTGAGCGCATCACCGCGCTCGGCGAGCAACTGGGCTATCCCTCATCCCCAGAACAAGTACGCCAGCGGCTCGAGCAGATTCAACACCGCGATGACCACGCCGTCTACGTCGCAGAACGAGCGGATGGACGTCTGGTTGGCTGGGTTCACGTCTTTATCCGTCAACTGCTCGTGGCCGATCTGCACGTGGAAATTGGAGGGCTGGTCGTGGATGAGGCACATCACCGCCGCAGGGTCGGGAAACTTTTGATGGAGCAAGCGGAGAGATGGGCCAAAGAGAAGGGATGCCAGGCCGTTTACGTGCGCTCGAACGTCGTCCGCGAGGGCGCGCACGCTTTCTACGAAAGGATTGGCTACGTCAACATCAAACTCAGCAAGGTGTTTCGCAAGGCACTTTAAGCGCTCCTCCTCACCCCACCCTGCCCTAAATCGCTACCCACCGTCGTTCACTCTCCGCCAGAACGCCTCGCGGCAGGAGTGGAACCGCCCGGCCAGAATCGCCTCTCGAAGCTCGCGGGCGATGGTGAGCATCAGGTGGAGATTGTGAAGGGTGAGCAGGTGATGGCCCAATATCTCGTTGACGCGGTTCAGGTGGCGCAGGTAAGCGCGGCTAAAGTGCGTGCAAGCGTAGCACGTGCAGTCCGGCTCCAGCGGGCGCGGGTCGTCGGCGAAGCGGGCATTGCGCAGATTGAGCCGACCGGTGCGCGTGAGCGCCCCGCCGTTGCGGGCCATCCGCGTGGGGAGGACGCAGTCGAACATGTCCACGCCCCGCGCCACGCATTCGACCAGGTCCTGGGGCGTGCCGACGCCCATCAGATAGCGCACCTGATCGGCGGGTAGCAGCCCATCCACAAGCTCCAGGACAATGTGCATCTGCTCCTTGGATTCACCCGTACTCAGACCCCCGATGGCATAACCGTCAAAGCCCAGAGCGGTCAAAAAGCGTGCAGAGCGTTCCCGCAGATCCAAAAAGCCCCCACCCTGAACGATGCCGAAAAGCGCCTGGTCTGGACGGGTCTTGGCGGCCTTGCACCGTTCAGCCCAGGCGTGGGTGCGCTCAAGAGCTTCCACATTGTAGCCATAGTCGTGCGGTTCGGTACATTCATCCAGGCAGGTGATGAAATCCGCGCCCAGATTCTCCTGGATGGCGATGACGGTTTCGGGGGTAAAGCGGCGTCTGGAGCCGTCAATGTGAGAGCGAAACGTCACCCCATCGGCGTCAATCTTGCGCCGCTCGGCCAGGCTAAAGACCTGGAAACCGCCCGAGTCGGTGAGGATGGGACCGTCCCAGCCCATAAACTGGTGCAGGCCGCCCAGTTGGGCGATGAGTTCGTCGCCGTTGCACAGTCCCATAGTGGCATCTGCCACTGTGGGACGCAGGTGAAGGTGGTAGGTATTGGACAGGATCAGCGTCACGCCCAGGTCGTGCAGGTCGCGAGGAGCGAGGGCCTTGACGGTCGCCTGGGTGGCCACCGGACAAAAGACCGGCGTGAGGACCTGCCCGTGCGGGGTCTGCAAGAGACCGGCGCGAGCGCGACCATCGGTAGCGACGAGATCAAAGGAAAATATGACACACCTCTGTGATGATCACGGCAGGCAACCGAGCATGCCAGCCCGCCTCAATTCCCTCTCCCTTGGGTGCGCCAGCCCTCCAGGATAGCGCGCACGTAGCTCCACCTGTACACATCCCGCACCGCCGCCTCGCGGAACGCATCCTCGATCCAATCGGCGGGATAAATCCGCTCGGCCTCGCGCAACTCGTCGGCGACGAGCGGCGTGAGCATGCCGATGTTCTGCTCGTAGAGCGCAAAGACGTTGAGCCGCGCGGCGGATTCGAGTTCGCCGGGCCACTCTCCGCACGCGATGGCCTCGACGGCGGCACGTCCCTTGGGGGTATTGGCAAAATAGATCTCTTCGGTCGTCTCGCCGATCGTCGTCTCAACCCGCAAGAGTGTACCCCGTGCGACGGCGCGCTCCAACGCCGAGCCGAGCGTCTCCAACGGAGCGTCTCCCAGGCCAGAAAGCAGCACGTGATCGGAGGTCAGGTCGGCGCGGCGCAGGTAGCGCACCTTGCCTCGCTGCCGCCCCAGCCGCCACAGCACGTGCAGCGTGAGCTTTAGCTCGGCCAGGTCGTCCACGATGGGAACGAGTTCGGTAAAGACCGATTCAGGGATGCTCACGCTCTGCACTTTACCGGAAGGGAAACCAGTGAACGTTTTCATATTTGCTCGACCCAGACCACAGGACTGAGGAAGGCTAATGTCGGGGTGTCCAGCGGAAGGCGGCGATACCGGCCAGGACAAAGATACTGGCGGCAGCGAGAAAAGGCACGCGCAATCCCAGCCAGGCCGCCACCGCGCTCCCCGTCATCGGGCCGATGGCGTTGGCGACCGACACCACACTGGCATCCACCCCGTAGACAATGCCCTCCTGACCCTTCGGCGACAGCGTGGCCAGCGAGGCGCTGATCGAGGCGAGAATCCCGCCCATCGCCAGGCCGGTCCCCGCTTGCAGAGGCAGCAACCAGAGCGGATGATTGACAAAGGACTGGGGCACGTAGCAGACGATCGAAAGCATCGCACAGGTCATCAAGATCCTGCGATAACCGATGCGGTCGCTCAACCTGCCCAATCCCACGCCCCCCAACGCGCCGAACAAGGCCCCCACCCCACTCACCAGCCCGGTGATGGAGGCCACTCGAGCATCGAGAGGGGAGATCGCCTCGATGAAAAGCGGCAGCGTCGGTCCGGTCATGCGGGCCGCCAACCGCATCAACAAGCGCACCCCCAACACCCCGAGCAACGGCGCCGACCCCAGGACCGGGGCCAAGTACAACCACATCCGGCGGGGCAAGGTCTGCCCTTCGCCGGCCCTGGGCTGCTCGTTTTCCATAGGTGCAGCGGAATGGGCCGGCTCCTGGACAAAAATCAACACGACCAACGCGGCCAGGAAAAGCAGCGCCCCCGTGATCCAGAAAGCCATCCGAAAACCGAACGTATCCGCAACCACCCCACCCAGCAGCGGCCCCACCGAAGCGCCGGTAAAGATCGCCATCTGCAACAATCCCAAGGCATAGCCGGACTTTTCGCGGGGCGCGACCGTGGCGACGAGCGCGGTCGCCGCCGTGACCGTCCCGGTCAGCATCCCCTGCAAAGCACGCAAGAGCACCAATTGCTGCACACTCTGTGCCCAGCCCATCAAACTGATCAGCAGGGCGCCGCTGAACATGGCCCGCTCGACCATCACCTTGCGGCCGTAGCGGTCGCTGAGCGCGCCCCAGATAGGGGCAAAGATCGCCATCGTCACCGCTTGAGAGGAAAAGATCAACCCAGACCACAGGCTGACTTCCCGCTCGCCCTGCACGCCCAACTCTCGCACGTAGAGCGGCAGGATCGGCATGACGACGGTGAAACCGATAATAGCCACCAGTTCAGCGAACCACACGGAATAGAGGTTGCGCCGCCACGAAATGGGCGCCCCCGTCTTTCTAGTCATTGTTCTCTTTGCACTAATCATCCCGCGATCATAACACATGGTCCGAGTCTGGCAAGCTGAAGCACATGGGACTCGTCCCGACCGGGGCGTGAGTGGATTTGCCAACGAGCCGCGATGCTGGTATAATTGCGTGCGTAGGCCACCCTAGCTCAATCGGCAGAGCAATCGCTTCGTAAGCGATAGGTTTTGGGTTCGATTCCCAAGGGTGGCTCTATCAACGCCCCCTCAGATGGGGCTTTCTTTCTGTTAACAGACGACCTGTCGGAGCACGAATGGCTATTCAACCTTCACGCGACGTCTGGCGAGCCATCTGGCAAGTTACGACCAGCGACGGTATGCTGGTCGTCCTGCTGCTAAGTATCGCGGCGGGCCTGATCGTCACATCCTGGCTGCCCCAAGTACCTTCGTCTGACCCCGCGGCCTACGCGCGCTGGCTTTCTGAAACGCAGGCTCGGTTCGGAAGAATCACTCCAACCTTGCAAACGCTGGGACTGTTCGCCGTCACACGCTCTTTCGGTTTCCGGGCGCTGACGTCGCTTCTCGGCGGCTGCCTGCTGCTTCGGTTGATAGAATACGGTGACCGCCTGCGGCAAATCAGAGAAAAGGAAAAAGCATGGGCCGATCTGTTCCCCCTGCTGGCTCACACCGGGGCCCTGCTGTTGCTGTTGGGCCTGCTTCTCACCCATCAATGGGGCTGGCGCGTCGACGACTTGATCCTCCAGAACAACGAGCGGATCCCACTGCCCGGCGATGGAAAATGGGTAGCGCTAAACGACGACATTCGACGGACCACCCACAGTCCTGGCGTCATCACGCTCATCGAAGGATATGGTCCTGGCATGCAGATCAGCGCCACGGATAGTACAGGTCATTCGCTGCCGCTCCAGACGGTCGGGGCGGATCCGGTCACACAACTGACCGTGGCGCTCACCGAGGACCGATACTTTGCCATCCCAGAAGCTCAATTGAGCGTGCGGCTCGCGCCACAGTCCGATCCCACCACCGATGCCAACAGCTCCAATGAGGTACACTCGGTGCTCGTCCAGGTCTACCAAAGCCCACCAGGGCGACTGGCGACTGAAACCGTAGTGGAAGAAAAAGCACAGATGGCGGTGGACGATGTGACATTGATGTTTGCCAGCCTGCCTTACACACATTTGACCGCCGCTTTCAATCCTGGTCGCTGGCCCACCGGCGTGGGTCTGGTATTGCTGGCCATCGGTCTCCTGGGAAATGTAGTCCGGGTCGAACGGTGCTTTTACCGGCGCGAAAAAGAGGAGGCGTAACGTGGCGGTCACCGCGATCCTTGCCGGACTGGCATGCGGTATGCTGCTGGCGGCGGTTGTGCTGGCGCTATGGGATGGATTTCGACCGACGCCTGGTCTCGCGCGCGCCGTGTGGGCTATCGGCTGGTTGGCCGGGACATTATTGCTGGTCGGAGCGATGCTCGCCTGGTGGGAGGGCCACCGTCTCTCCAGCTTGGCCTGGCGTCTGATCTTTATGGCAGCTCTGGCCGCGCCATCGGGGATTCGTCATCGCCACCGCCTTCCTTGGAGCAGCGCGGTGCGCACTCTGCCGGCGTTGATCCTGGCTGGCATAGCCCTTTTCCAGATCGCGGGGCCTGTTGATGGGAATGGCGATTCTCTAGTCACGCCGATGAAGTTGGCGATGGTCTTTTGTGGCGGATTGGGAACACGTTCGTTGGGCGAGGCTTTGAGCGAGATCGTTGACCCTACCTTACATATCAAGTGGCCATCTGCGGCGACTTGTGCCCTGTTGACGTTACTGGTGAGCGGCGCGGCGCTGGTGAACCTGTGGCAGCGTGGGATGATGTGGAAAGGAACCACAGAGGAGGGATTGCTGGCGGGAACGTGGCTGGCCTGGGTCGCGGCCTGGCTAGGCCCACGCGAGCGCCCTCGGCTGCGAGCGGTACTGGTCACTGGGGCAGCGCTGCTGCTCTACTGGACTGCATTGACATTCCCCTGATGCCTTGGGAGGTCTCCTTGTTTTCGATTGGAGCATTCGGTATCATTTTCGACGCGCACGCTCGCGTCCTCCTGAGCCACAGGCGAGACCTCGACGTGTGGAATCTTCCCGGAGGCGGCGTTGAACGCGGTGAACTTCCCACCGAGGCCGTCGTTCGCGAGACCAAGGAGGAAACCGGACTGGATGTCGTTGTCGAACGATTGGCAGGCGTGTATGAGAAGGAAAATCAAGATGACTTTGTTTTCGCCTTTGTCTGCCGAGTCGTGGGCGGACAGCTCTCTGCCACGGATGAAGCGGATGAATCCAGATATTTCCAAGTGGAAGACATCCCATTCAACACCATTCCCAAACAGGTGGAGAGAATTCACGACGCGCTCAACGATAACGCGCAGCCGGTATTCCGTCGCCAGACGGGGCCATCCACGAGGGAATTTTTGCGGCGGTTAAACCTGCTGGACGAGGAGACTCGATGACCGACACGAGACCCATTGTGATCGGAGTAGCGGGTGGAACCGGGTCGGGTAAGACGACCGTGACTCGGCAGATTCTGGAGCGCGTGGGAGCCGAGCACATCGTCTATATCCCGCACGACGCTTACTATCGCGATCTCAGCCATCTTCCGCCACGCCTGCGCGCCCAGGTCAACTACGACCACCCCAACTCGTTGGAGACCGAACTCTTGATCGAGCACCTGAAAGCACTCCGCGCCGGTCACACCATCGAAATCCCCAGCTACGACTTTACCACCCACACGCGCAGACAACAGACGCGCTGCGTGGAGACCGCTACGGTGATCATTGTCGAGGGGATCCTGGTATTTGTCGAGCCGGCGCTGCGAGAACTGTTCGACGTCAAGCTCTACGTGGACACCGACGCCGATGTGCGCTTTATCCGGCGGCTGCGGCGGGACGTCGAGGAGCGCGGTCGTAGCGTCGAATCGGTCTGCGAGCAATACCTCGCGACGGTGCGCCCGATGCACCTGGAGTTCGTCGAACCGAGCAAACGATACGCCGACGTCATCATTCCCGAAGGGGGCTTCAACGAGGTCGCCATCGAGATGATCGCCGCGCGCATCAAGGGTATGTTAGAAGAAAAAGAGCAAGGAACAAGACACAGCACCGCCTAGAACACACACGGGGTAATTCGTGAAGCTTTCAATTATCATTCCAGTATACAACGAAGCCGAGACCGTCGCCCAGATCGTCGAACGGGTGCAAAACGTCGAGCTTGACGGCGTCGAGAAAGAGATCATTGTCGTGAACGACGGCTCCACCGATGGGACAGACACGGTTCTGAATACCCTGGTCGCCCGCTGGTCTAACCCCTTCAAGGTCGTGCACCACGAGCGCAACCGGGGCAAGGGGGCGGCCATCCGCACGGCGCTGGAGCACGTCACGGGCGACGTCGTCATCACCCAGGACGCCGACCTGGAGTACAATCCTCAAGAGTACCCCCAATTGCTGGCTCCGTTCGCCGATCCGGCGGTGCAGGTCGTCTATGGGTCGCGCAACCTACGTACTAATCCTCGCTCGTCGTTGAGCTTTTACTGGGGCGGGCTGCTGCTGAGCTGGCTCGCCAACCTGCTGTACGGCTCGCACATCACCGACGAGCCGACCGGCTACAAGCTCTTTCGCGCCGACCTTGTGCGCAGCCTCGATCTGGAATCGGATGGCTTCGAGTTCTGCCCGGAGGCAACCAGCAAGGTGTTGCTCAGAGGGATCGAAATTCACGAAGTGCCGATCTCGTACCAGCCCCGCGCCTTTCGCGAGGGCAAAAAGATCAACTGGCGCGACGGGATACGGGCCATCTGGACGCTGTTCAAGTATCGATTTCAGAGACAAAACCATTGACGAGGAGGGGCATGCAAGACACGAGTAAAGCGCCATTCCCGTTCGAGCCGCGCTGCCTGGCGACGACCATCGGCAGCCTGCCGCACACCGACGTAGCTCTCGGCACACGCCTGATGTTCGAGAGCACGCCAGAGATTCCCTCCTGGGCACAATTCCCCAAGCGCACCTTTTACGAGAACATGATGGTGCAATTTACCGAGGGGATACCAGGGCTGGTGGAAGATACGGAGAAAGAACGATTTTACTTTGACACCACCACGCCCGACTTTGTCGATCAACTGACCGACTTTTACACGCGCTACCTGGCGGCGACCGAGACAAAAGACCCAGGCGCGCTCGATAGCTTTGGCCTCTCGTCACAGTACGCGGCGGGCTTTGCGGAATTTCTCGACCGGCTGCCAGAGCAAACAGCAACGCCAGTGATGCTCAAGGGACAGGTGACCGGCCCCTTTACGCTCGGCACCAACCTGCTCGACCAGGACCGCCGCTGCTCCTACTATGACGAACAACTGCACGACGTGGTCGTCAAGACGGTAGCGTTGAAAGCGATGTGGCAGATGACTCGATTGAGCGCGTTCAGCTCGCGATTGATGATCTTTCTCGACGAACCGGCGTTGCTCGGCTTTGGCTCGCAGACCTTTCTCACCATCAGCGAGGAGGACGTCATCCGGGACATCAACGAGGTCGTCGCCGCGATCCACGCCCAGGGCGGGCTGTCCGGCGTCCACTGCGAAGAGAACACCGACTGGTCGCTGCTGATGGAGACCGACCTGGACGTCCTCGACTTTGACGCTTACGACCACGTGCAGGGCATCACGCTCTACCCCGCCGAACTGCACGCCTTCCTGGAACGAGGCGGCTGCCTGGGCTGGGGCATCGTCCCCACGCTCGACAGAGAGGCTGCCGCGACCGAGACGCTCCCCTCGCTGCTGGAACGCTTTGAGGAGGGCGTCGAGCGCCTGGCACGCAAGGGCTTTGAGCGGGAATTGCTGCTGCGTCGGGCGCTGATCACGCCCAGTTGCGGCGCGGGCGGCGTGCTCACCGAGCCGCTGGCCGAGCGGGTGCTCGTGCTGCTACGTCAGATGTCCACACACTTGAGGAATCAACACGGCTTTGTGTAGGTTGGGTTTCGTTCCTCAACCCAACCTACTACTACTATGGGACTCCCAGTAGGGAGAAAATCTTGAGCACCCCCCAAGCAATGGCTACCGTGCCCGCGGCGAGAAAGGAAGCCCGTGCGACCAGTTCCAGCCCATCGAGTTTGGTCGTCCTTTCTAGTAGGAGAGCATAGACAAAGCACAGCAAAAGGAAAACGCCCCCCACCGAAGCTCAGGAACCAATCGGTAGATTGGGTTGAGGAACAAAACCCAACGCCTTCGCTCTCAATTTTCACTCAGACCCCACACCAGTCCCAAAAGAAATGGTCCCTTCAGCTCCCCATTCTTGGTCATAGATCCCTTGACGGACGTAACGATGAAAACTAGAGTACTCCCAATCCCTCGGAGCCTTTACCATGCCGTGCTTGACCGGATTATAATGAATGTATTCCACGTGCTGGATGAGGTCTCTCTCGTCGCGGATTCGATGTTCCCAGAAACGCCTTTGCCATACAGCTTGTTCGCCCTTCCGCCGCCGCGAGCTAGAAACAACTCCGTGGTAAGCCTCGCCGCACGCGCGGGTGAAGGCGCTTTTGACCAGACGCCAGCGTGTAGAAAAGTCAGCATCCCCTTCAGGTAATGTCCAGATAGCATGCAGATGGTCGGGTAACAAGACGATGGCATCGATCACAAAGGGGTGACGCGCCATCACGTATCGGAACGCCTCCCGCAAATGGGCAACGTTTTCAGGCTCACATAGGAACTTTCTCCGGCGGTGGGTAACAACCGTAAAAAAGTATGTTCCGCCCTCCACTCGCGCCCTTCGATATTTCATTTTGTAATGGTGTATCGACTGGGAGTTGGGTGGAGGCAAACGGCGCCTCCACCCAACCTACGATTAGCAATAGTCCAGGATAAAGCGGACAAAGTTGCGTCGCCAGGGCTGCTTGGTGCGGAGATAGCGCAGACGGTCGGCAAAGCGACGAGGCTCAAAGCCAAAGTGGCGCGGGATGGCCCCCAGTTCCGTCGCGCTGCCCACGGTCACGAAATCGAGCCACCAGAGCGGAGTGGGGTTGCGCAGCCATACCATCTCGAAAAACTCGGTCGCCACCCGCATGAACGGCATGTTCACGTGCATCAGGCGCCGGCGCATTCCGGCCGACTCGAGTATCTGGGCCACCATCTGCTCGAGCGTAAAATGCTCCGGCCCGCCGATGGGTATCGTCCTCTCGACTAGATCCTCTCGATCCAGCGCGGCTGCAATACACGTCGCCAGGTCACCGGCCCACACAGGCTGGAAGCGAGAGCCACTCACATTGGGGATGGGCAATACGAAAGGGGACATTTTGGCCAGCATCACCAGCACGTTGGTAAAGGCATCCTCCGGGCTGTAGATGACGGTCGATTGGAGGATCGTATAATCCACCCCGCTCTCGCGCACCGCGGCCTCGGCGTCTCCCCGGGCGCGGTAGAGCGGATAGGCAGAAGCTCGCTCGGCCCCCAGGCGGCTCAGGTAAATAAAGCGCTGGATGCCCATCTCCTTGGCCACCGCGACAAGATTGGTTGTCCCTTCAACGTGCTGACGAAGTGTGCCCTCCTGAACCGGATCTCCCTCTCGCATCACGTGAACGACCGCCGTCACATCCTGCATGGCCACGCGCAGGGTGAGCAGGTCATCAACGCTGGCCGAGACGGTGGAAAATGTGATGTCGGTGGGCAACTGCTGTTGACGCCGGGATGGTTGCAGCAGGCAGCGGACCTCGTGCCGCTTGTTCACCAGATGGCGCACGACAGCCCGCCCCACAAAGTTCGTGGCGCCGGTGACCAGTATCATAGCCTCCTCCTTGTGTGCACGAGGAGGATTATACCATTGATAGCAGGGGGAGCCAAGTGTCTAATGCGTGATGCGTAATTCACGCTTCACGCCTTGTGAGCCGCTGAATCAAGCGCACGATCAAGCTCTCTAACTGAGCCTGATAACGCCAAAAGAGCCAGGCCAATCCAGTCACCGCGCCACCCAGGGGAATCCACACCCACCACGGCCACTCGGTCGCGTAGGCCCCCATCCAGCAGGAGACGAACACACCCGGCAAGCGTCCCAACGTGGCGAGCACGAGCATGCGCGGAATGGAAAGCGAACTGAGTCCGATCAGAAAACAGGCAATGTCGTCGGGAACGAGGGGGAGCAAAAAGACGAGGAAAAAGAACAGCGGCCCCTGACGGCCGGCGATGCGATCCCAGTGCGTCAATTGGACCTGGTTCACCAGACGCTCGACCAGGGGCCGACCGAACCAGCGGGCCAACGCCATCGCCAACGTCGTACCCAACAGCAGCCCCGCCATACTGTAGACAGCGCCCAGCCAGACGCCGTAGAGATAACCGTTCACCAACCCCACGAACTGGCCGGGGATCGGCGCCAGCACCACCTGGGCCACGTTGAGCGCGATGGTGACCAGCGGCCCCCACGGCCCAAGCCCCTTCACCCATTCCCGCACCCGCTCCTGATCGCCGAAGAAAATCCACAACGACTCGCGCCAGTACCACAGCGCGCCGCCGATAGCCGCCGCCAGCGCCACGAGCAGCACGACACGGAAAGTCCAGTCGCGGCTGCTCTGATCGCTCACGATTAATCCTCTGCGAGCGCGATCTGTAAAGGCGGCCCCAGTCGCAGGGAGAACAGGGTGCCGAGCAACATCAGGACCGCCGTGACGCCAAAGAGCATGGTATAAGAGGTCGTCTCCAACAACCAGCCGCCCACGATCGGCACCAGCGTCAGCGCCCCCATAATGGTGCTGCCCAGACCCACGTAGAGCGGGCGCAGATCGGTCGGCGCGATCTCTAGCAGGTAGTTGAAAAAGCCCAGAATCCACGAACTCTGAGTAAACCCCAGCGCCGCGTAGACAAAGGGATAAGCCTGGACCATCCAATCGCTTCTCACCAGGTGCGTGACGAGCGCAAACAGCGGTGATACGGCGGCCCCAACGCCGCCGATACGGATCACGTATTGCGGCCCCCAGCGCTCGCTAATCATGCCCAGCAGTGGTCCAGCGACCACTACCGCCAGCGTCTGGGCGGCCACAAAGCTGCCGATGGCGCTATCCGATAGATGCAGCACGTCGGACGCGTGCACGACGTAAAAGGGAGTCGCCATCGCGATCATACCGATCAGCATGCGGCATCCCATCAGGCGACGAAAGGCCGGGTCGCGCAAGGGGATGAGCCAACCATTCTTTGCCAAACCGTTTGCCTCCGTGTCGTTCTCTTCGGGTGGAGGCTCTCGCAGTGTCGTCAGCGCGATGATCGAGGGAATGAACGCCACGCCCGCCAGGAAAAAGATCAGCGCATAGTTGGCCGGGAAGAAGAGGCTGGGACTGCCCAGGATCAGCCCGATCAACACCCCCACCCCGGCCCCCGCCAGCCCGCCGATGGCCTGCGACGTTCCCAGCAGCCGACCACGCCGCCTCAACGGGATGGCTCGCGCCAGGACGTCGAACCAGGCGACGGTGGTGAATCCATCACTGGCGGTGAAAAAGCCGATGCAGATAAAGAAAAGGATCAGCATCGCTGTGGAATGGCGCGCCAACCCAAGCCAAAGCGCCAGCGCCACCACCCAGAACGACGCCCGACCGATCAGTCCAGCAAGCAAATAAGGTTTCTTGTATGGCCTGTCGTTAATCAAGCGAGCAACCAGCAATTGAGGCAGCAACCAGAAGCCATTGACGACGGTAGTGACCAACCCGATCACCGGGGCCCAGTCGGTAAACTGACGCACAAAGGCGGGCAGCACGCTGTTGGGGTCGACAAAGGCGAACGCCGCTTTGAAAGAGACAACGTCCACGACAAAGACGAGGAAATTCCAGCGAAAGTGAGGGGGTAGGGTCTCGGTTTTGTTCACGGCGCCAGTGTAACACAAAGTCCGGCGTCGTCAAGCCGGACAAAGGCGTTGCGCCTCTAATCCAACTCCAGCACCGGCCTCAGCCGCAGCGTGAGCAGGAATCCAATTGCCACGAGCACCGCCGTCACGCCAAAAAGCGCGGCGTACGAAGTCATCTGCAACAACCATCCACCCACCAGCGGAGTCAGCGTCAGGATGCCCATGGTGGTATTACCCAGGCCGGTGTAGGCGGGATTCTTTCCCTCGGGCGCGATTTCGAGCAAATAGTTGAGAAAGCCCAGCATCCACGTGCTGTTGATCACACCCAGCGCCACATAGACGAGCGGGTAAGCCCAGACGAACCAACCACCGCCCGACAGGTTCGCCGCCAGCGCCAGGAGCGGCCCGACGAAAGCCGCCGCGCTCCCGACCCGTGCGACGTACCGCGACCCCCACCGCTCACTGACCAGACTCAGCACCACGCTAGCCCCTACCCGTGCTAGCGTCTCGGCGGTGACAAAGGCGCCGACGACGCTCTCGGGTAGATGCAGCGCATCCTCCGCGTGCACGACGTAGAATGAAGTGCACATCGAGATCATGCCGACGAGCAGACGAGAGGCCATCAGACGGCGAAAGTTGGAATCGGCAAAAGGCTCCAGCCAATTGCTTTTCCTCTGCTCGTCCGCTTCGAGATCCGCGCTCTCCAGGGCCGGCTCCCGCACCAGAGTCAGCGCGATGGTCGATGGAATCAGCACCAGACCCGCCAGCGCGAACAACAGCGCGTAATTCTGGGGAAAAGGCTGGCGCTCCAGGATTTGGCCCACCAGCACGCCCACGCCAGCTCCTAGCAGTCCACTGATGAACTGGCTCGTTCCCATCAAGCGCCCTCGCCGCCTCACAGGGATGGCCCGCGACAGAATGTCGAACCAGGCCACGCTGGTAAAGCCGTCACATATCGTAAAGAGGCCGAGGTTGACGAAAAACAGCGCCAACATCGCCGCGGGGTAGCGATCCAGGCCCATCCACAGCGCCAACGCCGTCACCCAGAACGTGATCCGCCCGATCAGCCCGGCGACCATATAGGGCTTTTTACGGGGCTTGTCGATGATTGGACTTTGGACATTTGCAATCACAGAGTTGTCGCCAAAAGCGTGAACTGAACTGAAAAAGCCGCAAATTATTGCGGAAATCACGGAAAAACGGCTTCAAAATGACTTTTCTGCGGATAGCAGAGGC
>DAOTUB010000353.1:0-4129 GCA_034437455.1 Anaerolineae bacterium | reverse complement strand
TTGACGTATTCGAGGATCTCGTCGAACAGGATCACAAAGGGCTGGTGGGCCTCCAGAAACTTGCGCAGCTTTTCCTTGCCCGGTGAGATGGAGCGCTCGTCGTCCTGGCGAAAGGCTTTGTAGCCGTCCACGCCGCCGATCCAAAAGGCCAGCTCCCCCCAGAAGGTACGGCGGGTGACGTGCTCCGTCGTGCGCCCCTCCAGGGGATTCCATTGGTTGCCGGCGACCGCAGCGACGGCGGGCGAGATGAGGGCCACCCCGGACGGAAGTAGCTCTTTGATCCGGGCACCGTGCTTCAAATAATGGTAGATGGCGACCAGGGCGTGGGTCTTGCCGCCGCCAAAGGGAGTCTGGATCTGGATCACCGAGGGACCCTGGGCGGTGGTTAGCTTGGCGTGGACGCGGTTGAGCAGGTTGTTCAGGCCGTGAGTCAGGTAGGTCTTTTTGAAGAAGAGATAGGGATCGTTGTAGTCAGGCGCGGCGACCCCGTTGATCACGTCGCCCAGGTCGGCGGCAAAGACCGCCTCGTCAAAGCCCCCCTTGCGGATGTCCTCGTGCGGACGGATGACGTCGTACCAGCTATGGATCATGACGCTATGCCTCTTTTTCTTCGAGATGGGAGCTTTGTGCTCCTCTGATTCGATACCGGGCAGTTGTGGTTTCGGTTCCGGCCGCGCTTGTTCGGCTCGAGCAGAGCCTAACACGGCCTCCGCTTCCTCCAGTTCCAGGGCGCCCTTGAGGCCAGAAGGCTCGTAGGCGCAGCGCAGTACCGGCCGGCCCTGAGCGGAAAGCTCGCGGTAGACGTACAGCAAATGCGCGTCGCTATCAAAGGCGAAAAAGGGATGGAGGGGCAGCAGCGCCGCGGCCGCGGCCTCGGCCGCGGCCTCCCCCCCCGGCCCCAGGTAGACCTGGCGAGGGGCGATGGTCGCATCCCCTTCCAGTCGCGCCGGATAGAGGGACACACCGGCGCTGAGGTTGGTCCCCGCGTAGACGAAGCGGGGGTCCTGCCACTCGACCCGGTCGACGTAGAGCAGCGGCCGGGCCACGAGCAGGGAAAGCCCCTCCAGCCATTGGCACAGCCCCGCCTCCAATGGCCCCACGGCGCGGCGGGCCTCTGCGGAGGAGAGCGTCCCGTGGCCGATCTTTTTGTTGCGGAATTCGACCAGCACGTCCAGGAAGAACGTGAGCCGGATGCGCTTGGGGACCTCGGTGCCGGCCATCGGCACCAGGGATTCGACGGCGGCGGCGATCCCGTCCTCTCGATGGCGCTGGTTCAGGGGAACTGCCAATAGCTTGAGGTCGGTACTCTGAAGCGCGCCGTCCAACGCCTTGAGCAGAGCCAGCCAATGGCCCAGACTGGGGCGGGGCAGCCCTGCACGCGCCTCCTCCACCTTGGAATCGGACGCTCCAACGTGGCGGTAGCCGGCCAGCCCGACGAGGGCCAGGCAGCGCACGGTAGCCTCGTACAGCTCGATCAGCTTGCGCACCCGCAGCCGAGGCTCTTCCTCCAGCCGGGCCGCCTCGTACAGTTTGGCCAGGTTCAGGGGAAACCGGGTGCGGATCGTCTCTTCGATAGGCATAGCTCATTCCTCCACTGATCTTTTATCCACAGATTACGCAGATTGCACAGATTGGTCACCTCGGTATGTGGCCTGCCTTTGAGTGGATGAAACGTTTGTATTCGAGGGACTGGGCGCCAAAGTTTAGCAACAGTCCGGTTGCGATGCCGCTGGCTTTTAGATAGTTGATGATCTGGGCCTCCTCGATGCCGGTCAGTTTTTTCAATGCCTTTAACTCGACGATGACGCCTCCATGGCCTTCATAACAGACGAAATCGGCGCGATACGCCGTGGCCAGCCGCTGGCCTTTGTAAGAAATGGGCAGGCTGACCTCTCGCCGGTATGGAATCTCTCGCGATGCAAACTCGACAGCCAGAGCCTCCTGATAGACGGCCTCCAGGAAGCCGCCCCCCCAGTTCGCTGTGGACTTTCATCGCTGCCCCAATAATCGCGTACGTCCGCGAATCCCGTTTGGCCATAGTACTCTTTCGAAACTCGGTAATCTGTGCTGATTGACCGACGAATCTTTTTGGAACCGCAGATGGCGCAGATTCTCGCAGATGAATACCGAACGTGACTAGAAAACCAGAGAAAAATCTGGGTAATCTGTGGAATCTGCGGATCATCATAGGAGACGTGGCTGCTCCGGTTTGGGTTTCTCCGCCTCGGCGACCACCTCCGCGCTCTCGCGGGCGTAGGTTTCCCGGCCGATCAGCATCCCCTCCAGTAATTGCTTCTCCTTGCTGCCGTTGAGCAAACACTCGGCGATGGCCTGGCAGAACTGCCAAAAGGCCCCGCTCTGGCCATAGCCGGTTTCCCCCAGCAGTTGGGCGATCTGGGCCTTTTGGCCCTTTTCCCACAACTGGCAGGCGCGGTGCGCAGCGTCCACCATATCGTTCACCTTTTTGACCTCGCCGCGCTTGTGCGGCCCCAGCACCTCGACGTCGGCGCCGCGCTTTTTGACGAATCCTCCGCTGCCCCACAATTGCTCCAGGTCCACGCCCTCGGCGGAGGCGATCTTGCGGGCGTCGTCGAAGGGCACCTTGTTCTCCAGGTAGGTCCAGCGGTAGGTGAGGTAGAACTGGGCTTCCTTGTCGATGGCCTGGGAGCTGGCGTCCTTGAGCAGCCGGTGGACGAGAAAATCGGTGGCCACCTTGCGGATAAAGCCCAGCAGTTGGCCGGTGGAGACTGCTTCTCCGGTGTAGGTCTCGACCCGCTCGTAGCGGGAAAAGTGCTCCATGCCGGGGCCGATGGCCGAGATGAAAAAGTCGCCGCCGGCGATGCCCTCCTGCCAGAACTGGGCCAGCTTTTCCTCGACGCGGGCCTGGATCTGGGGCTGCAGCTCGTTCCAAAAGCCCAGCGGCTCGCGCGCCTGCTTGCGGCAGACCATATAGATGGAGGAAGCCAGGGCAGCGGAGGCCGTGGCCCGCAATCGGCTCTTCATCTCAGTATGGATAGGCCAGGAGGCGGTAACCACCAGCCCGGCCTGCACCAATCCGTTGAGCATCGTCTCCCAGCCTTCAGTCGTCTTGTGGGCGTAGACGATGACGGCCACGCCGCCGGGCTTGAGCACGCGCTCCATCTCGCAGAACGATTCGCTCAACAGGCGCTCGAAGAACGCCTTGGCCTGCGCCTTATCCTCGTGACGGGTGGGCTCCATGATCGCTTCGCCCGTCTTGGAAACCAGGGGAGTGGCAAATAGCTCAGGAAAGTGCTCGCCCACGGCCCGTTTGAGCCAGACGTAGAAAAAGTCGGAGAGGGCGGCATAGGGCACATTGTCGTAGTAGGGCGGGTCGGTCAATATCGCGTCGAAGGAATCATTCTCAAAGGGCAGCGCGGCCGCCGAGGCCTTCTGTGCTTTGCCCTGTGCCGCGTGGATTGCGAGATTGGCCTCAATGTATTGCAAGACCCAATCGCGGTTAGATGTCCAGTCCCCATTCACCCCGCTGAGGAAATTGATCTCCGCAAAGTCCCACAACATAGGTAATGCCTGCCTGGAAAATGTTGCCTCAATCTTCTCACCCGCACTGTTCCATCGAGCTAACATACTACCCTTATCGACAGAGCGGTCGAGAATAACCGCCAAATACCCCACTACCGCCCGCGCCAATTCGTCAGGGGAGATATCCACAGATTGCGCAGATTTCACAGATTTTTCATCTGCGTAATCTGCGTCATCTGCGGATAAACAGTCTGACAGAATCTCCCCGCAGTCGGCCCGCACACGCTCATAGCTGCCCTTGATCCGCTCCAGAAACGTCACCAGCGACAGCTTTTGGCGGGCGTTGAAGAGACTCTCAAATGTGGTGTATCCATAGAGTTGTACCCACAAATTACGTTTGTCGTCGGCCATAACTTCGCCCGGCAACGGACTCTCCAGGTAAGGCCACTCGGGCAGCTTCTGCTCCAGATGAGCCGCCGCCTGGGCATAGATCCGCTCGTCCTCCGCCGTCGCCAGGCGGTACTTTTTCCCCACCTGGTCGGGATGGTGCAGCACCACCGCCACCATGCGCTGGCCCATCCGCCCCTCGCGGGCCAGGCGACGGGTGTCGTTGGCCTTGGTCACCTGC
>DAOTUB010000352.1:0-30340 GCA_034437455.1 Anaerolineae bacterium | reverse complement strand
GCCGTCAAACGAGAAGTCGTGCGTGCGTTGGTGGAGTGGCTCTACGATCTCTTCCAGACGAGGCAGAACCCCGAAGTCGCTTGCGCGTTACTCGGCGTATGAGGTTGTTAATGTGCAGGAGTTAAGTTGGTAACGACGTATTGCGTAGCATTCGATAGGAGGCCCTCTATGAACAAAACGACGATATACATCCTTGCTGTCGTCGCGCTCATCGTTGGGTTGGTACTTGGATACGGGGGAGCGACGCTATTCGGGCCGGGAGGAGCGGGTAAGGTCCGCAACGCCAGTCTGCAAGTCGGCGACAAAGCGCCCGATTTTCGGTTGCGCGACCACACCGGGCGCACGATCAAACTGAGCGATTACCTGGGAAAGAAGAACGTCGTTCTCGCCTTCCTGCCCGGCGCTTTCACACCCGTCTGATCGGTCCAACTTCCCTCCTACGAAGCCGACCTGTCGCGCTTCGAGGAGGTAGATACCCAGGTTCTGGGTATAACGGTGGACAGTGTGGATTCAAACGCGGCCTGGGTCGAGTCGCTGGGGACAGAAAACATCCCTGTGCTGAGCGATTACTGGCCGCACGGACAAGTGGCTCAGGCCTACGGTGTGCTGCGCGAGCACGGTATGACCGAGCGGGCGATCTTTATCGTGGACAAGTCAGGCATCATCCGCTACATAGACATCCACGAATTTGACGCGCCACCTGACAACGACGTACTTTTCGATACGCTGAGAAATCTCGATTAACTATTTGCCTCCTCCCCCTCGTAGGGGGAGGCCGGGTGGGGGTGGCGGTTCGAAAGACTCACCCTCCCCCTGCCCCTCCCTGTGAGGGAGGGGAAAGTACCCACAATCTCGAATAGGAGGTGGTATGTCTGGACGCACCCTACTTGTCATCGGAGCGGTAGTACTGGTGCTCCTCGTCGCCGGCGTGGCGATCTATTTCCTGCTCCAATCTCAACCGGTTATGGCGAACGGTCCCGGCATGCTCTACTTTTACTCCCCGGTCTGACCGATCTGCCAAAGCATGAAGCCTATCGTGGATAGGCTCGAAGAGACCTACGGGGACCAGTTCAACATTGTGCGCGTCGACGTGACCCAGGTAAGCGGAGAGAAAATCGCCCGGGAGATGGGGATCGTCGGCCAGCCCAATTACATCTTTTTCGACAGCGCCAACGAAGAGACCCGGCGGATGGCAGGGCCACAGTCCTACGACGTGATGGCTGCCGAGATCGAGCGAACGATACAAAAGCAATGAGCGAAAGGCCCACAGGTATGAATAAAAAGCGTATTTTGATCATCGCCGGTCTACTGGCAGCCCTGGCAGCGGCGGCTCTGGTCTACATCCTCTGGTTCGCCCCGGCCATCGACCGTCCGACGCTGATGTACTTTCGCGCGGACCTCTGAGCATATTGCAAAGAGGTCACGCCCATCGTGGATGGGATCAAACGAAGGTATGGCAGGCAAATCCAGGTGATCTATGTCAGTATGGACCAGCAGAAAGGAAAAGAGATCGCCAAACAGCACGACGTCGTGGGGACTCCGACGATCTTGCTACTGGATCGCGATGGCAACCGGGTGAACATCCTGCGCGGATCGCTCCCGCCGCCCTTGATCGAACAAGCCGTCGTGGATCTGTTGGTAGAATAAGTTATCGTTTTCTCACCGGATCAAAGTCCGTCGCGCTGAACCTCGTCGCTCGCGCCTTTCGGCTCCGGCTTTACCGGCGCTTCCACGGTAACCACTGCGCCCTTGCCCGGCTCCGATTGGATCGCCAGGGTCCCATCGAGTAGCCGCGCTCGTTCGTGCATGCCAATGAGACCCAGCCGGCCGGAGGGAACCAGGTCGCCTATCCTCCTGGGGGCGCTGAACCCGCGACCGTTATCCTCGACGATCATCCGCACCTTGGCCGGGAAAAACTCGACCTCCACCCTGGCCTGAGAGGCCCCGGAGTGACGCCTGACGTTGCTCAGGGCCTCCTGGGCGATCCGGAACAAGACCAATTCCTCCTCAGGCATCAAACGCCGCGCCTCGCCGGTGACCAAAAGTTCCGTCTCGATCCCTTCTTTCTCCAGATCGCCAATCAACCCCTCGAGCGTCGCCGCCAGCCCCAGGTGATCCAGGGTGGAGGGCCTCAAATCCTGGATAAAACGGCGCACGCCCTTCAACGTATCATCGAGCAGCGATTGCAGCGATTCCAGGCGCTCCATTCCATCTTCGGGCAATCGCCCAGCAAGAGCAGCGAGCGCATCGAGGCGACGCGAGATCACGATCAACATCTGAATCGTCTCGTCGTGCAGTTCGCGGGCGATGCGTTTCCGCTCGTCCTCCTGGACGCGGGTGATCTGCCGGGCGTAGAACCGCATACTCTCGTACAGATGCGCGTTCTCGATGGCGATGCCAGCCTGGCGACCGATGCCGGTGAGTACGGCCACGTCTCCCTCAAGAAAGCTTCTGGCTTTATGGAGACTGACGAGGGCCAGCGCGCCGAAAGAATGCTCGCCGCTCACAATAGGCACCGCTACGACGCTGGCGACGCCGGCCTCGACGAAGGCCGGTATAGCCCTGGGGTAGGTCGAATAGTTCTCTATCACAGCGTGGCGGCTCGTGGTCATCACCTCCCAGGATAAACCCTGGTCCCCGGGCACGGCCAGACCTTCCAACTCCTGAGGTAGATTGTGAAGGTAAGAATATCTGACGAGATTTCTCTCCCGGTCGAGCAGGGCAATGACTCCTCCATCGGCGTTGATCAACTCCTCGGCAATTTGCAACACCTTGGGCAGAATCCGGTCCAGCTCCAACTCGGAGGTGATCTGTTCCGCCACCCCGCTCAATCGTCTGAGCCGCAAAACAGCCTCCTGTCGCAACCGCTTTTCCTTTTCCTGGGTCTCGATCATCCAGACCACGAGATAACCGACGATCCCAACAGTGACCGTCTCGGCAGAAGCATCTACCGGATAGGGGGAAAGCAGAATAGCCCGGGGCAACATGATAAGAATCGTGAGCGCCAACGCGATCAGTCCCCCTGCCTGTCCAAAAGCGAACGTGGCCCCTGCCACCGGAAGGATAAAGATGATGCGTTCTATCGCGTGCCGCCCTAGGGGATGCGAGGCGACAGGCAGAGACCTCACTTGAGGCGTGAGGTAATGGATGAGCCCCAGGACGAGCAGCATGCCTCCTACGATCCAGAAGCTGCGTCTACTCACCGTCTTCTTCAAGCGATCTATCAAGGATAATGGCGCTGATTCCATTCCACCTGCTCCCGTTTCAATGGTCAGCAGTATTTTCTCGGAGCGTATCCTCAAGCGTGATCCAGCCCTTTCTCAGAGCCAACAGCACGGCCTCAGTGCGCGACCCCACTCCCATTTTGCTAAAGACGTTGCTGAGGTGAACCTGCACCGTGCGCACGCTGATGACAAGCTCCTGGGCGATCTCGCGATTGGTCATTCCCTTGGCGGCCAGTCCCAGCACCTCCAGTTCCCGCTCGGTCAATTCGTCCAGCATATTTTCCGCCGCGCGCTTGTCCGTGGGTTGAGAGAAGCGATTGATGACCTTGCGGGCGACGGCCGGATGCAGCACCGATTCCCCCGCGTGCACGGACCGAACGGCCTTGATCAATTCGTCGGCGCGCACATCCTTCAGCAAATAGCCGGCAGCTCCCGCCTCCAAAAGGGCAAAGATGTAGGGATCATCGTCGTAGGCCGTGAGCACCAGCACAGCAACGGCGGGATAACGAGCCTTGATCTGTTTCGTCGCCTCGATGCCATTGAGCCTGGGCATGGCGATGTCCATGACGACTACGTCAGGACGCTGAATGACGGCAAGCTGCACAGCTTCTTCCCCATCGCCAGCCTCTCCCACCACTTTGATATCCTCTTCCCGTTCCAGCAACTCTCGGGTACCCTGGCGCACCAGGACGTGGTCGTCAGCCAGCAGAACTCTGATTTTCTCCATAACGCCCTCCCGGACTTGTTATCGCCCCCTTAACTGTTCAGGCCGTTGAAGCGAGCGCCGGTTGAGTAGCCGCCACGGTTTTTGTGGCGGCGTATCGAAACCAAGCGAGCGAGTTTTGTAGCAGTAATTCGCTCCCTTACCATGAAAATTATACCTCATCTCGTAGATAAAGGGAATCCGTGAATCTCTCCATTGTGGATAGATAGAAATACCTAGTCCAGGTGAAAGCAAACTACGCCTTTCGAGAAGGAACGACTAAGCAGAGATTCTTGGAACGAAAGCGCGGTCAGTAAGCCTCATCTATGAGGACAAGATTGGCATTTCACCCGATGACACCAGTTCGCCGACGTGGTATAGTATGCACACGAGTGGAGAAAATATTCCTATTGACACCAAGTAAGGAGGTGCAACGATGATGGAAACAGTCAAGTTCGTAATATTATATGCTCTCGAGGCGTTCGTGATCGCGATAGTAGGAGCCACCGTAATCGCAGGGATATACCAATTGATTCGAAGCAAGATTCGTTTCGCTGTAGGCAGCCCTCGTCAGAGCCAGGCCACTGTCACGGCCCGCAAAGAATAACTAGCTGCCTCAAGCACCTAAGGAAAGAGAGGTGAGCCATGGAAACCACAATGCTAAATATCAAGTTTCTGCTCTTCCTCGCCATGGAAGCATTCGTGGTCGCCGTAGTAGTAGCCGCCTTGATCGCGGGGTTATACCAGATCATTCGAGACAAGATCCTCGAATCACGCCGTCTGGACAAATTGGTTCCCGAAGCCCCGGCGACGCCAACCGGCAACGCGACTACCCATCGCTCCTGATGCGAGGGAAACGCCGCCCAGAGATATTTGAGGTATCTTCTCAATAACTTGGGGTGAATCTGTTCGTAGTGCGCACTTCAGTGCGCTTTTAGGGGCGCTGAAGCGCCTACTACGAACAAGCCCCCGGTTTATTGAGAAGATACTATTTGACCTTCTGCAAGCGGTGGGGGTAAATGTCTCTTTTATGGAGAGGGATGGCTGCTTACAATAGCATATAGGTAAGCCATCCCTCTCTTCCCAATCACATAAACTTGAATTAAGGAGATCATGCTATGCCAAACGAGATCAGACTAGATGCCTTTCCGCCTCCCGAGATGGCGGAGAAAGCAGAGAACGTAGGAGTCAAGAAGGCCAACCTGGACTTTTGGAGCATGTTCGCTCTGGCAGTCCTGGCCGGGGCCTTCATCGGGCTGGGAGCAGAATTCTGCACCCTCGTCATCACGGATACAGGCCTGGGCTTTGGCCTGAACAAGCTCCTCGGCGGCTTTGTCTTCAGCCTAGGCCTGATCCTGGTCGTCGTCGCCGGCGCCGAACTATTCACAGGCAACAACTTGATCGTCATGGCCTGGGTCAATGGGAAGCTCACGCTGGGACAACTGATGCGCAACTGGGTCACCGTCTACCTGGGGAATTTGGTCGGCTCGCTGGGCACGGCGATGCTCATGTATTTCACCAGGCAGTGGGCCTTTTCCAGCTACCACGTTGGGGTTACGGCCCTGAACATCGCCAACGGCAAGGTCAATCTCTCCTTCACCGAGGGGCTGACGCGAGGCATTCTCTGTAATGCGCTGGTCTGTCTGGCCGTGTGGCTCTGCTTCAGCGGGCGCAGCGTCACAGACAAGATCCTCGCCATCGTGTTCCCCATCACCGCGTTCGTCGCCTCCGGCTTTGAACACAGCATCGCCAACATGTACTTTATCCCCATAGGAATCCTTCTGAAAAGTGAAACTCAGGTCGTGGAGGCCGCGGGCAAGGTGGCCAGCGACCTGGTCAACCTCAACCTGCAAGGATTCCTCAACAACCTCCTTCCCGTCACCATCGGGAACATCTTCGGAGGCGGGTTCATGGTAGCCGTAGTCTATTGGTTCATCTACCGACGTCCCAAAGAGACCGAGAAACGATTCGGAGTCAGGCAAGTGCTCGATCTCTTCCTGGCGACCTCCAAGTCCGATTCGATGGAGTAAAGTATGACCCCCAGTCCTCCACTGAGGACACCAATCACTCAGCAGTACGTCAAAGCCAAGAGGCTAGGCGGAACGCCGATCTGAACAATCAGCAGCTCCACTGACCTCTTTGCTGTGACGCCAATTTGAGGAGTCAGAACTGTGAACGAAAATATCATTCTCTTTGTCATGGTAGGATTCGTCGCTCAAATGATCGATGGCGCCCTCGGAATGGCCTATGGAGTCAGCTCGACTACTTTCCTGCTGAGCATCGGCATACCACCGGCAGCAGCTAGCGCAAGCGTGCACACAGCCGAGATATTCACGAGTGGCATATCTGGACTCGCACACCTAAAACTCGGAAACGTCGATCGGGTGTTGTTCAAGAGGCTGTTGATTCCAGGAGTGCTCGGCGGGGTTCTGGGAGCATATATCCTTACTGTTGTACCGGGCGAAACGATCAAGCCCTTCATCGCGCTCTACCTGCTCACAATGGGGCTGGTGGTGCTTTGGAAAGCATTCAAAAAGGCGCAGGAGTCAACGGTAAGAACTCGGCTCATCCCCTTAGGATTGGTCGGGGGATTCCTCGACGCCGTTGGAGGCGGCGGCTGGGGCCCAATCGTCACATCCACCCTGGTGGCGAGAGGGCACAATCCCAGGTTCACGATCGGTTCGGTCAACCTGGTAGAGTTCTTCGTGACCGTAGCCGAAGTGATCGCCTTCATCACCACGATCGGGGTGACGAACTGGCAGATCATCCTGGGCCTGATCATCGGAGGCGCCTTGGGCGCTCCGTTGGCCGCCTATGTTTGCAACAAGCTGCCCGCCCGTTCGTTGATGATCATCGTCGGGGTGCTGATCACCATCCTGAGCATAAGGACTATTTTCCTGGCCCTGCTACCCGGGTAGAAACGCGCAGTCAAGGCAGCGAGCAGACGTAGGGCTTGCCCTCGCCCAGCACCTCGTGGACGATCGGCATCCACTCGCTGATTGGAATGCTCTGCGGGCATTGCTCCTCGCACTCGCGGCACTGGATGCAGGCGCTGGCCCGCTCGTCTTCGGGCACGAACCCGTAACTCACACGCGCATGATCGGGCTTTTCATACATTGGCCCTTGATTGTAGATCTCGAAGTTGCGTGGGATGTCGACGCCGTTCGGGCAGGGCATGCAGTAGCCGCACTTGGTGCAAGGGATGGGGCAAAGCTCCTGGTACCGTTCGCGCACCTGCGCGATGAGCGCCAACTCGTCTGCTGTCAGCGTATCAGGAGCAGAGACACCAGCACTGGCGACGTTTTGCTCGACCTGCTCCATCGTACTCATGCCGCTGAGCACGACCGAGACCTCGGGCTGATTCCAGAGCCACTGCAACGCCCAGTCGGCGGGTGCGCGTTTCTTCGCAGCGGCATCCCAAAGCTCCTGAATCGATCCGGGCGGATCTACGAGTCTGCCGCCGAGTAGAGGCTCCATAATCACGACGGCCAGCCCCTTTGACGCGGCGTACTTTAGTCCCTGGGTACCGGCCTGGTTTTCGATGTCCATGTAGTTGTACTGGATCTGGCAAAACGTCCACTTGTCGTAAGCATCCACGATCTCTTGAAAGATCACGTACTCGTCGTGGAACGAAAAGCCCAGATGTCCGATGCGGCCGTCGGCGAGAGCGCCTTCGGCCCAATCCAGCACGTCCATATCGCGCATCTTGCGCCAGCTCTTTTGGTCCAGTGCGTGCAACAGATAAAAGTCAATGTGATCCGTTTGTAACCTGGCAAGCTGTTCGTTGAGCAGCCGGTCAAAGTCGGCAAAAGTCTCTACCTTCCAACAAGGCAACTTGGTCGCCAACTTGACCTTTTGCCGATAGCTCCCCGTCAGCACCCGGCCAACGAACGACTCGCTATTTCCCTCGTGATACGTGTAAGCTGAATCCAGGTAGTTGACGCCGTGATCGATGGCATAATGGAGCATGCGGGTTGCCTCAGGCTCATCAATGTTGGCGCGCTCGCTGCCAATGGTGGGAAATCGCATACAGCCGAAACCCAACGCCGAACCCTTCCAATCCAGTTTTCCAAATCTGCGATATTGCATCTGACGACCTCCTCAATCCGTATTTGTGGACCTCGCTTCACACTTGTTGGTCTCTGCGCAGCTCATTATAGTCCAACATTGGCTCTCGCACAACCTTACATGCAGGAGAGTTAACGTCGTATACCACATATATAGGACCTCATCGCCCATCCCCGCCGCAAATCGCGAAACTTCTTGACTTCCCAGAGGATTTAGCGTATAATATATACAGGGACATTATTAGATTATTACTATTTTATCGTTTAGGGTGTTAGAAGGGGAGGAGACGGCGATGAGAAGTGCGCGATCTCTCGCGATAATAGTCATGCTGGCTGTCTTGCTTCTAGGCAACGTATCCGCCGTGCATCCACAAACCCAGAGCGAGAATTGCCGCTATTTTCCTGAAACCCGTTACCACGTGTGTGACGAGTTTCTAGAATTCTTTGAGAGCCAGGGTGGAGTTGAAATTTTTGGCTACCCCCTCACAGTAGCATTTGAAGATCCCACGCACAATGGGCTGCGGGTGCAATACTTTCAACGCGCCCGGATGGAGTGGCACCCACATAATCCCGAACCCTATCGAGTACAGCTAGGCCTGTTGGCCGACGAATTGGGCTATAGCACCTACCCGCCAGCCAGGCCAGAACAGATCCCTACCTCCAACAGCGCGCTTCATCACTACTTCCCCGAGACCCAGCACGTCGTCTCTTATGCCTTTCTCGATTACTTCCGCGAGAAAGGCGGACTGGACATCTTTGGTTACCCTCGTTCCGAGTTCATGTACGAGAAAGGGTACGTCGTCCAATACTTCCAACGGGCGCGAATGGAATGGCATCCCGAGGACGACTCTGGCTCTCAGATGCGCTTGACCAAGCTAGGAGAGACTTATATTGATCGGTTTGGCGTGCCTCCTGAAGCCACAAGCTCTGATGGCTCTGAGCGCATAGACCCTGAAATGCGCCAAGTCACGAAAATGAACATCAGTGCATCGGTGCGCTATGCGATCACCGGGCGGCAAGGAGTTCAGACTGTTTTTGTCTATGTGAACGATCAACAGTATCAACCTGTTCAAGGCGCAGCCGTGCAAATGATCGTCCATTATCAGTCAGGCGCTCAGCCCTACGATCTCGAACCTACCGATGCCAGCGGCTTTACAAAATGGAGTTTCGACATTCTCCCGTCGCCGCCAGGCAAAAGAGTCGTGATCGACGTGACGGTGGTGTACGAAAACGTGACGGGCACAACACAAACCTTCTTCCTGCCGTGGTGGTGATCGAAAACCATCCTCCACCCGCTGGAGACAAAAAGCCCAGCCGTGTCCTCGAGACACCCTGGGCACTTTTCTTGCCTGCCATCGCCCGCACGTCCCTGGTATAATTATGCCCACCTGCCATCTCTGCATCCACGGTCATTTCTACCAACCCTCCCGAACGGATCCTTTCACCGGGCGTATTCCGCGAGAACCCGACGCTGCTCCCTATGCCAACTGGAACGAACGCATCACCGCCGAGTGTTATGCGCCCAACGCCAACGCGGGCAATTTTGGACGCATCAGCTTTAACCTGGGCGGCACGCTGGCCCGCTGGCTCGACGAGCACGCTCACGCCACCTACCAGCGCATCGTCGCCGCCGAGCGAGAATATCGAGCGGCTCACGCCGTCGGCAACGGGTTGGCACAGCCCGTCCATCACACCATCCTGCCTCTGGCCCGCCGCCGCGATAAAATTTGTCAGGTTCGCTGGGGTATCGCCAGCTTTGAACATCGCTTCGGCCACCGGCCAGAGGGGATGTGGCTTCCAGAGATGGCAGTGGACTATGAAACACTGGAAATTCTGGCGACGGAGGGGATTCGCTTCACCATCCTCTCGGACGAACAGGTGCAAGGCGACCTGACGGCAGGAGCAGGGCCGTACCGCGTAAGGCTACCTAACAAAGAGATCTCTGTCTTTGTACGCGACCGCCATCTCTCCAATGGCCTCTCCTTCGAGATGCCGGAACCGGATCGCGTGGACGAGTGGCTGCGAGAACACGTGGAGTGGCGCTGTCACAAAGACGGTCTGGTGCTCATCGCGACCGATGGAGAGACCTTTGGCCATCACCACCGCCAGGGCATGGAGGTATTGACTCAGATCCTTGCCGCAGGTGAAACTCACGGCTACGAGCTGACCACATTAGGGCTGTACCTGCGCCAGCATCCGCCTCAGGCAGAGATCGACGTGATCGAGAACACGGCCTGGAGTTGCTCCCACCGGCTGGATCGCTGGGTCGTCGGCTGCGACTGCACTCCCGGCGACAGCCGTTGGAAGGGCGCGCTACGGCGGGCGCTGGACAACCTCGCTTGCGACCTGGACGGCGTCTACGTTCAGGAGACGCATCAACTGGGGCTTGATCCCTGGTCACTGAGAGACGCTTACATCACCGTGGTGCTGGGGCAGATGGATGGTCATGCCTTTCTAAACAGAAATGGCCTGGCCCATCTCAGCAACGAGGAGACCCAACGGCTGCTGTGGCTGCTGGAGGCCCAGTTCCACCGGCAGCGGATGTACGCCAGTTGCACCTTCTTCTTCGATGACCTGGACCGGCACGAGCCTCGCTATGCTCTCGCTAACGGGATCCGCGCCCTGGCCCTCACCCGCTACGTCACGGGAGTAGATCTGTCCCACAGCTTTTGCCGTGACCTGAGAATGGCAGCCAGTATGCGGGCCGGACGCACTGGAGCAGACATTTTCAAGGCGCTCGTCGCAGAAGCAAAAGTAAAAAGGGAGTAGGAAGTAAGGAGTATGGGCAAGGGCCTGCATTCACTTACTTCCTACCCTCGCCTTCCACCCTATCAAGTCCTCGATCTATCTTGCCCGTAACTAAACTGTAACCATATAGAAGCGCACACCCAACCCATCTGCTGGTACAATGAGGCCACGACACTTGTTCTTGGCAAGTGGTCGCTATCTCATATGTACTGATTGCTCTAGCACAAGCAGAGCCGTCCTCATTGGAGATGGCCAGCGGCACATTCATCGCCAGCGCAATTGTAGTTTCTGGCACAAACAAAGGAAAAGGTGCAACAATGAAACGATCATCTGGATTGATCGGCGCGTGTGTGTTGGGTGGATTATTTCTGATCACAACAATAACCTGGTTAGGACGCCAATCAGTGCAAGCGCAGACGCTTCTCGATTGCAGCGAGATCGTCACTGTCAATACCGACATCACAGTACCCACTGTCTGGACAAAACCGTGCTACCACGTGGTGAACAACATCAACATTCTAGGTGGAGCGAGCTTGACCATCTCACCAGCGACCGCCGAGGGCACACGCGTCTTTTTTGCCAACGGGATCGAGTTGGTGGCGCAGGGAAGCATCTACGCGCTGGGTACACCCACTCGACACATTACGTTTACCACAGACAACGCAGTCAACCCGGATCGTTGCGAGTGGGATAGAATTTACATCGACGATGACAATCAGGGCGATATCTTTCGACACACGACCATACAATACGCTTGTGTCGGTATCCGCATTCACGACCAGGACGACATTACCATCGAATCCAGCACGTTCCGCTACATCGGAGATGGTGACGACTCGACTACCTATGGCGCTATCATCGACATCACCGACGGTTCCCTGGTAAGCGGAAACTTGATCTATAGCTGTACCAATGGCGTCTATTTGAAAAAATCCGAAGAAAACACGATCACGCTCAATACCGTCCACACGATAGACAACTATGGAATCGCTTTTATCGAAGAAATCGGATCGGGCGGCGGCGACAACCTCATTTCGTACAACACGATTTACTCCTGTGGGGGCGATGGAATACGATTAGAAGATGGCTCGGACAACCAGGTGTTCAGCAACACGGTTTACCACACGGCCTACTCCAGCACAGAGACCAGTGCCGCGATCTATTTAAGTAAACAGACTAGAACCAGTGTTCAGTACAACCACATTTTTAGCAATGGCGGCGGAAGCGGCTATCAGGCAGCTCTCTACGTCGCCGACAACAGTTTTATGACCGCTATCGCCCACAATGTGATCTATGACACAGCGGCCAATGCCGTCGGGTTTGGCGCTGGAACCGGCATGTGGCCTGGCTCAGTAGTGGAGATAAATGCCTTGTGTTCGCTCCCTGCTTACGAATTGCAAAACAGTGGCGCACTCATCAATGCACCCCATAACTGGTGGAGCGTCAACACGCCGATGCTCGGCGTCAATTATATCGGCTCTGTCGATCCCAACCCCCCGATTCAACTCTCGCTCGCAGGCAACGCCAACGGCGCAGTCACGATCTGGCTGAGAGACTCGGCGGGCAATACCGTCCCTCCTCCTCCCACCCAGTCGACGATCCCACCCGCGCCCAATGCCCGCGAGATCGAACTGTCTACCAATTGGGGTACCTTTGCCCTGAACACGGTCGAAGTGGACGATTCTGGAGAGGCCACAACTACCTGGAACCCCGGCGTCTCACCAGCGCCGGATACCATCGTGATCACGGCGACGGGCTTTTGCAACTACTCTGTGATCGCTACGATCCCTCTGCCCGACCTAGTCATCACTAAAACGACAGCAGCAGTCGAAGTGCCACTCGGAGGCTTGCTGGATTACACCATTGATTATTGTAACGTTGGTGACGAGACAGCTCAGAATGTGGAGATCACAGATATTTTGCCACCAGGGACAACCTACGTCAGTAACAGCAGCAGCTTTCCCTGTGTGGGCTGTAGCGGGGCTGGCCCACTGACTTTGAGTGCAAACCCAGTGCCTGCCGGAGACTGCGACAGCTTCACGCTGCGCTTGCAGGTGAACAACGATCCCTCGCTCTGCGGCGATCTGTTGACCAACACCGTCCGCATCGCGACAGCCACGATCGAACGTAACACAACGAACAACGAAAGTCAGGCTGGCCCAGTGCTTGTCGTTGGCCCTGACGTGACATTGACCAAGGCAGTGACGCCGAACCGGGTCGTGCAAGGCAGCACGGTTACCTACATCATCACCTACCGCAACGCTGGCGACGCTCCCGCCGCAAACGTAGTGATCAGGGATGGTGGGAACAGTTGGCCTCGGGGGACATTGCAGCCGGGAGCTACGGGCACGATTGTCTTTACGCGAGTGATCAACGGCAACTGCGGAGCCATCGTGACCAACAACGCCACGATTGAAACCACCACGCCAGAATGCGGCAACGAGCCGAACAGTGCCTCGGCCTCCGTGGAGATCATCGGCCCCGACGTGACATTGACCAAGGCAGTGACGCCGAACCGGGTCGTGCAAGGCGGCACGGTTACCTACACCATCACCTACCGCAACGCCGGCGACGCTCCCGCCGCAAACGTGGTGATCAGGGATGGTGGGAACAACTGGCCTCGGGGGACATTGCAGCCGGGAGCTATGGGCACGATTGTCTTTACGCGAGTGATCAACGGCAACTGCGGAGCCATCGTGACCAACAACGCCACGATTGAAACCACCACGCCAGAATGCGGCGACGAGCCGAACACGGCTTCGGCCTCCGTGGAGATCATCGGCCCCGACGTGACGATCTCCAAAACGTCGGCAGTGACCGAAGTGATGCGCGGCGACCTGGTTCACTACACCATCACGTACCGCAACGGGGGCGACGCTCCCGCCAATGGGGTGGAGATCACGGACATCCTGCCGCCAGGGACAACCTACGTCAGCGATGATAGCAACCTGACCTGCGTCGGTTGCAATGCTGGCTCGACCGGCCCGCTCGTCTGGAACGCGGGCACGCTACCGGTCAATTCGCCAAGCTACAGCTTCGACCTGACGCTGCGGGTGAACCGCAGCACTCCCTACAGTACGACGCTGGTCAACAACGTGAACATCGCGACGGTCACGCCGGAATGCGGCGCGCTTCTCAACGCAGATGCATCCGAAGGCATACACGTCATCGGTCACATCGACCTGGTCGTGCTCAAGGACGACGACGTGGGACCATCTGGCTCTACGAGGAGGTCCATGCCTGCCAACAAGCGGGGGACATTGAGCCGCTTTCTGCAAAGAGCCCAAGGATATAGCCCAATGGCTGTATCTCAGCACCGCGACTTTGTTCTGGAAGGAGACTTGGTCACCTACACCATCTCCATTGTCAACGTGGGCAACTATACCGCGACCAACGTCGTCCTGAGTGAGACGATTCCTCTCTACTCCCAGTACGTGGGCATCGGTTGGACGCACGTCGCAAGCCGAACGTATACCCAGACCGTGGGCGAACTGCCTCCCGGCGCCGGACGCATCTACTATTTCGTCGTGCGGATTGACGATCCAATACCGCTCGCGGTGACCGATCTAGATAACCTGGTCTGCGGCTGGAGCGACGACGATGATCTCAATCCCGACGACAACTGCAACCCCGAGGACACACCAGTCCGCCATCCCCGTCTCGCCATCGCCAAGACGGCCGACACGGTGCTTTCAAAGGTGGGGCACGACGTGACCTACACCATCCTGGTCTGCAACACCGGCGATGTGGCCTTGAACAAGCAGAGCGTCGTCGACACGCGCATACCCGGTGTGAACGCCGCCTTTGGCCTTTCGCTGGCTCCCGGCGTCTGCGAGAGCCACGACTTTGCGCGCACGATACAATCCGGAGACCCTGATCCATTGGTCAACGTCGCAACGGCCCGCTACGAGGTGGAAGGGCGGCCAGACCGAACGCTCGTCGCCACCGACAACTACGAGGTGAATCTCTTTCAGCCCTCCATCACTCTCGCCAAGACGGGCGATGCGTTGAGCAAGGTGGGCGACAGTGTGAACTATGTCATCACACTGAACAATACCAGCTCTGCCGACACGCCGAACCTGGCGTGTACCATTACCGACACGATGGTGGGGCTGAACGAAAACGTGACGCTGGCCTCTGGCGCAAGCCACGTGATCACTACCACCTACGTCGTGCCAGCAGGCGCCGGCGATCCGCTGGTGAACACCGCCCAGGCGACGTGCAGCCCGGTCGGTTTCTCGAACGTCTATCATGCCAGCGCTAATCATTCGGTCAACCTCTTCCAGCCGTCCATCACCTTCGAAAAGACGGGCGATGCATTGAGCAAGATAGGCGACGACGTCAACTACACGCTCAGGCTGAACAACACCAGTTCCGTCGACACGCCCAACCTGGAGTGTACCATCACCGATGCGATGCTGGGCATCAACGAAAACGTGACGTTGGCCTCTGGCGCGAGCCACGTCATCAACGCCGCCCACACCGTACCCGCAGGCTCCCCCGACCCATTAGTGAACAACGCCCAGGTGACGTGTAGCCCGATTGGCTTTCCCAACGTCTACAATGCCAGCGACGACCATCCGGTGAACCTGTTCCAGCCCTCCATCACTTTCGCCAAGACCGGCGACGTGTTGAGCAAGGTGGGCGATCCCACCGACTACACACTCACGCTAAACAACACCAGTTCCACCGACACGCCCAACCTAGCGTGCACCATCACCGACGCGATGCTGGGCATCAACGAGAACGTGACGCTGGCCTCTGGCGCGAGTCACGTGCTCACAGCCACCTACATCGTACCGGCAGGCGCCCCCGACCCGCTGGTGAACACCGCCCAGTTGCGTTGTAGTCCGATCGGCTTCTCCAACGTCTACACGGCCAGCGACGATCACTCGGTGAATCTCTTCCAACCCTCCATCACCTTTGACAAAACCAGCGCCGATACGCTGAGCAAAGTGGGCGACGACGTCAACTACACGCTCACACTGAACAACACCAGTTCCGCCGATACACCGAACCTGGAGTGCACCATCACCGACGCGATGGTAGGCATCAACGAGAGCGTAACTTTGCCTTCCGGCGGAAGTCACGTCATCAACACCACCTACACCGTGCCAGCAGGCGCCGCCGACCCGCTGGTGAACACCGCTCAGGTCAATTGTAGCCCGGTCGGCTTTCCCAACGTCTACAATGCCAGCGACAGCCACTCGATAAACCTCTTCCAGCCCGCCATCGCCTTCGACAAGAGCGGCGATGCGGTGAGCAAGATAGGCGATCCTGTCAACTATACGCTCACGCTGAACAACAACAGCTCCGCCGACGCTCCGCACCTGGTATGCACCGTCACCGATGCGATGCTAGGGATCAGCGCGCACGTGACGCTGGCCTTTGGCACCGACCTCATCATCAACGCCGTCTACACCGTGCCAGTAGGCGCCCCAGATCCATTGGTGAACACCGCCGAGGTAAGTTGTAGTCCAATCGGCTTTTCCAACGTCCTGACGGCCAGCGACGACCACTCATTGAACCTGTTCCAGCCCTCCATCACCTTTGCCAAGACCGGCAATGCGGCAAGCAAAGTAGGCGACTCCACCAACTACACACTCACGCTGAACAACACCAGTTCCGCCGACACGCCAAACCTGGAGTGCACCATCACCGACGTGATGCTGGGGATCAATGAAAACATAACGCTGGCCTCCGGCACAAGCCGCGTGCTCAATGCCGCCTATACAATACCACCAGGCACCCCTGACCCGCTGGTGAACGTCGCTCAGGTCAGTTGCAGTCCAATCGGCTTCCCAAACGTCTACAATGCGAACGACAGCCACTCGATGAATCTGTTCCAGCCCTCCATCACCTTCGCCAAGACCGGCGATGCTGAGGGCAAGGAGACCGATCCGGTAGATTACGTCCTCACCTTGAACAACACCAGCTCCGCCGACACACCGAACCTGGAATGCGCCATCACCGACGCGATGCTGGGCATCAACGAGAACGTGACGCTCGCGTCGGGCGCCAGCCACGTCATCAACACCAGCTACATCGTGCCCGTCGGCGCTCCCGACCCCTTGGTGAACACGGCCCAGGTGACGTGCAGTCCAATTGGGTTCCTCAACGTCTACAACGCCAGCGACAGCCACTCGGTGAACCTGTTCTATCCCTCCATCACCTTCGCCAAGACCGGCGACGCGCTGAGCAAGGAGACTGATCCAGTGGATTACGTCCTCACCTTGAACAACACCAGCTCCGCCGACACGCCAGACCTGGCATGCACGATCACCGACGCAATGTTGGGCATCAACCAGAACGTGACGCTGGCTTCTGGCGCAAGCCACGTGATCAACGCCACCTACACGGTGCCAGCAGGCACTGCCGATCCACTGGTGAACACCGCCCAGGTCCGTTGCAGTCCAGTTGGCTTCCCCAACGTCCTGACGGCTAGCGACGATCACACAGTGAACCTCTTCCAACCATCCATCATCTTCGTCAAGACCGGAGATGCGCTGAGCAAGGTGGGCGATCCCGTCAACTACACGCTCACACTCAACAACACCAGTTCCGCCGACTCTCCAAACCTGATCTGTCTCATCACCGACGCGATGTTGGGGATCAACGAGACTGTGACGCTGGCGTCTGGCGCAAGCCACGTGATCAACGCCGCCTACACGGTGCCAGCAGGCGCTCCCGACCCCCTGGTGAACACCGCCCAGGCGAGTTGCAGCCCCATCGGCTTCCCCAACGTCCTGACGGCCAACGACAACCATTCGGTAAACCTGTTCCAGCCAGGGGTACAGGTGGAAAAGACAGGACCAACCTCGGCTTACGTCGACAGCGTTATCACCTACACCTTCCGTATCATAAACACCGGCTCCGCCGACAGTCCCGATCTGATCCTGGACAGCGTCATCGACGTGGGCGACGGCTGGCCCGGCCTGGGGAATCTCACCAACATCGCCCGCGCCAACGGCTGCAACTCGCTACCGCCCGGTAGTTCCTGCATCTTTGAGGTGCCGTACACCATCCAGCTCAGCGACCCCAACCCACTCACCAACACGGTCACGGTCAATTTCCACCCCGATGGGTTTACCAACGTCATCACCCACTCTGACTCTCACACGGTGGTCACCCGCATTGACGTGGACCTGGTGGTGACCAAGAACGACGACGTCGGCCCGACCACGCCTACGAGCGCGCGCCTGACCGCCGACAAGCAGGCCGCCGTGGATCGTTTACTACAGACTAGGAAACGCGCCTCGCTGGCCCCGGCTCAAATCCACCGCGAGTTCGTCGGGCCGGGCGATCTGATTACCTTTACCATCGCCGTCATCAACACGGGGCACAGTATAGCGCGAGATGTCATAGTCACCGAGACATTGCCGCTCTACACGACCTACGTGGGATATGGTTGGCAGCAGGTGGGCGCGACGCGGAATTACACCATGTCCCTGCCCAATCTCCCCCCCCAGGTCGGCAGGGTAATTACCTTTGTCGTGCGCATTGACGATCCCTTACCGACCGGGGTGCGCAGCATCATCAACTACGTGTGCAGCTTCAGTTCAGTGCCAGACACCGATGACACGGACAACTGCCGCTACACCGACGCGCCCGTCATAAATCTGGGGCTGGACAAAGAAGCCGATCCCACCTCCATCCTGGCCGGCGAACAAGTCACCTTCACCATCACCCTGAGCAATTCGAGCCAGGTCATCGGCAGCAGCACGGAAGGTATCACCATCACCGACGGGCTGCCCGACGGGTTTACCTGGATCAGCGACACCGCCGAGACCGTTGGGCTGACTCGGGTGCTCACCCATCCCGTCGTGATATGGCACACCCCGTCGTTCACCATCGGCGAACAGATCTCTTTCACGCTGATCGCGCAAGCGTCCCCGACGATCGCCTGCGGAGAGTGGGTGACGAACGTGGTCACGGCGACGGTCAGAGTGAGCGATCACGAGTATAGCTGGATAGCCACGGCCGGTGCGCGGATCCAATGTTACATCGACCTGTTGGTGACGAAGGACGACAATGTCGGGCCGATCACGCCCGCGAGCGCGCGCACGAACGTGTCGCTGACGCCCGAAAAGCAGGCCATCGTGGAGCGCGTGCAGCGAGAAGCTCGAGCAAGCACCCCGATGGCCACAATCCAGCAACACCGCGAGTTCGTCGAGCCGGGCGACTTGATCACCTACACCATCACCATCGCGAACGTGGGCGCCTACACCATCACCAACGCCGTGCTGAGCGAGACGATTCCGCTGTACACCACGTACGTCGGCTACGGCTGGACCCATCTGGGAGGTCGGACCTACATCACGACCGTGGGCACACTGCCCCCCGGCGTCGGCCACGTCTACTTTATCGTGGTGCGGGTTGACGATCCCCTCCCCCCCGGCATACACAACCTGATCAACTACGTCTGTGGCTGGGACGATGAACCGGACGAATACCCCGACAACAACTGCAATTACGAGGACACGCCGGTGCATACCGATGGTCATCTCTACGTCGCGAATCGCAACTCGGGCACATTGGACGTGTTCAACACCACCGACTTTGGCTACGTCACGACGATTCCGGTAGACGTGAACCCCTGGGGCATGGAGACCTTTGGCAGGTACCTCTACGTGGGAGATTTTCACGAACAAGATGGACAGGCCCGCCTGTACATCATAGATACAGGCACCAACACGGTGCTCGATTCGAGCGCCGTGGGGTCGCCCATTCAGAGCGCCCACCTGGCCCACATGACAGTCCTCACTTCGACCGATGTGGTAAGTCTCTATGTCACCAGTCACAGCGGTCCTCCGGCGCTCGCGGCCATCAACGCCGAGCCGCCGTGGAACATCCTGGACGAGATCGCGTTGAACCGTCCCGACACGTGGGAGTTTGGCTTCTTTGGCGCCACCACCGACACAACCCGTAGGTGTGTCTACTTCACCAAGCGCGACTTTGGCAGTGTGGGCATCTGGAGATTGTGCCCGCCCGGCGATACGCCGGAGTACGTCTACCCCACAGACGAGAGCGCCAATGAAAAGCCCTTCTCGATCCTCTACAATCCCAACGACGATCTGGTCTATGTCGCCTTTGCTTTGCTGAACGAGGTGTGGATCTTTGATCCCAACGGGTTCCAACTGCTCGACCGGGTCCCCACCGAGGCCCAGGATCCAACAATCCACACCGGGCATGGCGGCCAGGGCTTGGTCGCATCCGGCCAGTACGTCTTTGTGAGCAACTATATCAGCGAGTCGCTGACTGTCATCACCAACGGGAGCGTCGCCAGACAAGCGGAGGCCGGTCTGGCCGTTTCCCAGGCCGAATTCGATCACCGGATTTACCTGCCGATGACGCTCAGGAACTATTCAGGCCAATCGGAGCCGCCAACTCCACCCGTCCAACCCACTCAGATAAACACGGTCACCATCCGTTTGAGCGGGCAACCCAAGGGCATGGCGGCGACGCCTCACCTGCTCTTTGTAACGTTACCTCACGAAGATAGAGTGGCGATCATTGACATCGCGAGGCTGATCGTCACCCAGGAGATCACTACCCACGGCGATCACCCGCACTCGGTCATCATGGCCGGAGGCAACTGACGCAGGATTCTCAATCCTCTACAGCACAAGCCCGACGCCTGATTGAGGCGTCGGGCGACGGTCGCGTCGGGCTTGCTTTTACAAATCGCCAGTTTGTGGGATAATTGGTATGTTGGGCAACTCGAAACGTTACAAAGAAATCGCTGTACGAAACCTGTAGACAGAATAATCGACATCATGCGATCTGGATAATCCACAGAGCAAAGTTTGCACGTGCAGAAAGACGACGGAGTCTATCGCGTATCATGTATGCCCAAAAAGGAGTCAACGATGTTGACAAGAGAACAAGTCGCAGACTTGCTCCGAGAAAAATATCCTCATCTGGTTGCCGAGTACGGCATCAAAAAGATAGGTCTTTTTGGATCGTATGCCAAAGGCATCCCCGACGAAACGAGCGACGTCGACATCGTGGTAGAATTTGAGCGCCCCATAGGCTTCAGGTTCATTGAGTTTACCGAATACCTGGAGCGTTTGTTGGACAAAAAGGTCGACGTGTTAACTCACGCCGGCATTCAAGGAATTAGAATCTCCCGCATCGCCAAGGACATTGAGGAGAGCATCGTGTATGTCTGAGAGAACAGAGCGAGATTTCTTGAGCGACATTCAAGAAGCCGTGCGCCGGATAATGGTTTACACGGCCACGATGACATACAAAGCTTTTCTGGCAGATACTCGAACGCAGGATGCAGTCATTCGTAATCTGGAAATCATCGGTGAAGCTACTAAAAATCTATCGGAAGAACTGCGCGCCCAATATCCTGACATACCCTGGAAAGGCATGGCGGGTGTCAGGGACAGATTGATCCATCACTACTTTGGCGTAAACCTCGACATTGTCTGGCATATCACCACCACCGAACTACCCAATGTGATCTCGCAAATAGAAGAAATTCTACAGAGTGGGTAGAGGCGGCGATGACAGACAAAGCAAGACCTCCCCAGACCCCGCCCTACTCCGACATCGACGTCACTCGCTGGCGCGAGTACGAGCACGTGTGGACCGACAGCCTGTGGCTGATCGACTCCCGCGACCGCTCGGGCGGCCACGAACTCGACTATCACGGCAACTTTGTCCCTCAGATCGCCACCCAGACCTACCTGCGCTACACCAGGGAAGACGACATCGTCCTCGACCTCTTTCTCGGTTCCGGCACCAGCGCCATCGAGGCGGAACGGCAAAACCGCCGACTGGTCGGCGTCGAGTTAAAGCCCGACCTGATCGAGAGTGTGCGCGACAAGCTCTCCCCCACCCTGCTGGACGACCGCATCCAGCTCCTGCAAGGCGACTCTACCCGCGCAGAGACGGCGGCTCACGTGCGAGAGGCGCTGGCGGCGATGAACGCCGAGCACGCTCAACTGCTGGTGCTCCATCCGCCCTACCACGACATCGTGCCCTTCAGCGATTTGCCGGACGATCTCTCCAACGCGCCCGACCTGGATGCTTTTCTCGATCTATTCGAGGCCGCCGCCCGTCACGGCTTTGACCTGCTGGAGCCGAAGCGGTTCGCCGCCCTGGTCATCGGCGACAAGTACACCCAGGGCGAGCTGATCCCGCTGGGCTTTTACTGCCTGGAACGGATGCAGCGGGTCGGCTTTCGCACCAAAGCCATCATCGTGAAAAATATCACGGGCAACGAAAGGGGCAAAGGACGAAGCAGCAACCTGTGGCGCTACCGCGCCCTGCGGGGCGGATTTTACATCTTTAAGCACGAATATGTCATCATCTTCCAAAAACCAAGAGCCCGCCGCTCCCGTCGACGTCCGTCACGAACTGCTCCAGGTTAAACGGATGCCGCCCTGGGGCCGGGTGCAGGGCGATGAGTGGGACCGGGCCAGCCGCTTCATCTACCACGTCCAGGACCTGGACACGCTGCGCCGCGAGACGAAGCGCGCCGCCACCAAATTCAGCCTGCCTCTGCGTGACTTTGGCAGCTATGTCATCCGCCGCTGGTACAACTTTCACACCCATCAGGCCGCGCTCGACGTCATCCTGGCCCACCCTCGCACCCGCCCTGAGAGCAACCCCTTTCATCACACGGTGGACTTTTACCTCGACGGTGCGGGACTCGACCTCAAATTAACCCCATTGCCCCGCGGCTTTGGCCGCGACATCGCCTACGCCCAGGCCCATACAGCGGAACTGGCGCGCTGGCTCTACGTCCACCAGTCGAAACAAGGACGCTTTCACGCCGCCAACCGGCTGTTCCTCGTCCTGCACGACGCGACAGACCCCGTCCGCACGTGGGAATTGCGCCGGGATTTCGGGCGGCTGGAGCAGGCTCTCCACGCCTTTCTCGACGAGCCGCGCCTCGCGCGCGTCGAGTTCAAGGATCAGAGCCAGAAAACCCACCGACCGCTATCCGGCGCCGTCTTTTGCGTGCGCCAGTAGGCGCGCAAAGCACACCCAAGTCTTATCCCCTCATCACGTTCTCAAAGCAAAGAGCGTCCCATCTAGCTATCCGTGCTCGATGTGTGATATTTTGCTTTTCGCTCTCTTTATTGAATATTCTCCAATAAAAAGTATTGACAGCCGAATAAATTTTTGATATAATCAGATCACACAAAATTGTTCAGGTGAACCCGATGGATGATCTTGACCAAAAAATTCTAGCAGCGCTGCAAGCCAATGCACGCACAAAGAATGCCGAGCTGGCCAGAGAACTGGATGTAGCTCCATCCACCGTGCTGGAGCGTATCCGCCGCCTGGAAGAGCGCGGCGTCATACAAGGTTATCGCGGAGTGATCGACCCCGCTAAACTGGGACTGGCGATCCAGGCCTTCGCAGCGATCTCTCTCGATCGCCACGAAGTGGACAGGATTCAGAAATTTGAGCAAGAAATCCAACAGATTCCCCACGTTCGGGTTTGCCACCATCTGGCCGGGCGATTTGATTACCTGCTCCACGTGGCAGCCCAGGACCTGGAGCAGTTGGGAGAGCTGATCAAAAATCAAATCGCGTCCATTCCGGGCATTGGCAGAGTAGAGACGCTTCCGATCTATTCAAAAGTAAAGTCGGACCAGGGCTGGCCCATCCGGGAAGACCTGTCCATCGAAAACTAACAAATGGAGGATAAAAATGGCTAAAAAGAAAATGATTCACGACTTTTACGCGATGAAGCAGCGCGGCGAACAGATCACCTTTTTGACCGCCTACGATTATCCCACCGCTCAATTCGCCGAGGCGGCGGGATTGGACATGCTCCTGGTCGGCGACAGCCTGGGCATGTGCGTCTACGGGTATAAAGGGACGATCCCCGTCACGATGGACCAGATGATCTACCACTCGGACGCCGTGCGCCGCGGCGCTCCCAACACTTTCGTCATCGGCGACATGCCCTTCATGTCCTACCAGACCTCTATCGAAAAGGCGGTGGAGAGCGCCGGTCGTTTCCTAAAAGAGGCGGATTGCGACGCCATCAAGTTGGAGGGCGGCGTGCGGATCGCTCCACAGATCCAGGCCATCGTCGAAGCCGGCATCGTGGTGATGGGACACGTCGGCCTCACGCCCCAAAGCTCGGGCCAACTGGGCGGACACAAGGCGCAGGGACGCACGGCGGAATCGGCCAAGATGGTGGTCGAGGATGCCCTCGCCGTGAGAGACGCCGGCGCCCAGATGATTCTCCTGGAAGCGATCCCACCCGAAATCGGCGGCTACATCACCAAGATGCTGGACATGCCAGTCCTGTCTATCGGCGCGGGGCCGGATTGCGACGGCCAGTTGCTCATCGTCTCGGACATGATCGGGCAATTCCAGGCCTTTACGCCCAAGTTTGTCAAGAAATACAGCAATGTAGCCGAGGTCATCACGAACGCGATGAAAGCCTATTGCGACGATGTTCACGCCGGAACTTTTCCTCAGGACAAGCATTGCTATCGCATGCACAAAGGGGAAGAAGAAAAATTCCTTAATCTGATGGGGAGGTAAATCCACATGAGTAACCTTAGAGAAAACCTGAGAATTTCCCAGGAGGCCGTGGAGGAGATCAACGATTTCCTGACGGACCCGAACAACGATCTCATCAACGACCTGCTCGAGATCGTCGAACGGTACGGCGGCCCGGAAGAGATCAACCGCAAAGCGTCCGAAGCGAGACGGTTGGACAACCTGATGGCTCGCCTGGGCGACGAGGATTCGCCCTACCTGGCCGACGTCGAATGGCTGATCGAACAGCGCGACAAGGAAGCCTTCGTCTCGATGGCGGAGTATCGTCAGAAGGTCCTGGGACCCGAGGCGGCTTCGAAAGAGATCGATCAGGAACACGCCGTCACGCTAGAGATCAGCGCCTTGGAGTTCTTTCCCTGGCTGATCCCTCAGGCCAAGCGGGCTATCGAGAAGCGGGAGCTGATGCCCGGTCGCTTCATCCGCGTGCGCAACATGAAGGAACAGGTCGCGGATCAGGGAGATATTCTGGCCGTAGCCGCCGCCATGCAGGTCGTGGGCGCCACCTACGTCGAGACGCTCGACACGAAAGGGACCGACGGCTCGAACGTGCACCTGGGCGGCCCGGAGACGATCACCGGCTACTTTGGCGGGGTTGGACAGCCCAACGACTATCCTCTGAAATGGGTGGACGAATACCTGCACTATTACACGGAATACGGCATCCGCCAGGTGCTCAACGTCAATCCCGGCACCGTCCTCGTCGGCTATTTCCTGCACAAGATGGGCATTGATAACGAGTTCAAGATATCCGTCTACATGGGCAACGACAATCCCTTTGCCTGCCTGTGGACGCTGATGACCGCGCGCATGTTTGCCCGCCCCGACAACACCACGTCGCTCATCGGCTTCAACCTCTCGAACTCGGCGGACAACTATACCATTCGGCGGGCGGACAAGATCCGCCAGGCATTTGGTCAGGAGGACGTGGTTCGCTTCGAGCACCACATCGTCGAGACCTGGAAGTCGATCGTGCGCCAGCCATACAATCGCCGCCAGGAACTGGTCGAGGTGGCGGCAGAGGTGCCCAACATCGCCGCCAAACACGAGGGCGGCGATCCAGAGGTCGAGGAAAAGCTGGAGCACCCCTCGGACATCCTGGAGTACTTTTTGCCCAAATCCGAGATACTGGAAAAAGGGCTGATGCCGGCGCTGGAGATCAACTATATCGAAAAGCACAAGTCACTGAACCGGACTGCCGACGCCCTGACCAGAGCCGGTATCGGCGTGGTGGCCGCCTGGAACCTGCACAAATAGCGGCAAGGGAATAGACCCCATGATAGACCTGAATCGTCTTTACTCGGAACGGGTTCGCGGCACTCAACCTTCGGCGATTCGAGAGATCTGCAAACTCATCGACGCCCCGAACATGCGATCCCTGGCGGGCGGCTGGCCGGATCCGGCGATATTTCCCAACGAAAAAGTTTCGCAGATCGTCAGCGACCTACTGGCTACCCAGGGAGACAAGGTCTTGCAATATGGAACCACGGAGGGCCTGTTTGAATTGCGCGCCGAGCTTTCCCAGTTGGCAGGCGAGTGGGACGGCATAGATTGCAGTCCCGACCAGATCATGATCACCCACGGCTCGGCGCAGGGAATGGATCTCGCCTGCCGGGTCTTTATCGACCCCGGCGACGTCGTGATGGTCGGCCTGCCGACCTACTTTGGCGGCAGCAGCACCGTTTCGTCCTACAACGGCGTCAACGTGGGCGTGCCGGTGGACGAGGAGGGGCTAGACGTCGAACTTTTGGCCGCGAGGCTGCGGACACTGAGCGACGAGGGCCAGTCCGTCAAGGGGATCTATCTCGTGCCCAATTTCCAGAATCCCACCGGGACCACGCTGCCCCTCGAACGCCGCGAGAAGCTGCTCGCATTGGCCGAGCAGTATAACCTGATCATCTTTGAGGACGATCCGTACGGGGAGCTTCGTTTCGAGGGAGCAAAGCTCCCCCCGCTCATGGCGCTCGATACCTCCGGGCGCGTGATCCACATGCGGTCCTTCTCCAAGATTTTCTCGCCCGGCATGCGACTGGCCTGGGTCGCCGGGCACGCCGACGTCGTGCGCAAGATGACGATCGCCAAGCAGTTCGCGGACGTCGCGACCAACACGCTATCCCAATACGTGCTGCTCGAGTTCATCAAACGCGGGTTTCTGGAACAGGGGATCGCGCGCATCAAGAAGCACTACCACCTCAAGCGGGATTTTATCCTGCAACAATTGGAAAAGCACTTTCCGAAAAAAGTTACCTGGAACCATCCCGCCGGCGGATTCTTCATCTTTGTCAGCCTGCCCAAAAACCTGAACGCGATGGACTTGCTCACCGAGGCGCTGGACCACAACGTCGCGTTCGTGGCCGGCGCTCCGTTCTTTGTGGACGGAAGCGGCCAGAACACGCTGCGCCTCTCCTACTCGCAGGCGAGCAAAGAGGACATCGAGATCGCCGTGGCGTCTTTGGGACAGTTGATCAAAGAGCAATTGGCGTAGCGAACTAGAGTATCTCGATCTGCCAGTCCACGACCTGTACGTCAGGACGATAGGTTTCGATCCAGCGCACGGCCTTTTCGAGAAGCGCGTGGACGCGACCGGGATCGTTGGCCACGGTCACGAAAGCGATCTCGGCCATTTGCCAAAGATCGTTTTGAGCCACCTCGGCGGTAGCCAGGTTGAACTCGCGGCGCAAGCGGTTCAGGAGCGGCTTGAGGATATGACGCTTGCCTTTCAGCGAGTGGCTGCCGGGAAGACGCAGTTCGACGATACAGGCTCCGATGATCATCATGGCGTGATTCGTGATGCGTAATGCGTAAATCGCAGGTAGGCCCAGTATAGCACGTCTGAGCGGATCGTCAAACCCGTCTCGTCCACTCCTTCGCAGCGTATTTTTCGGATCGCAACTCCTCGGCCCAGACACGCTCCCTGTCGGTCAACGCGGCTGGCTCGAAATTCAGATTCAACGCCTCGGCAAAGCCCGCCGCCAGCGCCTCGGCTGCCTCATCCCAGGGGACCGTCCTTCTCAGAGCCTCCTCGATGGTGGCGGCGCGGGCGCGCACGCGGGCGGGATCAGGATGAGCGGCCAGCAGCGGGCAGATGCGGGTGATGTCACCGTACAGCGGCAGCGCACCGTGCTGGAGCACCACACCCTGAGCGCGCATCTGGGCGCTACCCACCAGCTTTCGCCCGCCGACGGTGATCTCATAGTCGGAGGGGACCTCGAAGCAGACCGGGCCTCTCCCCCCCCCAGCCCCCCCCATGGGGGGGGGAGTTTTTTGTTGATCGGCAACGAGCTTCACCACGCCCAGAAGCTCCAGGCCGCGCACCAATCCCGCGCTCAGGCGGCGGTAGCTCCCGACGATAGACCCGGCCACGCGGGGTTCCTCTTGCGGCGCGATCACGCTGTAGGTTAATTCATCCACGTGGAGGATCGCCTTGCCGCCGGTGGGTCGGCGCACCAGGTCGAAGCCCGCTGCCTCCAGAGCGCGCCGATCCACGTCAGCCGCCTTCTGCATCCGGCCCAGCGAAAGACACGCCGGCTCCCAGGCGTAGAAACGGAGCGTGGGCGGAGCCTGCCCCTCCGAGACTGCGCGCAAGATCGCCTCATCCACCGCCATATTCGTCGGCCCATCCGCCGGGGCCGAGCGGAGCAGCCGCCAGGTCGTACGCGGATAAGCGCTCATCAAGATCCCAGCTTTCTCTTCATAAAGATCGCCACCTCTCCATCCGGTGCGTCGTCGTTGGAGTAGTAGGATAGGTCTATACTGCCAACCTCAAAGCCGACTTTGCGGTAGAATTCGATGGCCGGAACGTTGGTACTCTGAGTCTCGCAGACCATGACGCGCAGGCCCGCCTCGGTCGCCCTATCGGCCAGCGCATCCATAAGCCGCCTGCCCAGGCCCATCATCTTGTGCGTCTCGGCGATGTGAAACTCCCACACCCACAGCGTGCGGTTCCAATCCTGCCGCTCGGCAATGGCAACGCCGACCAACCGGCCGTCACCGTACGCTCCCAGAGACAACGCCTGACGAATGACTCGCCGGTATCGCTCGACGTCATCGTCCAGGACAGGCCAGGTTTTTACGTAGGGTTGATCGAGAGCGACGAGCTCCATTGTGATCATAGTCCGCTCGTGCGCCTCGTTCTTTTGGACACGGTACTTGGCCGTCGAAGTATATCCTGATGCAGCCACCAAGTCAATGACATCAGCGTCAACATTCTCCAGAGTTCTGATCGTTATCATTTCATCTCCTACGCTATGACTGTGAGGTTGCCTCCCTAACCCAATAAAGTATAATTGCAGCAATTCCCGTTATGGGAAAAAACGAGAGTTGTAGCCGCGATTTCTATATCGCGAAGGATGCTTCATTGGCAAAATGCACGCGCTATGGAAAGCGCGGCTACAAAACGGAAATTGCTGGTATAATTGTAACATCAATCGTCATAAGGAGCAAAAAGGATGAACACGTGCGCTTACTGCGACGCCCAAGCCATCTATCGCGACCGCGAGAGCGGCGACTATCTGTGCCTGGCTCACACCCGGCTGGAGGTCGTTGGACCCTCCAAGTGGGAACCGCAACCCTCTCTCGCGATCCGGCCCGCCGTCCCTGCCGACCGGGCACACATCGCCGAACTGGCGTATTACTTCTGGGACGAGGTTGACGTCGAGTGCTTTGGCCAGAGCTACAAGGTGGACACGCTGCCGGCTTTCGTCGCCTGCGACGGAGACGAGATCGTCGGCGTCGCCAGCTATGTCCGCACAGGAGACGCCGTCAACCTGGTGATGCTCAACGTCCTGCCTCAATGGCAAGGCCGAGGCGCCGCACGCGATCTGATCGCGGCGGTGATAGGGGCGGCCCGTGCGAGGGGCACCGCGCGCATCATCGTCGCCACGACCAACGACGATCTGCCCGCGTTTGGGTTCTACCAGCGATTGGGGTTTACGATCACAGATGTGCTCGTGAGCCAGGTGCTGGAACATCACGGCGGAGTTGAACTGGGCTTTGCCGACATCCCGGTACGGGACGAGATCCAGATGGAACTGCGCCTGTGAACAACGATGGCCCGCGCCGATTTGCATCTTTGGGTCTTGTGTGGTATAAAAGGGGTTGCAAGCCCCCGTAGCTCAGATGGATAGAGCACCGGCCTCCGGAGCCGGTGGCCCGCGTTCGAGTCGCGGCGGGGGTACTGAAATAAAACCAGCCGAATCATCGCCCCACCCGCTCCCGCTAGATTGCCTAATCTAGCGGTTGTGGTTCATAATTCCAGGTCCAATGAGAGGAGGAACCTATGTCTGATCCACAGCAATCATTCGATAACGACGACTGGCCTGAGGACGATTGGCGCTACGAGCGACCCGGTAAGGCAGAGAAAAAAGAGGAAGAGAAAGAAGCAGAAAAAGAAGATGAAAAGGAAAGAGGATTGGAGGAAAAGTGGCGCCGCGATCCCCTCAGCGCCGTAGTGTGGGCCTCGATCCTTATCTGGGCCGGGCTGGCGTTCCTCGCCGCCAACCTGGGGCTCTTCGCTCGCTTTGAGTGGATGGACGGATGGGGGCTTGCATTCATCGGGGCCGGGCTGATCGTGCTCCTCGAAGTGGCCGTTCGCCTCCTCGTGCCGGCCTACCGGCGACCGGTGGGAGGGAGCCTCATTGTAGGCTTTATCCTGCTGGGCATCGGATTGGGGAACCTGGTCCGCGCGGATCTGGTCTTTCCAATGATCATCATCGCCATCGGCATCGGCATACTGCTGCGCAACTTTGCCCGAGGCAACCGCTGATTAGTACTCCAACGAGATTTCAACGATTTGCGTCATTCCGAGCGACCAACGGAGTCGAGGAATCTCTGCGTTTCGTTTTGCATGCGAAAACGGAGATTCCTCGACTCCACTACGCTCCGCTCCGTTCCGCTCGGAATGACGAGCACTCAAAGCCTCACTGTTGCATTATTGGACTTTGGATAAAAGTTTTTAGCCTACCACCACATATACGTTCTTCGCTTGGCGAACCGGTATATATAGGGGTTTGGCCTGTCTGTTCAGGATTCAAGTCCTAGACAAGCCTTTCTTTACCCGC